>NZ_QNUA01000038.1:0-86529 GCF_008042285.1 Bacillus sp. AR13-1
AAGCTACACTCCGTGTCCTCTTGGCGAATGCGCCTCGACCTGCTCGGTTCTCTTGATCCTCCTTTTTAAACTTTTATTGATATGAAAACAAACTAGGAGCATAGCTTCTAGTTTGTACTTATTTAATTATTGGGGGATGAAATATGAATGTTTTAGTAATTGGCCGTGGTGGACGTGAGCATGCTTTAGCTTGGAAGTTTGCACAATCTGAAAAGGTAGAAAAAATATATGTAGCGCCAGGTAATGAAGGTATGCGAGACGTTGCAACACCAGTTGATATTGATGAGAATGATTTTGATGCATTAGTCTTATTCGCAAAAGAAAACAATGTAGGCTTAACTTTCGTTGGACCAGAAATTCCACTTATGAATGGAATCGTTGATCGCTTTAAGGAAGAGGGACTTCGTGTATTTGGACCTAATAAAGCGGCTGCTGTTATTGAAGGTAGTAAAGCTTTTACGAAAGAATTGATGAAAAAGTATGATATTCCAACTGCGGCATATGAAACTTTTACAGACTATGAAGAGGCAGTAAAGTACATTCAGAAAGTTGGTGCACCGATCGTAATTAAGGCAGATGGGTTAGCTGCTGGTAAAGGTGTAACGGTAGCAATGACGCTTGAAGAGGCATTACAAGCTGTGAAAGAAATGCTACAAGATGTGAAATTCGGCGCAGCAAGCAAGAAGGTCGTTATTGAAGAGTTTTTAGATGGACAAGAATTTTCATTAATGGCATTTGTAAATGGAACAACTGTGTATCCAATGGTAATTGCTCAAGATCATAAACGAGCTTTTGATGGTGATAAAGGTCCTAATACAGGCGGAATGGGTGCATATTCCCCAGTACCACAAATTCCGGAATCAGCGGTTCAAGAAGCGATTCAAACAGTATTACATCCAACTGCTAAAGCGATGATCCAAGAAAATCGTTCGTTTACAGGAATTTTATATGCGGGGCTTATTTTAACGAATGATGGTCCAAAGGTAATTGAGTTCAATGCACGCTTTGGCGATCCTGAAACGGAAGTTGTATTACCACGCTTAGAAAATGATTTAGTTGATGTATGTAACGCTGTATTAGATGAAAGTGAATTAACGTTACAATGGTCAAAGGAAGCAGTTATTGGTGTCGTACTTGCTTCGAAAGGATATCCAGAAGCATATAAAAAAGGTGAAATTATTAACGGATTAGATGCACTGCAAGATGTAATAGTTTTCCATGCGGGTACAGCGATGAAACATGGTGACTTTGTAACAAACGGTGGCCGTGTATTATTTGTTGCTTGTAAGGCGAATAGTTTACAAGAAGCGAAAGATAAGGTCTATAAAGAAATCGGTAAAATTGAGAGTGATGGTTTATTTTACCGAAGTGATATAGGATATCGTGCAATTGGGCATGAGATGACGAAAAGCTAATATATAAAAATCCCGCTGATTTCTCAGCGGGATTTTTATGCATCTTTATTTTTTTTTAATTTTCCTTTTTGCTTTGCCATTTCTCGAAGTAAATACTCGATGTGTGCATTGACGCTACGAAACTCATCATTCGCCCATTTTTCGATGACTGCGTGTAATTCAGGATCAATACGTAATGGAAAGCTTTTCTTTTTGGCCATAATCACTTACAACCTTTAGTATAGGCTTCCTGTATTAATAACTGGTTGCGCACCTTTATCTGAAACGATGGCAACTAATAAATTGTTCACCATATTTGCTTTACGCTCGTCATCGAGTTCCAGTACGCCTTCTTCATCTAACATATGGATTGAATCTTTCGCCATCTTCACAGCACCTTCAACAATCTCTTTTCTAGCAGCTAATACTGCTTTTGCTTGTTGACGTTGGAGCATTGCATGGGCAATTTCTGTTGCGTAAGCTAAATGCGTTAAACGAGTTTCTAATACTTCTACGCCAGCGATTTCAAGGCGTGCTTCTAACTCACGCTTTAATTCTTCAGAGATTTCTTCAGTATTTCCTCGTAACGTGATACAAGTTTCATCTTGGAAATTATCATAAGGATATTTTGTAGCAACGTGGCGGATTGCTGTTTCGCTTTGAATTTCTACGAATCGATCGTAATGCTCAACACCAAACATTGCTTTTGCGGAATCAACAACTTTATATACGATAACGGCTGCAATTTCAATTGGATTGCCCTCAACATCGTTTACTTTTAATTTCTTACTGTTAAAGTTTTCAACACGTAAAGATACAGTTTGACGAAACGCGAATGGAATTGTTAAAAATAAACCATTTTGACGAATTGTTCCTAAATAACTACCGAAGAACGTAATAACTTTCGCTTGATTCGGTTGAACGATACCGATACCTGTAGCTAAAACAGATGCTAATATGAGAGCTAAAATAGCTATTACAAACATTTCTTGTACAAGGCAAAATACACCGATAGCGGCTAAAACTAAAATTCCAATAACGCCGAGAAATCCATTAACATAAAATACTTGTTTTTCTTTCATATGATCGCCTCCTTGATATAAAAATGATATCACTTTTATATCATTACATGCAAGAGGGTTACACCTAATTTTCTGAATTTTATTGTTTGATATCTTTTATGTACGTTTTAAGGGGGAAAACAAGAATGTACGTTCTGTTTCGTGGTAAAATAAAGAAGACTTAGCTGCCCACTGCAGCAGCTAAGTCCCTTTGAGAGCATCTTGCATCGTGACAAATGATTCAAAGCGGTTTTGCCAGGATTAATTCTTCAATCGCTGACTCAATCTCTTTGTCAGAAGTGTCATAACTTCCATCTGACTTTGACTTTGGCTTGTCATGACTGGAAGCTGAATTAACTTCTTCTTTATTATGTCCTTTTTCAGTGAAATTCATGCTAGGCATTTTAAATGCGCTCATATTCATATATTTTCCAAACTTACAGGCTTCAACAATAGGGCAGAAACGAACGATTCCCTCCGCAATTTTCATGGCACCAATCCATAGCAAAACTTTAGACCAAGTGCACCAAGGTTTACGTACGAGTTTAGCTGTACTACAACCGAAGAGGATGAGTCCAAGTGTAATTCGAATTAGAGCACTAATTGTGCCGATGTTTTGCTTCATTAGAAAGACACTCCTTTTTAATTAACTTCGAAATAGAAAATACTATTTCATTTGTTAGTATTCCGTATAAGTTTTTTGATATGTAATCCAACATTTGACGTTGAAAAAGATGTTGGATTGGGCGTGTGTGTAGGTAGCTTTTTTTGTTATAATGAAAGAATGCGTAAAAGGAAGTTCAAAAAGTCCGGTAAAGATAGCTGTCGCATTTCATCGTTGCATACGCCAGTCCGGTACTCATGTAGGAAAAACTACATTCCGTTCCTCCTGGCGAATGCGCCTCGATCTGCTAGGCTCTCTATATCCTCCTTTTTGAACAAATATAGTAAGGAAGTTCAAAAAGTCTGGTAAAGATATAGCAAGGAATGTAAAAAATCTTGATAAAAATTAACTGTTATTTTGAACAGAAATTATATAACTAGAGAAAAGAAAGGGTGTTTTCATGTACGATATTTCCAAATGGAAACATGTATTTAAGCTTGATCCAAATAAGGAGTTAAGTGACGAACATTTAGAAATGATTTGTGAATCTGGAACGGATGCTGTTATTGTAGGCGGAAGTGATGGAGTGACAATTGATAACGTATTACACATGCTAGTTAGCATTCGTAGATATGCAGTGCCTTGTGTGTTAGAGGTTTCTGATGTGGAGGCAATTACACCAGGATTTGATTTTTATTACATCCCAAGTGTTTTAAATAGCCGAAAAGTAGAATGGGTAACAGGTGTTCATCATGAGGCATTGAAAGAATTTGGAGATATTATGGACTGGGACGAAATTTACATGGAAGGGTATTGTGTTTTAAACCCAGAAGCGAAAGTAGCCCAGCTTACAGATACAAAATGTGATTTAACAGAAGATGATGTTATTGCATATGCGCGTTTAGCAGACAAGCTATTACATTTACCGATATTCTATTTAGAATATAGCGGGACGTATGGAGACATTGAGCTTGTTAAAAATGTAAAAGCAGAATTGAAACAAGCTAAGCTATATTATGGCGGTGGTATTTCTAATGCAGAACAAGCGAAAGAAATGGCGCAGTATGCTGATACAGTAGTTGTTGGAAATATTATTTATGATGATATAAAATCGGCATTAAAAACAGTTAAAGCAGTAAAAGGAGAGTAGGTGCAGGCGCATATGAGTACGACAGATAAGTTATTAAATGGTTTAAATCCGCAGCAACAAAAAGCAGTACAAACAACAAATGGACCACTTCTATTAATGGCAGGCGCAGGTAGTGGGAAAACACGTGTGTTAACACACCGTATTGCATATTTACTTGGTGAAAAAGGTGTGGCGCCATGGAATGTACTAGCAATTACCTTTACAAATAAAGCTGCTCGTGAAATGCGTGAGCGTATTGATAAACTTGTTGGACCAGAAGCAGAAGATATTTGGATTTCTACGTTCCACTCTATGTGTGTACGTATTTTACGACGTGATATCGATCGTATTGGTATTAATCGTAACTTTACAATCTTAGATTCAGGCGATCAGTTAACTGTAGTCAAAAAAATTATGAAAGAGCGCAATATTGATCCGAAGAAATTTGAGCCGCGCTCTATTTTAGCCGGTATTAGTAATGCGAAAAATGAACTGTTATCTGCAGATAAATATGCAAAAAAAATTACAATCGCTGACCCATATGAAAAATTAACGAGCGATGTATATACAGAATATCAAAAACGTCTTTTGAAAAATAACTCATTAGACTTTGATGATTTAATTATGACAACGATTCAGCTATTTGAACGTGTTCCAGAAGTACTAGAGTTTTATCAGCGTAAGTTCCAATATATTCACGTTGATGAGTATCAAGATACGAACAAAGCTCAGTACCTTCTTGTTAAACATTTAGCAGCACGTTTTAAAAATCTTTGCGTTGTAGGTGATTCTGATCAGTCTATTTACCGCTGGCGCGGGGCTGACATTTCTAACATTTTGTCATTCGAAAAAGACTATGAGAATGCGCAAGTTATCTTGTTAGAACAAAATTATCGTTCGTCACAAAATATTTTAAATGCAGCGAATGCTGTAATTGAAAAAAATTCAAACCGTAAACCGAAGAAATTATGGACAGACAATCAAATTGGAAGCAAAATCTCGTATTATCGTGCTGCAACTGAAAAGGACGAAGCGTATTTTGTTGCGAAAAAAATTCGTGATGATATTCAAATGGGGAAACGAAAATATACTGATTTTGCAGTGTTATATCGTACAAATGCCCAGTCTCGTATGGTCGAGGAGATTTTCCTGAAATCTAATATCCCTTACAAAATCGTCGGAGGTACTAAGTTCTACGACCGTAAAGAGATTAAAGACATTTTGGCGTACTTACGTTTAATTGGGAATCCAGATGATGAGATTAGTTTTGCACGTATTATAAACATGCCAAAGCGCGGGATTGGTGCGACTTCTATAGATAAAATTATTAATTATGGTGTGCAAAACGGAATCTCATTAACTGCTGTATTTGATGAGATTGAGCATGTTGGTGTAAGTGCAAAAATAACAAAAGCAGTAAAAGAATTCGCAAGTTTATTACACAACTGGGTAAATATGCAAGAGTATTTATCTGTTACAGAATTAGTAGAAGAAGTTATTGAGAAGACAGGCTATCGCGATATGTTGAAAAATGAGCGTTCTTTAGAAGCAGAAGGTCGTTTAGAAAACTTAGACGAGTTTTTATCTGTTACACAAACATTTGAATCCCAAAGCGAAGATAAGAGCCTTGTTGCATTCTTAACAGACTTAGCTCTTGTTGCGGATATTGATCGTGTAGATGAAGATCCAACTGCTGGTGAAGAAGTTATTTTAATGACGATGCACTCAGCAAAAGGATTAGAGTTCCCAGTTGTCTTTATTGTTGGCTTAGAGGAAGGGATATTCCCGCATACTCGTTCTCTTATGGAAGAGGATGAAATGCAAGAAGAGCGTCGTCTTGCCTATGTAGGTATTACTCGTGCAGAAGAAGAGCTATACTTATCTAATGCTCAAATGCGTACTTTATTTGGTAGAACAAGTATGAATGCAGCATCTCGATTTATTACAGAAATTCCGGCAGAATTAGTAGAACCATTAAACGAAACAGCACCGAAGCGTGAAACTTCGTTTGGTGCAAAAGGAAGAACGACAAGCGCAACTACAACACGCTCTCGTTCAGCTTTCGCGCGTCCGGCTGTTAAGACGACAGGTGGCGAGCAAATTGGCTGGGGAATAGGCGATAAAGCTGCTCACCAGAAGTGGGGAGTCGGTACAGTTGTAAGTGTAAAGGGTGAAGGAGATTCAAAAGAATTAGATATTGCGTTCCCAAGCCCAATTGGTATTAAACGTTTATTAGCAAAATTTGCACCTGTGACGAAACAATAGGAAAGGACTGAGGATATGTCAAAAGAGATAGCCAAAAAACGTATAGAAGAACTGCGTGATTTGTTAAATACATTTAACTATCAATATCACGTATTAGACAATCCTTCTGTTTCTGATGCGGAATATGACCGTGATATGCAGGAGCTTATAAAATTAGAAGCAGAGAACCCAGAGTTTATGAGTGAAGACTCTCCCTCCATTCGCGTTGGGGGGACTGTTCTTGATATATTTGAAAAGGTAACGCATAAATCACCAATGTTAAGTTTAGGAAACGCGTTTAATGAAGGAGATTTGCGTGATTTTGATCGAAGAGTACATCAGGGAATTGATGATGCGAATGTAAGATATATATGCGAATTAAAAATTGACGGACTTGCTGTTTCACTTCATTATGAAAAAGGACGCTTCATTCAAGGAGCAACACGTGGTGATGGTATAACGGGTGAAGATATTACCCAAAACTTAAAAACGATTAAAGCTATCCCGCTGCGTTTAAATGAAGAAGTAACGTTAGAAGCACGAGGCGAGGCTTATATGCCGAAGCGTTCATTCGTTAAATTAAATGAAGAAAAAGAGCAAAATGGTGAAGATGTATTTGCGAATCCACGTAATGCGGCAGCAGGATCGATACGCCAACTTGATCCGAAAATTGCAGCGAAGCGTAACTTATCTATGTTTGTGTATGGTCTTGCTAATGTAGAAGAAAAAACAATTCCATCCCACAGTGAATCACTGGATTTCTTAGGTGAGCTTGGATTTAAGACGAATCCAAATCGTCGTACATGTGAAACAATTGAAGACGTAATAGCCTATGTAGAAGAGTGGCAAGAAAAACGCCCGCATCTTGATTATGAGATTGACGGAATCGTTATAAAAGTAGACGATGTTGCTATTCAAGAAAGCTTAGGAACTACAGCAAAGAGTCCAAGATGGGCAATAGCTTATAAATTCCCAGCTGAAGAAGTTGTGACGAGATTAACAGGGATTGAATTAAGTGTCGGCCGCACAGGAGTTGTAACACCAACTGCAGAGCTGGAGCCAGTGCGAGTAGCCGGAACTATTGTCCGTCGTGCTTCTTTACATAACGAAGATTTAATTCGTGAAAAGGATATTCGAATTGGTGACTACGTTGTTGTGAAAAAGGCTGGAGATATTATTCCTGAAGTTGTGAACGTTATTTTTGATAAGCGTACTGGTGAGGAAGAAGAATATCATATGCCAACGCATTGTCCAGCATGTGAGAGTGAACTTGTTCGTTTAGAAGAAGAAGTAGCACTTCGATGTATAAATCCGACTTGCCCAGCTCAAATTCGTGAAGGATTAATCCATTTCGTTTCAAGAAATGCAATGAATATTGATGGACTTGGAGAACGTGTAATTACACAACTCTTTGATGCGGATTATATTCGTACGTTTGCTGATTTATATTCATTGACGAAAGAGCAATTATTAGAACTAGAACGTTTCGGTGAAAAATCAGCAACAAATTTAGTCCAAGCAATTGAGAATTCTAAGGAAAACTCATTAGAGCGATTATTATTCGGTCTTGGTATTCGTCATGTCGGTGCGAAAGCGGCACGTACATTTGCTGAGCATTTCGAAACGATGGATGAGCTTGTGAAAGCGACGGAAGAAGAATTAAAAACAATTAATGAGATTGGTGAAAAAATGGCTCAATCCGTTGTAACGTATTTCGATAATGAAGACGTATTAGAGCTATTACAACAATTTAAAGAGTATGGCGTGAACATGGCATACAAAGGTATGAAAATTGCTGATTTACAAAATGTTGAATCGTACTTTGCAGGAAAAACTGTCGTCTTAACAGGGAAATTAGAAGTTATGGGACGCAGTGAAGCGAAGAAGAATATTGAGGCATTAGGTGGAAAAGTAACAGGAAGTGTTAGTAAAAGTACGGATTTAGTTGTTGCTGGTGAAGCTGCTGGTTCGAAATTAGCGCAAGCAGAGAAGCACAATGTTGAAGTTTGGAATGAAGAGAGGTTCTTACAAGAGCTGAATAAGTAAGAGGTGCAAACTTACGATGAAAAAAATAGCGTTAGCGGTATTAAGTCTTAGCCTACTTGTAAGTGGGTGTAGTATGGGTTCCAATAAAGATGAAAAAGCAGTTGAGAAATCGGGGAAAGCGAAAGAACAAGCAGTTATCCCGAAATACTCGATTTCGGATGAATATTATAAGACAACGGTTAAATTTGATCCAGGTGAGGCACGTGGTTTAGTTGTACAAGGTTTAAATAGTCGTCTAGATGTAGATGAATTTGAAACAGGATTAATGCGCATTGCCAAAGAATCATTTAGTACGAAAGATTATTTCTTTAAAGGCGGAAAGGTTCTAGAGGCTCAAAATATACAAATGCTTGTAAAAAGGAAGCGTACAGATGCTGAACAAAAAGAGCTAGAGGATAAGTTGAAAAAAGATGCAGTTAAATTTCCGAATATCGGACTGAATCCAGCCTTAAGTGAAGGTTCGGAGTCACTAGAAGTGAAAAATAAAAAACATCCAATGTATATCTCAAATATTTTAGAGCATGATTACTACGTGCAAAAAGGTGGGAACGATAATGAACCTGGTGGCATTGTAGTTGGATTAGCGATGAATTCTGTTCAATATTATGAGGAAGAGCATGGTTATCCGCGTGAGGCTGCAATCCCAGATGAAAAAATGTTAGCTGAAGGGAAAAGAATGGCCCAAGAAATCTTGAAATTCATGCATCAAAAAGACGCTGCGACAAAAAATGTTCCGATAACATTTGCAATTTATCGTCAAAGTCCAAAGTCTTCGCTTGTACCAGGGAATTTTGTTTCTTATGCTAAGGTAGAAAAAGGCAGTGAAACGGTTGAGGATTGGAAGCCGATCAATGAGAAATACTATTTATTCCCGTCTGAACAAGCGAAATCGGATAATAAACGTGAAGATCTTGCGAGGGTGTCAAACTTTAAAGCAAAATTAAGTGAGTATTTCCAAGGAGATTATACAGCTGTTATCGGTACTGGAATGTATAGAGATGATGAATTAAGAGAAATGAAGCTCGATAT
Organism: Bacillus sp. AR13-1; assembly: GCF_008042285.1. NCBI lineage: Bacteria > Bacillati > Bacillota > Bacilli > Caryophanales > Bacillaceae > Bacillus > Bacillus sp. AR13-1. The sequence continues at coordinate 9,508 of NZ_QNUA01000038.1, forward strand.
TCCTGTCCAATTCAATGGGAAAGCTGAAGTGATTGGTTTTACACAATATGTAGCTGGACTTGTTATGGAATACTTCCCGAATTATATGAAAGTACAAGTAACAATTAAATCTGTAGAACGCCCAGAAGCAATTATTATACGTGAAGCGAAGCAAGATGAACCGTTTGTGAAAATTTTAGATTAAAGATGAGAGCTGTTCCATAAAGGAACAGCTTTTTTTCTTGAAAAATTTTGTTATAATTTTAAATGTTACAAATAAAGGGGTAAGGGGCAAAATCATGGAAGAACTAAGCTTTCAAGTCATTATTTTATTAATTGCATTCGGGTTTTTAGCAGCTTTTATTGATTCGGTTGTTGGAGGGGGAGGATTAATTTCGCTTCCTGCACTTATGTTTGTTGGTTTATCACCAGCTTCGGCAATCGCAACGAATAAATTAGCTGCAACGATGGGGACGCTTACGAGCACAATTTATTTTATTCGATCAGGTAAGGTGAATTTTCGGATTGTAGGAAAGTTAATCCCGTTAACTATTATTGGAGCAGTCGCAGGGGCTTTAGTAGTAAAGTTTATTCCGCCTGATATTTTGCGTCCACTAGTACTCGTAATGTTGGTTTTTATTGCCATTTATATTATTGCGAAAAAAGATTGGGGAAGTGCATCTACCTATAAAAAGATGACAAAAGGAAAAACATTAATGTTTTTCTTTGTTATTTTAATGATAGGATTTTATGATGGATTTTTTGGACCAGGGACAGGATCCTTTTTAATTTTTGCATTTTTATTAATTGGTTTGGATTTTATTCAAGCGGCAGCATCTGGAAAACTTTTGAACTTCGTTAGTAATATCGTATCTTTAATTACTTTTTTATTTTTAGATGTGATTCATTTTGAATACGGTATAATTATGGGCTTATCAATGATTTTAGGTGCTTATTTTGGATCGAAGTTTGCGGTTCAAAAAGGTGTTGGATATGTAAGGACTTTATTTTTATTAGTTACTATTTTATTAATCGGGAAAAATGTTTTGGAATATACTCATATTTTGTAGATTCATACGTATGTATGAATCTCTTTTTTTTATTATATTTTAAAAATTTATTAATTTTTAAAATATAAGTCTAGGAATATTTGAATAAATCTAAATTATCGTGTAGAATAATGTTGTAAAATGTAAACGTTTTTCTAAGGGGAGGCTAAAAAGATGGTAGTAGCATACAAACATGAGCCATTTACAGATTTTTCAGTAGAGGCTAACAAATTAGCGTTTGAAGAGGGTTTAAAGAAAGTAGAATCTTATCTTGGACAAGACTATCCATTAATTATCGGGGGAGAAAAAATCACTACAGAAGACAAAATTGTTTCTGTAAACCCTGCAAATAAAGAGGAACTTGTTGGTCGTGTTTCAAAAGCAAGCCGTGAATTAGCTGAAAAAGCAATGCAAGTAGCGGATGCAACATTCCAAACTTGGAGAAAGTCAAAACCAGAAATGCGTGCAGATATTTTATTCCGTGCTGCAGCAATCGTTCGTCGTAGAAAACATGAGTTCTCTGCTATTCTTGTAAAAGAAGCAGGTAAACCATGGAATGAGGCAGATGCTGATACAGCAGAAGCAATCGATTTTATGGAATATTATGCTCGTCAAATGTTGAAATTAAAAGACGGTATTCCAGTAGAAAGCCGTCCAATTGAATATAATCGTTTCTCTTACATTCCATTAGGAGTAGGTGTTATCATTTCTCCTTGGAATTTCCCATTCGCAATTATGGCAGGTATGACAACAGCTGCCGTAGTTTCTGGTAACACAGTATTACTAAAACCAGCTAGTACAACTCCTGTAGTAGCAGCGAAATTTATGGAAGTATTAGAAGAAGCTGGTTTACCAGCTGGCGTAGTAAACTTCGTTCCAGGTAATGGTTCTGAAGTTGGTGACTATTTAGTAGATCACCCTCGTACACGTTTCGTTAGCTTCACTGGATCTCGCGATGTAGGTATTCGTATTTACGAACGTGCAGCAAAAGTAAACCCAGGACAAATTTGGTTAAAACGTGTTATCGCTGAAATGGGCGGTAAAGATACAATCGTTGTTGATAAAGAGGCAGATCTTGAATTAGCAGCTAAATCTATCGTTGCATCAGCATTCGGATTCTCAGGACAAAAATGTTCTGCATGTTCTCGTGCAGTAATCCATGAAGATGTATACGATCATGTATTAAATCGTGCTGTTGAATTAACAAAAGAATTAACAGTAGGTAACCCAGATGCAAAAGATATTAACATGGGACCTGTTAATGACCAAGCTGCATTCGATAAAGTAATGAGCTATGTTGCAATTGGTAAAGAAGAAGGTAAAATCGTATCAGGTGGCGAAGGAGACGATTCTAAAGGCTGGTTCATCCAACCAACAATCGTTGCTGATGTTGCAGAAGATGCTCGCTTAATGAAAGAAGAAATCTTCGGACCAGTAGTAGCATTCTGTAAAGCAAAAGACTTTGATCATGCACTTGCAATTGCAAACAATACAGAATACGGTTTAACAGGAGCAGTTGTTACTAACAACCGTGACCATATTGAAAAAGCACGTGAAGACTTCCACGTTGGTAACTTATACTTCAACCGTGGATGTACTGGTGCAATCGTAGGTTACCAACCATTCGGTGGCTTTAACATGTCTGGTACAGACTCTAAAGCTGGTGGCCCTGATTACTTAGCGCTTCACATGCAAGCAAAAACTACTTCTGAAACTTTATAAGAAATAGTAGAAAAGATCTTCACAGACTGTGAAGATCTTTTCTTTTTGAGAAACTCTCTATAATAGAAGCTAGTTAATTTCAATCAAGAAAGGTTTCCAAATATTACTATTTTTTCTTTTGGATTAGTTAAACCTTGTTAATATCGGGATAAACATGAAAATAGAAACAAAACAGCGAGAAAAATTGACTTATTAGTCATATTTTTTAGTATTCATTTTGAGGATTTCCTGTATAATACAATTTGAAAGAAAATCTATGGTTAGACAAGAGAACACTCCTTTCGGCTTTGCTAACTGAAAGGAGTGTTTTTTTTAGGTCGCTAAAAACTCTTCTGTACTCATTATATTTGCGTATACTCCATTTAAACTCGCCAAAATTGTATTATGAATATAAACAGCTGGTATAGTAGCATTCTTAAATGAAAGATCTTTTGTAGCACAAGCATCGTGTATTACGGTACAGTGAAGACCAAAATCAAAAGCAGCTCTTACTGTAGCATCAATACACATATGGGTCATCATCCCGCATATTACGACGTGCTCAATTCCTGAACGTTGTAATTGTTCTAGAAGATCAGTTTCTCGGAAGCTATTTGGATAATGTTTAAGGATAACGGTTTCCTCTCTAAGTGGACGGACATTTTCGTGAATATGGACACCTTCTGTATTGGGTAGGAAAAAAGTAGCGCTATCTTTTATAGCTACATGTTGGATATGAAAAATAGGTTCGTTTCTTATTCTAAAATGTTGTAGTAGCTGACTAGCATATTCACTTGCTTCTACTGGATTACGTAATTCCATCATTCCGCTTGGAAAATAATCATTTTGAATGTCGACGAGCAAAAGAGCTGTTTTCATATATCTATCTTCCTCCGATTTCATATTCAAATAATGTTATTCAATGAATAGAGAAGATTCTCCTTTTTAAAAGTATGAGTGAGAAGGCTTTTACATAACTTTAAAAATCACTATTGTATTGTTACTTCTTATTTGAAAATTTAAATAGAGAAATAATTAATATTTTTCCGAAAAATGTATTGACTCTCATTATTCTGAGTTCTATAATAAGACTTAATTAAACGACAATTAAATCGATACACTCTTATCCAGAGAGGTGGAGGGACTGGCCCTACGATACCTCAGCAACGGGTTTTTTAATACCGTGCTAACTCCAGCAAGCCTATAAAGGCTTGGAAGATGAGAAGATGTGAATGAGTACATATAAAAGTGCTCTCCTTCTTATCTTTTATTACTGATAAGGAGGAGAGCACTTTTTATTTTACCTCGAAAGCTCTACTTCAAGTTTTACAGCATATAGGAGGGAAGAAAATGATTTCTTTTAACAATGTAAGTAAAGTATATGAATCAGGTGGGCAATCTGTTCATGCGGTTGAGGATGTAACGCTGTCAGTTGAAAAGGGCGAAATTTTTGGCATTATCGGATTTAGTGGTGCTGGAAAGAGTACGCTATTACGTTTAGTAAATATGTTAGAAAGACCAACTGCAGGAACAATTTCAATAGATGATAAAGATATTACATCATTATCGGCGAAAGAATTACGGACACTAAGACAAAGAATTGGTATGATTTTCCAAAGTTTCAATCTATTTAATTCAAGAACGGTGTTTGGGAACATTGCTTATCCATTAAGGTTAGCGAAATTGCCGAAGAATGAGATAAAAGAAAGAGTGAATGAACTACTAAAATTTGTTGGTTTAGAAGATAAAGCGAACTATTATCCAGAACAGTTATCAGGTGGGCAAAAGCAGCGTGTTGGGATTGCAAGAGCACTTGCGACATCACCCGATATTCTCATATGTGATGAGGCAACATCAGCTTTAGATCCGGAAACAACAACAGAAATCTTAAATTTATTAAAGAAAGTAAATAGAGAGTACAATTTAACGATTCTACTTATTACACATGAAATGCACGTTGTGAAAGAAATTTGTCACCGTGTAGCCGTTATGGAAAAAGGAAAAGTAATTGAAGAAGGAAAACTGTTTGACGTTTTCACACAACCAAAAACAAAGACAACTCAAAATTTTGTACGCTCTGTTATTAATGATCACTTACCAGAAAGTGTTCTAGCGAAAATTCAAAACGGAGGTCAGATTTATCGCCTGACTTTTACTGGGGAAGAGACAGGGCAGCCTGTACTATCATATATTGCGAAAAACTATAACGTCGATGTAAATGTTCTTTATGGAAATATTATTGAACTCCAAAATGTGCTATTTGGAAATCTTCTTGTAGAACTACAAGGTGAACAGAAAGAAATTCAAAAAGCATTACAACATCTAAGACTGCAAGTGCAGCTGAAGGAGGTAGAAGCTCATGCGAGTTGATTGGAGTATATTTTGGCCTCGCATATTAGATGCGACGGGGGATACCCTCTTAATGGTAATTGTAACCCTTATATTCGCTACAATTCTTGGTATACCTCTAGGTTTACTGTTGTATGTAACGAGAAAAGGAAATTTTTTAGAAAATAAATGGGTCTTTTCTATTCTTAATATCATAATTAATACAATTCGTCCGGTTCCATTCATTATCTTTTTAGTAGCTTTAAGCCCACTAACAAGAAGTGTTATTGGAACGACGATTGGAACGGCTGCAGCAATCTTCCCAATGACGTTAGTTGCATCAATTGGTATTGCTAGAATGGTTGAAACCAATCTTGTTTCTGTTCCGAAAGGAGTAATTGAAGCAGCACAAGCAATGGGCGCTTCACCACTTAGAATTGTTTTTGAAATCCTCGTACCAGAAGCTTTAGCACCATTGATCCTAGGTGTCACGTTTATGACGGTCGGTTTAATTGAATTTTCTGCAGTCGCAGGACTTGTCGGTGGTGGCGGTCTTGGTGACTTAGCAATGACATATGGTTATCAACGCTTCGATACGTCAGTTATGTTTGTAACGGTCGTTTTACTTATTATTCTTGTACAGGTGGCTCAAAATTTAGGGAACTACTTTGCGAAAGTCTTTTTACGCAGATCATAAAAAGGAAGAGGGGAAAAGAAAATGAAGAAAATTTTAGCATTTGCATTATCAGCGATCGTAGGAATTACAGCATTAAGCGGCTGCTCAGGTGGAGACACAGGTGCAGGAGCGAAAGAGAAAGTAGTTCGCGTCGGTGTAACTGGAACAGATGGAGACGTTTGGGAAATTTTAAAGAAAAAAGCTGAAAAAGAAGGGATTAAAATTAAACTGGTTGAGTTCTCTGATTACACAACACCCAACAAAGCGTTAGCTGATGGAGATATTGAACTAAACTCATTCCAGCACATTGCTTTCTTAGAGCAATTTAAAAAGGAGCATAAGTTAGATATTACAGCTGTTGGTACAACGCAAATTGCACCGATGGGCTTATACTCTGAAAAATATAAGAAAGCAAATGAAATCCCAGATGGTTCGGAAATTGCTATTCCGAATGATCCAACGAACCAAGCACGTGCATTAAAACTTCTTGATGCAGCTGGATTATTAAAGCTTAAGAAAGATTTTGGTCTATTTGGGGATCCAAGTGGTATCGCTGAAAATCCAAAGAAGCTAAAAGTTACACCGGTTATCGCACAGCAAACACCTCGTGTGTTAAAAGATGTAGCGGCTTCAGTTATTAATAACGGTGTTGCTGGTCAAGCTGGATTAGACCCAGCGAAGGATCCAATTTTCTTAGAAGATCCAAATAATGAAAATGCAAAGGCCTATATTAATATTTTCGCAGCTCGTACGAAAGATAAAAATGATCCAACACTGAAAAAAGTAATTGAGTTATACCATTCAAAAGAAGTAACAGATGCAATTAAGAAAGAAACAAATGATGGTTCAATTTCAGTAGATCTTTCACTTGATGAGCTTGAAAAAATCGTAAAATAATTATTGAGTTTAACGACTAACAGTAGGAACCCCTCCGCTGTTAGCTCGTTCAACATATAATCTACTTAACAAACAAAACCCTAATTCTATACCTTCTAATTTTGTATAACATAGAATCCAATGTTTGTTAAGTAGAGTGATGGACCAGGAGTTTTCCTGGTCTTTTTTTAATTAAAGCAGCTGGCTAATAATAAGGAAATCCAAATTATGATTGGGTAAGAGATTAAACTAAAAATGAGTGTACTTGCTAATTTCTTTTTAGGGATTAATAGTTTCTTTGATGAAAATAAGAAAAGAGAAAATAGGATAATGATAGATGCTGAGATTACTCCTGGATTATAAGAACGATAAATGAAATACAAGATAATATGCTGAACGGCGTTAAAGAAGATACAGCCCTGTATAAAAATGATCAAATAAATAGAAGATATGATGCTTAATTGATATAGAATGACTATGAGTAAGACGAAGGTTGTTAATATGGAAATTGCAATGAAAAATTGTTTGTTAGTTATAAAATGGATCGAAAATCGATTAGCGATATATTGTGGCATTTGGAAAGCTTCTTCAAGGTTATGAAAAAAGAATAGAAGGGGGATTAGCCAGATTGTATTAGTGGTGAAATGTCTTGTTGAAGATGTTTTTATCAACTTATATCAGCTCCAATAAAGGGATAGAAAGCCTATAAGAAAAGGCTTTCTACAAGGGTATAGTTATTCAATTATGATGCTTTTTAAATTACTCTCAGGTTGCGGTTGTTCTTCAGCATAAGAGGAGAGCTCCTCTTGCAAAATATTTAGTGCGTGCTTAGCTGATTGCTGAATCGGATTCGGTAGCTCTTCTAATATACGCATACCGATTTTTATTTTTGTACGAATTACCTTTCTTAGTAATTCATCATGCATGTACTACACCTCCAAACCGAATGTTTAGTACATCATCTTCAAACTTAGCTCCTTGAATAGAAAGGTGTGTTAATGTTTTTGGTAAGGTGATATTTCGCTTCATAGAGCCGGCTCGAATAATAAGTTCATCACCTTTTTGATTTAATGAAAGTTCACTTTTGTTTGAGAAGGGAATGGACAGAACGAAAATATACTCATCGCCATCTTTTTTTACATATTGTGTGCGGCCATTAAATTTCACTTCAGTAGGAGAGGGGTCTGATTTAAATAAAGCATTTCCTACACGCTCTAACATAGGTAAACCAACAACTTCTTGTTCAAACATGGGAGCTTCGTAAATAGGAAGTGGCTGAAAACTATCTTTAATTAACGCCTTATATTTCTTTTGTGTATCTTTCCATGCCTGAAAGTAAGGGTCGGTAACAGTGTTAGGGATGACGCGGTTAATCATAATGGCATCTACGTTATAATCGTATAAGTTTAAATAAGTAAAACTACGCTGAGCTTCTTTAATGACCATTTTTTCAGGATTTACAACAACGCGAATACTCGTTACTTCTCGGTTTGATAAAATATCTCTCATTTCTCCAAGTTGTTCAAGCGTATTCGTTAATTCGTCCATAATATCATCAGTTGGAAGGGGGACACCAAGAAGTGGTTGAGCTACAGGACGAACAACTTTTAAAATCTTCCTTTTAATAGGAAAGAGTTTTTCCATCCACCAGCCGAGCATGTCTGGAAAGCTAAGCATTGCTAAAGTTTCTCCAGTCGGTGCGCAATCAATAATGATGACGTCGTAAGTGTTGTGTTTATAGTAATCGAGTACTCGAAGTAAGCTAATTAAATCTTCCATACCAGGGAACATCGTTAATTCTTCTGTTGTAATATCATCAGCTGCTTTGGAAGTGAAGAGTAGTGTAATATATTTCTGCAATTTCCCCCAGCCTTTTTCCATTTCATAAATAGTGTTAATTTCTTGTGCCCACAAGTTTTCGCGAATTTCTAGTGGCTCAGAAGATAGTTTTATGCCAAATGAATCCCCTAAACTATGAGCAGGATCTGTACTCATTACTAATGTTTTTAATCCTTGTTTTGCACTTTGGATTGCTGTTGCTGCTGAAATGCTAGTTTTTCCAACGCCGCCTTTACCTGTATACAGAATAATTCTCATCATTAATATCCCCTTTGTTTCGAATGTCGAATATTACGATTGTCGAAATATTTAATTGAATAAAAACCCAACTAGGGTCTTATTCAATCGGAATGTTTTTCATTTTAGGTGTAGAAACCTTTTCTTCTGTTTTTTGCTGTGACGTAGCAATGTGATTCATGATCTTTTGGAATATTTGTAGTAAGAATGCTTTTTCTTCTTCTGACAATGCATCTGTCACTAGGCTAAAGTAATGGGCCGCATTTTGTTTTACTTCTTGAACGAGCATTACGCCGTTTTCTGTTAAACGAATTAATACAATGCGTCGATCGCTTTCATTCCGGTAGCGTTCAATATATCCCTTTTTTACAAGGCGATTTACAACGCCCGTTGTTGTACTCATCGGTATATCAAGAAGATCAGCAATTTTTGTCATTGTAATATCCGTATTTCGCTCCATCCAAAGTAAACAAAATACTTCTGTCTTGGAAAGTGTTAAATCAAGACTTACCCATTCTTCAGGATAGAAAAGTTTCTTGGCGTTATCTAACAGTAAGTCTAAAAAATGTTCATATTGTAACAATTATTTCCACTCCCGTATATTTCGAGGTTCGTAATATTTGTTTTTATTTTATGTGGAGTTGAAATAAATGTCAATGTTTTTAACTGTTTTTTCGGATTAGAAAGAAAATTATCTTCAAAATAGAAATTTTTTGTGATAGATTAATAAATAGAAAAATGATTTTACATAAAAAACCATTGTGATAAATATATTTATCTATAATAGGTGTACAGCTAACGAGGGGGAGAACGATGAGAAGACGAAATACGCAAGCGTTCACGTTTTTAGCATGGACTTCATTTGTTTGTGCGCTTTCAGGAATGCTAATTGGGATTTACACGTTAGATGAAACGCTTAGTGTAAAAGGGTACTATTTAATCGGAACATTATTTTTAACGATGTCTTGTTTTGTATTACAAAAAACAATTCGTGATAATGAGGAAGATAATGAAAGATTTCCGAAAAATAAATCGTTAGATAAAGAGTAAATTGTAAAGAAAGGCACTTGCCTTTCTTTTTTTATGTAAAAATGCCGTAAGTGCCGTGTGTTGACTTGCTTGAAGTACTGAAAATTTGGTATCATCAATAGTATTGTAGATTGAACGATATATTATGGAGGTGGCCTAGCCGTGTCAAGAATTTCCGTTGAGAATGTAAAGCACGTAGCACATTTAGCACGTCTTGCAATTACTGATCAAGAAGCAGAAAAATTTCAAAAACAACTAGATGCAATTGTTACATTTGCAGAACAGTTAAATGAATTAGATACAACTGATGTAAAACCAACAACTCATGTATTAACTATGAAAAATGTTATGCGTGAAGATGTGCCAGAAAAAGGTTTACCAGTAGAAGAAGTATTAAAAAATGCACCGGATCACAAAGATAATCAAATCCGTGTTCCAGCAGTATTAGAATAGAGGAGGGAATTTCGATGTCATTATTTGATCATTCTGTATCAGAGTTACATAAGAAGTTAAACAACAAAGAAATTTCCGTTACGGATTTAGTAGAAGAATCTTACAAACGTATTTCGGATGTTGAAGATAACGTAAAAGCTTTTCTTACATTAGATGAAGAAAATGCACGCGCGAAAGCGAAAGAATTAGATGCAAAGATTGGTGCTGAGGATAATGGTTTATTATTCGGTATGCCAATTGGTGTAAAAGATAACATTGTAACTAACGGTCTTCGTACAACTTGTGCGAGCAAAATATTAGCAAACTTCGATCCAATTTACGATGCGACAGTTGTACAAAAGCTAAAAGCTGCTGACACAGTTACAATCGGTAAATTAAATATGGACGAGTTCGCAATGGGTTCTTCAAATGAAAACTCAGGCTTCTACGCTACAAAAAATCCATGGAACTTAGATTACGTTCCAGGCGGATCTAGTGGTGGTTCTGCAGCAGCAGTAGCAGCAGGAGAAGTATTATTCTCTCTAGGTTCTGATACGGGTGGTTCTATCCGTCAGCCAGCTGCATATTGTGGCGTTGTAGGTTTAAAACCAACTTACGGACGCGTATCTCGTTACGGATTAGTAGCATTCGCATCTTCACTTGACCAAATCGGACCGATTACACGTACAGTAGAAGACAATGCATACTTATTACAAGCTATTTCAGGTATTGACCGTATGGATGCAACTTCTGCAAACGTTGAAGTAGGAAACTACTTAGCTGGTTTAACAGGTGATGTTAAAGGTTTACGTATTGCTGTACCGAAAGAATACTTAGGCGAAGGTGTTGGCGAAGAAGCTCGTGAGTCAGTACTAGCTGCTTTAAAAGTATTAGAAGGTATGGGCGCAACTTGGGAGGAAGTATCTCTTCCGCACTCTAAATACGCTCTAGCAACGTATTACTTATTATCTTCTTCTGAAGCATCTGCGAACCTTTCACGCTTTGATGGCGTACGTTACGGTGTTCGTTCTGATAATGTAAATAACTTATTAGATCTTTACAAAAACACACGTAGCGAAGGTTTCGGTGATGAAGTAAAACGTCGTATTATGCTTGGTACATTTGCTCTTAGCTCTGGTTACTATGATGCATATTACAAAAAAGCACAACAAGTACGTACATTAATTAAAAATGACTTTGAAAATGTATTTGCTAACTACGATGTTATTATTGGACCAACAACGCCAACTCCAGCATTTAAAGTGGGCGAAAAAGTGGACGATCCAATGACAATGTATGCAAATGACATTTTAACAATTCCAGTAAACTTAGCGGGTGTTCCAGCGATTTCTGTTCCATGTGGATTCGGTGCTAACAACATGCCACTTGGTCTACAAATCATTGGTAAACACTTCGATGAAACGACGATTTACCGCGTTGCACATGCGTTTGAGCAAGCAACAGACTATCATACAAAAAAAGCAAGTCTGTAAGGAGGCGAGCATAGATGAATTTAGAAACAATTATTGGTTTAGAGGTTCACGTTGAGTTAAAAACAAATTCGAAAATTTTCTCTGCGAGTCCAACAGAATTCGGAGCGGAGCCAAATACACAAACAAGTGTAATTGACTTAGGATACCCAGGGGTACTTCCTACTTTAAATAAGGAAGCAGTTAACTTTGCAATGAAAGCCGCAATGGCATTAAACTGTGAAATCGCAACGGAAACGAAGTTCGACCGTAAAAACTATTTCTACCCAGATAATCCGAAAGCTTACCAAATCTCTCAATTTGATAAGCCAATTGGTGAAAATGGTTGGATTGAAATCGAAGTAGACGGTAAAAAGAAACGTATCGGTATTACACGTCTTCATTTAGAAGAAGATGCTGGTAAATCAACGCATGCAGCTGACGGTTCATTAGTAGACTACAACCGTCAAGGGATGCCTTTAATCGAGATCGTATCTGAGCCAGATATGCGTACTCCAGAAGAAGCATATGCGTACTTAGAGAAGTTAAAATCAATCATTCAATATACAGGTGTATCTGATTGTAAGATGGAAGAAGGTTCTCTTCGTTGTGATGCGAATATTTCACTTCGTCCAGTTGGACAAGAGAAGTTCGGTACAAAAGCAGAACTGAAAAACTTAAACTCTTTCACTTACGTGCAAAAAGGTCTTGAGCATGAGCAAGTGCGCCAAGAAAAAGAATTATTATCTGGTGGTATCATCCAACAAGAAACACGTCGTTATGACGAAGCAACGAAGAAAACAATCTTAATGCGTATAAAAGAAGGATCTGACGATTACCGTTACTTCCCAGAGCCAGACTTAGTTGAACTTTACATCGACGATGAGTGGAAAGAAGAAATTCGTGCTTCTATTCCAGAACTTCCAGATGCACGTAAAGCTCGCTATGTTGAAGAAGTTGGCTTACCAGCTTATGATGCGCATGTATTGACATTAACGAAAGAGATGTCTGATTTCTTTGAAGCAACAGTTGCAGACGGTGCTGATGCGAAATTAACATCAAACTGGTTAATGGGTGAAGTACTTGCATACTTAAACAAACAACAAAAAGAATTAAAAGACGTTGCATTAACGCCAGCTGGCTTAGCTAAAATGGTTCAATTAATTGAAAAAGGTACAATTTCTTCTAAAATCGCGAAGAAAGTATTTAATGAATTAATTGAAAAAGGTGGAGACCCAGAAGAAATCGTTAAAGCGAAAGGTCTGGTTCAAATTTCTGACGAAGGAACACTTCGTAAGGTTGTAACAGAAATTCTTGATAATAATGAGCAATCTATTGAAGACTTTAAAAACGGTAAAGACCGTGCAATTGGCTTCTTAGTTGGTCAAATTATGAAAGCTACAAAAGGACAAGCAAATCCACCGCTTGTTAATAAAATCTTACTTGAAGAGATTAATAAGCGCTAAAAAAAGAGAAGAATTCTTATTTTTGAACGCTAAAATAGTATAGATTCTTAAAGATTAAACAGAAAAAACACCCGTATTTGGGTGTTTTTTCTGAGTTAATCAAACGTTTGTTTCAAAAGTGTGTTAAAAAAGTGAAAAATAATTTAAACAAACGTTTGATTAACTGTCAAAAGTGAAAAAATGTTTGTATAGCAACTATGGTATGATAGTTGCAAAAAGGTGGGAATAATGATAAATCTAGACATAGAGAGTTTTTCATCTCATGAAATAATAGATAATTATTATTCATTATATGTAAATTGATGTGAGAGAATGGATAGACATAAAGTGAAACTTTAATCAGTGGGAGTTTTACTGCCTGCAAATAGCGGGATAAATTTCTTGGTTAAATAAAGCAAAACTATCAGGAGTGAATAGTTACTTTTGATGAGCTACACGAATCGGGTTCTTACTGCCTGTTTGAGCGGAATTAAAGAAGGATAGGAAGATGAGAGGAGGTAAGCATAGGGATACTGAATAAGGGTTCGGTGTATTCGTTTTTCAATGAATAAGGAATTTCCTGTGCTAATAAATGATGAAGCGAGCAAGAATTATTTATAATCCTACTTCTGGGCGCGAGCTATTTAAGAAGAGCTTACCAGAAGTATTACAAAAATTAGAACAAGCTGGATATGAAGCGTCTTGTCATGCGACAACTGGTCCTGGAGATGCGACTGTGGCAGCGAGGCAAGCTGCGGATCGTAAGTTTGATGTTGTTATCGCAGCTGGTGGTGATGGTACGTTAAATGAAGTAGTGAACGGTTTAGTAGGACATGAGCATCGTCCAAAGTTTGGAATTATTCCAGTTGGAACGACAAATGATTTTGCGCGTGCGATCGGTGTACCTCGTGTTATTGAAGAGGCTGCGGATATTATTTGTGAAGGAACAACGGTACCGTTAGATCTTGGTAGAGCAAATGATACATATTTCATTAATATCGCTGGTGGCGGCCGTATTACAGAATTAACATATGAAGTACCAAGCAAGCTAAAAACGGTATTAGGCCAACTTGCTTACTATTTAAAAGGAATCGAAATGTTACCATCATTACATCCAACATATGTTGAAATTGAGTATGATGGGAAGTTGCTACAAGAAGAAATTACGATGTTTTTAATTACGAATACTCGTTCAGTTGGTGGATTCGAAAAAGTAGCACCATATGCATCTATTAACGATGGATTATTTGATTTATTAGTACTGAAAAAAGGTTCTATCGCTGATTTAATTAAAGCAGCAACACAAGCACAGCGTGGGGAACATATTAACAATCCGAAAGTGCTATATACACAAGCGAATCGTATTAAAGTGCATTCACCTGATAAATTAATGATCAACTTAGATGGTGAATATGGCGGAGATGCACCAATGGAATTTGAAAATATATATCATTGTCTGGAACTATTTGTTCCTGAACATCAAGAGGATGCCCTGTAAAGGCATCTTTTTTTTGCTTTCACCTCACTATTTGCGAGCAATAAGATTCCCCCACTGATTAAAGTTTCTCTATGTGCAGATGAATTGTAAATTGTAAGTTAGTTTGATTTTTATGGTATTTTTACAATCCGTTTATTTTATATCCATATTTTATTGATACACTGGAAGAGATAAGAAATGAGAGGTAGGGTGCTATGGAGAAGGTAAAAGCAATATTATTTGATAAAGATGGGACATTAATGGATTTTCATTCAATTTGGATAAAAGTAGCTGAAGAGCTTGTTGCTGAATGTATAAAATTATATCAACTCCCACAGTCAATGCAGCAGGCTTTATTAAAAGAGATTGGCGTAGATGGAGCATTTGTTCACCCGCGTAGTGCGCTCGCTGCTGGAACGAGTCTTGATGTGGCCAAGGGGCTTTGTAAGTATATTGCATCATCTAGAGAAGAAGAGATGCATCAATGGGTGAGTGAAAAGTTGTTTGCTCTTATGTACGAGCATCGTTCACATATGAGAATGACGGCAGATTTACCGAAAGTTTTACAAGCGTTAAAGGATAGAGGGTTTATTCTAGGTGTCGTTACAGCTGATGATTTCGCGCCGACAGAATTATTTTTAAAGCAATATCAATTGGAAGCTTTTTTTGATTGTGTTATAGCTTCAGATACATTTCCAGCACAGAAGCCAGATAAAAAAATTGTAGAATCGTTTTGTGAGAGATTTAATTTAGAGACATGTGAAGTAGCAGTCATCGGGGATACACCGACGGATTTACATTTAGCGAAAAATGGTGGCGACTGTTATGCGATTGGCGTACTATCTGGTACGGGTGATCGTCAAACGTTAGAACCACTTGCAGATTTAGTATTACAATCTGTTGAAGATTTAATTTCTCATTCAGGTGAGTTTATTTGGGAACAAGGAAAGTCTAATGTATAAATGAATAAGTCTATAAAGACTCTATATGAGTCTTTATAGACTTATTTTTTTATGCCGAGATAGTAAGAGAATGGGATGAATACTAGAAAGAGGAAGTTGGCATGCATCTTGCAATATAAAGAGAAAACATTGTATAGAAAAGGATGGGGTACACAGTGAACACAAAAAAATTTGCTAAAGTAAATGAACAAATTCCAGGACCGAAAGCAGCGTCTTTATTAGAACGCCGCCAAAATATAGTACCAAAAGGAGTAAGTAATGGTATTCCAACATTTGTACAGTCTGCAAATGGTGCACTCGTAACAGATGTGGATGGAAATCAGTACATTGATTTCGCAGGAGCAATTGGGACAATTAATGTAGGACACTGTCATCCAGCTGTTAAAGAAGCGCTTCATAAACAAGTAGATCAATATATTCATACTGGATTTAATGTGATGATGTATGAGCCGTATATTGAATTGGCAGAAAAGCTGGCCGCATTAGCGCCAGGTAATTTCGATAAACAAGTGCTGTTTTTAAATAGTGGGGCAGAAGCGGTTGAAAATGCAGTGAAGATTGCTCGTAAATATACGAAGAGACCTGGAATTATCGCATTTTCTAAAGGATTTCATGGGCGTACATTAATGACAATGACGATGACAAGTAAAGTAAAACCATATAAATTTGGATTTGGCCCATTTGCTCCAGAAGTATATAAAGCACCATTCCCATATGAATACCGTCGCCCAGAAGGTTTAACAGAAGAGCAGTATGATGACTTTATCATTGAAGAGTTCAAGAACTTCTTCATATCAGAAGTAGCACCAGAAACAATTGCAGCAGTTGTAATGGAACCTGTTCAAGGGGAAGGCGGATTTATCGTTCCAAGTAAGAAATTCGTTCAAGAAGTACGCAGCATTTGTTCAGAGCACGGTATTTTATTTGTAGCTGATGAAATTCAAACAGGCTTTAGTCGTACCGGAAAATACTTTGCAATTGATCATTATGATGTCGTTCCAGACTTAATTACGGTATCTAAATCATTAGGTGCTGGTGTACCGATAAGTGGTGTCATTGGGCGTAAAGAAATTATGAATGAGTCTGCACCGGGAGAACTGGGCGGAACATATGCAGGAAGCCCACTAGGATGTGCGGCTGCATTAGCTGTGCTTGATGTAATAGAAAAAGAGAAATTAAATGATAGAGCGATAGAAGTAGGGAAAGTCGTAATGAACCGATTCCAAGAGATGAAAAACAAATATAATTGCATCGGTGATGTGCGCGGCTTAGGGGCAATGTGTGCATTCGAGCTCGTTCAAGATCGCAAGACGAAAGCGCCTGATAAAACACTAGCGTCTAATTTATGTGCAGAAGCAAATAAGCATGGATTACTTCTACTATCAGCAGGAACATATGGAAATGTTATTCGTGTTTTAATGCCATTAGTGATTACAGATGAGCAACTTGAGGAAGGTTTAACAATAATTGAAGAATCATTGCAAGCTTGTTATGAGCAAGCAAATATCGCTCGTGTTTAAAGAATTGGAATAACTTAAAAAAGGGCATAAAGCTTTTCTTTTTAGGCGGAAGAGAGCATCTGGTCATATATAGAATCGATCAGCCCCTTTTCCTGCCCCATGCCAAGCTAAAACAAAGTGAGGGTGTGGTTGCGATAGCATTCTGTATTTTTCAAGGCAGCGAATTATGTGTTGAAAAATATAAATAGATTTGTATAAATAACAAATTGAAAACATTCTAGCTTACTCTATATAAAATGCAGAAAATTCACTTTATAATAAAGGTAGTGAAGTGAATCGATGGATTTAAAGTAAGGGGTGGCTAGGATGGTTGCAGAAAAGGAACGAGTGTTGATGGATTTACAAGATGTATTTGAATATGCATTTGACGAAATTTTTGTTACGGATGATAAAGGAATCGTTGTACGTGTAAATAGCATGTGTGAAAGACATTACCAGCTCTCTGCTAAGGAATTAGTAGGAAAGCATGTAAAAGAACTACAAAAAGAAGGGATTTTTTATCCGTCTGCAACGTTAGAAGTAATTGAAAAGAAAAGGCCAGTTGAACTTGTTCAAACAACGAAATCAGGAGAGTATTTGCATGTTCGTACAAGGCCTGTTTTTGATGATGAGGGAAATTTAAGAAGAGTGATTAGTTATTCTCGTGATCTTACAGAACTCTATCAATTACGTCAAAAGGTAGAGGAAATGGATAATCAGTTAAAAACATATAAAAAAGAATTAAGAGAAACATATGAACACGAAGGACTTATTTTTAAAAGTATCGCTATGCAAAAAATAATCGAAACAATAAAAAAAGTATCAGTAGTAGATAGTACTGTTCTCGTATTAGGTGAGACTGGAGTGGGGAAAAGCCGATTAGTACGCCATTTGCATGAAGTGAGTCACCGGAAGAATGAAAGTTTCTATGAAATTAATTGTGCGGCATTGCCGACGAATTTAATCGAATCTGAGCTTTTTGGATATTCAGGTGGGTCTTTTACAGGTGCAAATCGTGAAGGGAAAAAGGGGCTATTAGAATCAGCGCATAAAGGAACCCTCTTCTTAGATGAAATTGGTGAAATGCCGCTTGAAATTCAAGCGAAGCTTTTGCAAGTATTGCAAGAAAAAACGTTTCGTCCTATAGGCGGAAGAGAATTAAAAAAGGTGGACGTTAGAATTGTAGCGGCAACAAATAGAGATTTAAGTACGATGGTGAAACAAGGAACATTCCGGAAAGATTTATACTATCGTCTGAATGTCATTCCAATTTCAATTCCACCACTTCGGGAGAGAACAGAAGACATTTTGCCGCTCATCTATCATTATTTACAGCATTTTAATAAAAAGTACGGACGGGATGTAAAGTTAGCTCCTAGTACGTTACAAATGTTTGTAGGGTACCCTTGGGAAGGAAATAATAGAGAGATTGAAAATGTAATTGAACGAATTGTTATCACTGCAGATGATTTTGTAATGGTAGAAGATTTGCCACTATCTATGCAAGAGGCCACAGTTGAACAATCCGGACAAAGTCTTTATAGAATGCTGGAAGAGGTAGAGCGAAATATTATTCTTAAAGCGTATAAAACGTATGGATCAAGTTATAAAGTGGCTGAGTTTTTACAAATAAGTCAATCTGCTGCTACTAGGAAGATTAAGAAGTTCATAGAGGAGGAAGAAAACATTGGATAAAAAAGCGACGTTCGTAAACTTAGAGAAAAAAGCGATGTATATAAATGGTGAGTGGATTACACTGCAAGAACAAATCGAAGTGAATAATCCAGCGACAAAGGAAGTATTTGCAACTGTACCAAAGGGCGGGATTACAGAGGCAAAGCAAGCAGTTGATGCTGCACATGAGGCTTTTAAATTATGGTCAAAATTAACGGCAGCGGATCGCGCAGTAAAGTTAAAAAAATGGTTCACGCTCATTGATGAAAATAAAGAAGAAATTGCAGCAATCATGACGAGAGAGCAAGGGAAGCCGTTTGCAGAAGCACTTGGTGAAGTGAATTATGCAAATAGTTTTGTTGAATGGTACGCAGAAGAAGGAAAGCGAATATACGGTGAAATGATTCCTGCTTCTCATCCGAATAAGCGTATTTTAGTTATGAAGCAACCAGTTGGGGTTATGGCAGCTATTACGCCTTGGAATTTCCCGGCTGCTATGATTACGAGAAAGGTAGCTCCAGCACTTGCAGCAGGCTGTACGGCAGTTGTGAAACCAGCGAGTCAAACGCCATTAACTGCATTGAAGTTAGTTGAATTAGCACATGAAGCAGATATTCCAAAAGGTGTAATAAATATTGTAACAGGTAGTGCAAAAGCAATTGCTGATACGTGGATGGAAGATGAGCGCGTTCGAAAAGTTTCCTTTACAGGATCAACTGAAATTGGAAAAGAATTAATGGCTAGCGCTGCGCAAACGATGAAAAAGGTTTCGCTTGAATTAGGTGGTCACGCTCCATTTATTGTTATGAATGATGCTGATTTAGATAAGGCGGTAGAAGCGGTAATTGGTTCGAAATTCCGTAACGCAGGACAAACGTGTATATGTACAAACCGCATCTTTGTTCAAGAAGAAGTGTATGAAGAATTTGCAGGGAAGTTCACAACAGCTGTAGAGCAGCTTAAAGTCGGAGATGGATTCGGCGAAGGAACAACTGTAGGTCCACTTATTGATGCGAATGCAGTTTCGAAAGTACAAGAACATATTGAAGATGCAATTCAAAAGGGCGGAGAAGTTTTATACGGTGGCCATAAATTTGCAGAGTTAGATGGTTATTTCATTCAGCCAACAGTAATTGGATTGGCAAATGACAAGATGCTTTGTATGAATGAAGAAACATTTGGACCGGTTGCACCAGTTGCGAAATTTAAAACAGTTGAAGAAGTAATCGAACGAGCAAATAATACACCATATGGCTTGGCTGCTTATATTTTCACAAAAGATATTAGCCAAGCATTCCAAATTAGTGAAGCGTTAGAGTACGGAATTATCGGCTTAAACGATGGCCTTCCATCAGTTGCACAAGCACCATTTGGAGGCTTTAAAGAAAGTGGTATCGGCCGTGAAGGAGGCCATTTCGGTATCGAGGAATATTTAGAAATTAAATATATTTCGTTAGGACTATAAGTAGTATACTAGAATCTCTATAAGGTAACAGAGAAGGAGATTCTAGTATGGTATATTGGCTATTATTACTCGTAACAATTATTTTTGAAGTAGCTGGAACGATTGCGATGAAGTTATCGAACGGTTTAACAAAGCTTGTTCCAAGTGTACTTATTTTCGTATTCTATGGAATTTGTTTCAGCGTGTTTGCTATCGTTGTTAAAAAGATTAATTTAAGCATTGCTTATGCAATTTGGTCTGGTGTGGGAACGCTACTTATTACAATCATTAGTGTGTACTTTTTTAAAGAGCATATTAATTTATTCCAAGCATTTTGTATTCTCTTTATTGTTTTAGGAGTAATTGGACTGAAAGTGTCATCAGCATCATAAAAGGCTATCTTCCAGCGTGGAAGATAGCCTTTTATTTTTATTAAAACGCCCAGTTACCTTTACGGAAGATCGGCTCATGTCTTCCATCAGCTGTAATGCCGTCGATATCAAGCTCAGCTGATCCAATCATGAAGTCTTCGTGTGTAATACTAGCGTTTGCGCCATTTTCAGCAAGTTCTTCTTTAGACATTGTTTTTCCGCCAACTAAGTTAAATGCATAAGCATTTCCGATTGCAAGGTGGCAAGATGCATTTTCATCAAATAGCGTATTGTAGAATAAAATATTTGTGTTTGAAATTGGTGAATCATGAGGTACTAAAGCTACTTCGCCTAAGAAGTGAGAACCTTCATCTGTTTCTACTAAATGTTTTAAAGCCTCTTCACCAGATTCAGCTTTATAGTCTACGATACGTCCGTTTTCAAATGTTAACGTGAAGTTATCAATAATGTTACCTGCAAATGCTAACGGTTTTGTGCTAGATACTTGGCCGTTCACACCTGTTTTAAGAGGCATTGTAAATACTTCTTCAGTTGGAATGTTAGCCATAAATGCTACGTTCTTTTCATTTAAGCTACCAGCACCAGCCCATACATGCTTCTCTGGAAGTTCGATTGTTAAGTCTGTTCCAGGGCCTGTATAGTGAAGAGCTTTATAATGTTTTTCGTTTAAGTAATCTACTTTTGTATGTAGTGTTTCATCATGTTCTTTCCATGCTTCCACAGGATTTTCTAAATCAGCACGAGTAGCTTTGAAGATAGCATCCCATAGCTTTGTTTCTTGTTCTTCTGGCGCTACGTCAGGGAATACTTTTGCAGCCCATTCTTTCGTAGGAACAGAAATTACGCACCAGCTTACTTTATCTGCTTGTACATAATCACGGTATACTTTCATCGCTTCTCCAGCTACTTTATGAGCTGTTGCAATTTTCTTTGGTTCTACACCTTTTAATAAATCAGGATTCTCTGCATAGATGGACATAAATGCAGCGCCTTCTTTTGCTAATTCTTCACGAGCATGTGCTTTCCAAGAAGGGAATTCAGAGAAAGCTTCTTCAGGAGCTAGATCGAACTTTAAGCGTGTTAACGTCTCATCATTCCAATCAACATATACGTGTTTTGCACCAGATTTATATGCTTTTTCTGTAACGAGGCGTACAAACTGTACAGCCTCAAGAGGTGCACTGATTGATAAAGTTTGTCCGGGTTGAATATTAACACCAACATTGACTGCAAGGGCAGCATATTTCTCTAACGTTTGTTCAAATGACATATGTATAATCTCCTTTAATTTGAAAGATTTCTTACTATATATAATACAAGAAAATTCTAAAAATATATATAAATATAACGTAAAAAGAGAGCTCAAAATGTATTGAGCTCTAATAGTTATTTAATCGAAGAAGCAAATTGTTCTACAGTCGTTGTATGGTGTATGCGAACACGCTTCATTTTTAACAACTCATCAGGTTCACCCTTCGTAATGAATTGTCCAGGCTTCGTTGTTGTTGCAAACTGATAGTGTTTCTTTGTTTCTGCGACAACTTTATCATCTACATGACCGAATGGATAAGCAATTGCGATAACAGGCTTACCTGTTATTTTCTCTAGCTTTTCTTTTGATCCTTTTAACTCTTCATCATAGTTTGTAATTTTCGGCAAGTCTGCGTGTGTTGCTGTGTGAGATTGTACAGAAAAAATACCTGAATCAACCATTTCTTTTATTTCAGATGTAGAAAGGGCGCCTTCTACATCAACGTTATCAACAATCATATATTCCGTTGCTGCTGGTTTAAAAGTATCATCTTTTAGCTTTTGTAAAATGCGAAATGCATTCATATTATTTTTCATACCGTCATCAAATGTAACGAAAATCGGCTTGTTTACTTTATTTATATCGCTCCAGCGTTCAAACGTTAAAAAAGTATAACCATTTTCTTTTAAATACTTCATTTGTGCTTCAAAGTTAGCAGGCGATACGAATAAATCTTTAATACCTTGTCCGTGATAATCATCAATTGCGTGGTACATAAGAACAGGAACTTTTTGCTCGAAAGTAATAGTAGATTTCGTAAGTGGAATAGTTTTTCCGCCCTCTGTTGTTCCTATAGCTTCAATTTGATATTCACCGCGTTTTCCTTCAAATTCTTTTATATCAAAGGGAAGTGTAAATGGTTGATCTTTCTCTTTAGAAGAAAAAGATTTAGCACTTTCCTTTCCATCAGCAGTACGCCAAATTTTATATTGTACTTCGGTTAAAGAATCTTTTATGTCTGTAATATGAATATTTGCGTTTGTAGATTCGTGCGTAATTGGATTATAAGAAATTTTACCTTGTTCCCGCACCGTCTCTTCTTGTTTCTTAACCTCTTGAACCTTTTTTTCTTTTTTAGGCTCTACATTGCTAGTATTACATCCTGCTAGAATGGCAGACGTACATAAAGCAATCGCTGCGTATTTTCTCATAAAATCACCTTCTATTGTGTATTATGTTGCATACTTACATTAAAATCCCCACCGCTATAAGAGAGGTGGGGATATACCCTTGTTCATCATATCATTTTTAGGTGAATGGTAGGTTAGTGACTTTGAATAGAGGTATTCTTGCGTTGCTTATTTGATTTGATAATGATATAACCTACTACAAAAATAAGAGGGATAATGAATACATAGATTGGCATTCCCCATACATAATAGCTTTTCATGCTTAAAACTAGTAAGTGTAAGAAGTCGAAAAGGGCGTGAGCTTTCATAATATCCTCCAATATATTTTTTGCAAATTATAACATTTTTAATTTGTAATTTGTATATTTTGGTAAATAATTTAAGTTAATTTTAAAGTAAGAGAAAGGTTTATTAATATGCAATTTTGCATATTTAGAGTAGTTTCTATTAAAGTATCAGGATCTTGGACTATAATAAGAACCGCTATAAATGTAAGTAAGAATGATGTACGGAGTGGAGAACAGAAATGAAATATAAAAAACTAGTATATATCCTTTTCATATCGCTATTCGTAGTCGGTTGTCAAAGTAAAGTGAGTAAAGCGAATAGTGTGGAGGAGTATATTCCACCGCATCTTATGAATGCGGAAGTGACGGCGGATATTATGACGATTGAGATGGATCGTGATACTCGTAAAAAAGTAGAGGCTATTACTAAAAAAATGAGTGATCATGTGAAAAATGATAAAGAGTGGTATGTAAACTACATATCGGGACATATAGATCAACAGGTGAAGTCATATCATCCTAATTTTGGTATTACAGAAGAAGAATATAACTTTTTTAGGAACGCCGTTGAGAATAGTAGTTTATCTAATACAAGTGATGGAAAACTGCAATTTAAACAAAAAAGTAACCATGAGATAGAAATTGTTTCAAGCAAAAACTTAGAGCTATTTCGAAATATAGTAATTGATACGGAGAAAAATATAGTAAAAACTTCGTTTGGAGAATGTCAGTATGTTGGAGAAGAAAAAACATCTTTGGAACAAAAGATAACGGGGCCTTGGCATGGCAAGCAATGGATACTAAAAGAACAAAATTTAATTTATATATTTTCTTTGGGTAAGCTTGAAGGGGAGGATAAATCCATTATTGATATTTCAGTAAAAGGTATACACGAAGGAAAACTTATTAGTAAAGAGGAAGTAATTGAATTCCGTTCTATTTCATAAAGAATCAAAAAATCACCTTACTTAAACAAGTAAGGTGATTTTTTATTAAATAAACAATCCAGCGATTGTTGCAGATAAAATAGAAGCAAGTGTCGATGCAAATAGCATTTTCCAACCGAATTTTGATACGATGCTTCCTTGCTTTTCAGAAAGGGCACGGATTGTACCAACGATTGCACCAATTTGGCTAATACTTGCAAAGCTAATTAAGAATACAGTAACGATTCCAACTGTACGTGGATCTAATGTTGCAGCAGCGCCTTTTAAATCAAGGATTGCTACAAACTCGTTTAATACAATCTTCGTACCCATAATACCACCAGCTGGGATAATATCATGAGTTGGGATACCCATTAAGAATGCGAATGGAGCAAGTATATAACCGAAGATTTGTTGTAAAGTAACAGCATATCCCATTGCACCTGAAGCAGCGCTAATTACGTAGTTTACAACTTCCATAACACCGATAAAGGCGATCATTAATGCGGCAACGATACCAGCTACTTTTAAACCATCAAGCGCACCGTTAATCATTGCGCCGATAAAGCTGTCTCCGAATAGAGTTCTATCAAATTTTTGAATCACTTCATCTTCCTTTTTCGTATCAACTGGTGTTAATAACGAACAAACGATTAAGCTTGAGAATAAGTTTAGTGGAAGAGCTGCTAGTACATATTTCGCATCTAACATCATTACGTATGATGCTGTAACAGAAGCAGAAACTGAGCTCATCGCAGAACAACAAATGATAAACATACGGTTTTTATTAAAATGCTGTAAATCGTTTTTAATAACGATTAACGCTTCACTTGAACCGAAGAATACAGAGTTTACTGCGTGGAATGATTCAACGCGTGGTAAACCAGTAATTTTTGAAATTGCACCGCCGACAACGCGAACGATGAATGGTAAAACACCTAAATAACTAAAGATAGAAAGTAGTGCTGAGAAAAATACGATAATTAATAATACATTTAAGAAAAAGACAAAATCTCTTTGAATTCCATTAAAGAGAAAATCGACACCTGTCGTACCAAGTTTAATTAGTTTGTTGAAAACTTTACTAATGAAGATGATAATTTGTTGACCAATTTTTGTGCCAAACATAAACCAACCGATTAAAATTTGGAAACCAATCATAATAGCAATTGCACGGAAGTTGATTTTACTTTTGTTGTTTGACAAAGCAAAGCATAAACCTAAAACGACAAGAATACCGATAATGCTCATTACATATTGCATGTAGTTGCCCCTTTCAGAAGTTCGTATAAAGTTTTTACATAAAACGCTCGTTATATTACTAAAAATAAAGTAATAGAGGTTTTATGTCATACGTAAGATGTCTGACCTTTTAGAAAAATAAAAATAAAAAAAGACTCCTATGGATTCACTTTCATCTATGAGAGAAAGCTAATCAATAGGAGTCTTTTTTATACATAGGCTAATATTCATTAGTTTTCCCCATAGTCCAGCAATTTAAGGTTGCCGGGTAGAAACTCTCGATCCATATTATCGACTATATATGAGGTAACATCGTCCGTATTAAATTAGTAGTAGCGTAACATTACTAGAGAACTATCGTCAATAGCTTTTTTTCTTCCAATAGAAATAGACCATATAAGTATGATAAAATGTAACGCAGTGTTATGAAAAAGAGAGGTCGGAAAATGAGTATAAAAATGACGCCACCAGTTGAAAAAAACGAGTTTATAGATGTAGTGTTTGAAGATTTAACACATGATGGTGCCGGTGTTGCGAAAGTGAAGGGATATCCTATTTTCGTAAAAAACGGATTACCAGGTGAGGAAGCGCAAATTAAAATTATTAAAGTGAAGAAAAATTTCGCGTTTGGTCGTTTAATGAAGCTTCATCAAGAAAGTCCATATCGTAAAGATGCAGAATGCCCCGTGTACAACGAGTGCGGAGGTTGTCAACTTCAGCACTTAACATATGAAGGACAATTAAAAGCGAAAGAAAAACAAGTACGTGACGTTATGCAGCGCATCGGTGGATTAAGTGATGTTCCTGTTCATCCTGTACTTGGAATGAAAAACCCGTGGGTATACCGCAATAAAGCACAAGTGCCAATTGGAGAACGTGAAGGTGGACTTGTAGCTGGTTTCTATCGTCAAGGAACGCATGACATCATTAATATGGAATCATGCTTAATTCAGGCGGAAGAAAACGATACATTAATTCAAGAAGTAAAACGTATTTGTGAAAAACACGGTATTTCGGCTTACAATGAAGAGCGTAACAAAGGAACACTTCGCCACGTAATGGCTCGCTACGGACAAGTAACAGGGGAAATTATGCTTGTCTTTATTACACGTACAGCTGAATTGCCAAATAAAGAAGCAATCATTGAAGAAATCGCAGCGAAATTCCCAGAAGTAAAATCAATCGTTCAAAACGTAAACACGAAACGTACAAACGTTATTTTCGGAGACAAAACGACAGTACTGTACGGATCAGAATATATTTATGACTTTATCGGTGACATTAAATTCGCGATTTCAGCACGTTCATTCTATCAAGTAAACCCAGAACAAACGAAAGTGCTATACGATAAAACGTTAGAATACGCAAAATTAAATGGTAACGAAACAGTAATTGATGCCTATTGCGGAATTGGATCAATCTCCTTATTCCTAGCACAAAAAGCGAAAAAAGTGTACGGCGTTGAAATCGTCCCAGAAGCAATCGAAGACGCAAACCGAAACGCAGCACTAAACAACATGACAAACGCTGAATTTGGCGTAGGAGAAGCAGAAGTAGTCATTCCAAAATGGTACAAAGAAGGCGTAATCGCCGACACAATGGTCGTAGACCCACCGCGTAAAGGTTGTGATGAAGCATTACTAAACACAATCATCGACATGAAGCCAAAGCGCGTCGTATATGTATCGTGTAACCCAGCAACATTAGCACGCGACTTAAAAGTGCTAGAAGAAGGCGGATATAAAACACAGGAAGTACAGCCTGTTGATATGTTCCCGCATACGACTCATGTAGAGTGTGTGACTTGGCTTAAGTTGGTATAATAAAAAAGCAGTTGATATAGAAAAATCTATACCATCTGCTTTTTGGTTTATAAAAATACCATTCAGCAACGATTTTAGTTAAAATGAATATTGCTGATTTTCACAAAATATAAATGTCCAAATGTACTTTTGCTATTTGGCTTTATATTTTTAAATTGAGAGTTTGAAATTGTATTCATATTGAGAGGATTTGAATTTGAAATGATAGATAATTTTTGGAATGATTTACCACGACCATTTTTCGTACTTGCACCAATGGAAGATGTGACAGACGTTGTTTTCCGTCACGTAGTAAGTGAAGCTGGTAGCCCAGATGTATTCTTCACAGAGTTTACAAACTCGGATAGCTATTGTCATCCAGAAGGTATGAAAAGTGTACGTGGCCGTTTAATTTTTACAGAAGATGAGCAACCGATAGTGGCGCATATTTGGGGAGATAATCCTGAATATTTCCGTCAAATGAGTATTGGTATGGCAGAGTTAGGATTTAAAGGTATTGATATTAATATGGGCTGCCCTGTACCGAACGTAGCATCAAGAGGAAAAGGTAGTGGTCTTATTCTACGTCCAGACGTTGCGGCAGAACTTATTCAAGCAGCAAAAGCGGGCGGACTACCTGTCAGCGTAAAAACACGACTTGGCTTTAAAGAGTTAAGCGAGTGGGAGGATTGGTTAACGCACATTTTTAAACAAGATATTGCGAACCTTTCTATTCACTTACGTACAAGAGAAGAAATGAGCCAAGTAGATGCGCACTGGGAACTAATTCCGGAAATTAAAAAATTACGTGACCGTATCGCACCAAATACGCTAATAACAATCAATGGAGACATTCCTGACCGTCAAACTGGAATGGAACTTGCTGAAAAATACGGTATTGATGGCGTTATGATTGGACGAGGAATCTTTAAAAATCCGTTTGCCTTTGAAAAAGAACCGAGAGAGCATAGCAGTCAAGAACACCTTGACCTTTTAAGACTGCAGCTTGACCTTCAAGATCAATATGCAGAAGTACTACCACGTTCAATCACAGGGCTTCATCGCTTCTTCAAAATTTATGTAAAAGGATTCCCTGGAGCTGCTGAACTAAGAAATCAATTGATGAACACGAAATCAACTGATGAAGTGCGTGCGTTGCTTGATAAGTTTGAGGCGAGTGTTGATAAGGATGGAGATAGTGAAACAGTGTAACTTTTGAAAGTTAGAGGGGATAGGGTGTAGCGATTTTATGAGTGTTTGTTCCATTTTAATTAAGGTGAACCGTATCATAAGTAAGTGAGGTATTCTATGTAAAACAAGGGTAAGAAAAGAATACAGGAGAAAATTGAAAATGGCAGGTTGGTCTTGATTTTCACTGATATTATCATGTTTATTTTATTATGCCTATAACTTGGAGGCTATGTGAATGTTAAGTGATCAGACGAGATATTCTAGGCTCGCGAATATAACAAAAATAATAAATACAAAATTAGAACTACGTGAAGTATTGCAGCGTGTAACAATGGCGATATCAGAGGAGATTGTTAGGTGCAACGCTGTTGGAATTTATTTACCCCAGGAAGATGGAACATTTAGAGGGTTTGCAGGAAAACCAGAGACCATAAATGGCGTAACGCTCGATACTCAGGTAATTGATCCTGAAATAGACTTACTGGCAAAAGAAGTTATTGAAACCAAAAAAACCATCTCTATCCCTGATACCTCAAAGGATCATCGGCCGGATCCGAGACCAGTTGATGCGTTCAAAATTAAGTCCTTATTAGCCCTGCCTATCTCATTTGGGCAAGAGTTATTTGGTCTGGTTTTTTTATTTGATTATGGAGCTCCAATGAACTTAACAGATTCAGAAATTCAAAGTGTTGAAGCTTATGTAAATATGGCTGCGGTCGCAATTCAAAACGCAAATAATTTAACACAAAAGGAAAACCTTATTGCCGAGAAGCAGCTGTTACTAGATGTTACCCGTGAGTTATCAATGTGTTCCTCGATACAGGAGAGTTTTGATAAATGTTTTTTTTACTTAGGACAGATTTTAGAGAGTAAAAACATGGCTGCCCACCTTTTAGACCCGATAGACAAAACAACGATTAAAACAACGAAGTTAAGCAAGGACTGTGATTGGACAGAAGCGGATTGGATGGAGAAAAGCTATGAAGCCAAGATCCAAGAGGTTATTCAAACAAAAAATATAGATAGTAAGGGTCTACTGATGATTCCATTGGTTTCAATGGGAGAAGTATTAGGGGTAATCGTCGTGGGCAAAGAGGGAAAAGCTCACAATTACGATAATTCCCAAATTCAACTGGCAAAATCTATCGTTGATGCCACAGCTCCTACGTTTTCAAACTTGTTATATATGGATCAACTTGAAAGCATGGTGGAAGAGCGAACGAGGGAACTAGCTGCTGCTAATGAAAAAGTTACAAGTGTGATTGAAATTATTACGGATGGATTCTTTACTTTGAATAATAAATGGGAATTCACGTACGTAAATAAGCATCAATATTTTCCACAAAGAAAAACAGCAAAAGATGTATTAGGTAAGAATATATGGGAGGTCTTCCCGAGTAGCGTCGACGCAGTTATGTATAAGGAATTTCATCGTGCAATGTCAGAGCGAATTACAGTTCATTTCGAATTTTTTTCTATCTCTGATGAATATTGGCACGAAGTTATTGCATACCCGTATGATGATGGTATTTGTTGTATTTTTAAAAACATAACGGAAAAAAAGCAATATGAGCAGGAATTGAAAAGGTTATCCAACATAGATTTAATAGGACAAATGGCAGCAGGTATCAGCCATGAGATCAGAAATCCAATGACAACAGTACGAGGGTTTTTGCAGTTATTAAAAGAAGAGCACACCTATGAGAAACATAATAAGTACTTTAAATTAATGATTGAAGAACTTGACCGTGCCAATTCTATTATTACTGAATTTCTCTCAATGGGTAATACAAAGAAATCGGATTTGCAGATGTTAGATTTAAATTCAATTATCCACGATATTATTCCTTTAATAAAGATTGATACGTATAATCAAAATAAATATATTCAAGTCGATACAAATGACATTCCAGAATTACTTTTAAATCGTAATGAGATACGGCAATTATTAATAAACCTATACCGTAATGGCTTAGAAGCGATGAGCACAGGGAAAATTCTAACCATTAGCACCTACAAGGAATGTCAAAATTGTGTGGTGCTTGCAGTGCGGGATCAAGGAAAAGGTATCAGGCCTGAAGTATTAGAGAAACTGGGTACTCCATTTTACACGACCAAAGATAATGGAACTGGATTGGGATTAGGCGTATGTTATGCTATTGCTACCCGGCATAATGCGAAAATAGAAATTCAAACAGGCTCGGAAGGCACTACCTTTTTTGTTAAATTTAATTATGAAAATAATGAACAATAACCTCATTTAGATTAGTTACGGTGAACCGTACCACAAATAAAAAGGAAAACCTAAGTAAACACAATCAATATATTTCACCTGAATTTTGCGTAACATTCATGTTTGAGTTGCCCACTAAATTAGAGTTGCATAAAAAGAAATGGACTAACCTATATCAGGTTAGTCCATTTTTAAGTGTGTTAATTAATAGTAAATCCCCATCCGTAATTTTGCGCGATTATCCCATCCTTTTTTGCTGTTTTAAAATCATCCCCAAAAGCATTAATCCACCTAAGACTACAAAACCTACCTCTAAAATGTTAAAGTAATAACTTAACGATATTAATTTATACATGCTAAAAGCATTACTATAATCAACATTTCAGGAGGAAATACAATGGCAATGAGCAACAACGATATATTAAAAAGAGTAAGATACGCTTTAGATATAAGAGATATAGATATGGTAGAAATCTTTGAACTTGGCGGGATGGAAGTAACGAAAGAGGACGTACTTGATATGCTTACAAAAGTAAAGAGAAGTCCACAACATGAAGCTGAAAATGATGATGTAATCGAAGATGAGTACGTATTAACATGCGACATGATGATGCTAGAGGCATTTTTAAATGGATTTATTACTTTAAAAAGAGGGAAGCAAGATCCGAAACCAGGGCAACCGGCACCTGTACAGAGCAAGGAGAGTGCCAATAACCTTCTTTTAAAGAAAATGAAAATAGCACTATCTTTAACGAGTGAAGATGTGCTTGATATATTAGACAGCGTAGGCGTCATCGTAACAAAAGGAGAGTTAGGCGCTTTATTAAGAAAGAAAGGCCATAAGCATTACAAAGAGTGCGGCGATAGATACGCAAGGAATTTCATTAAGGGATTGGCTGTAAAGTATAGAGGATAATAAGTTTGTTAAAGCAGTAAATGATATAATAGATAGAGTAGGGCGTTTGTGTCCTATTCTTTTTTATTTGTAAAATAATACACTAGGTGATGAAATGGTACATACATATTTAGGTGAGACAATTAATTTTCATATAACTTATAAGAAGAAAAAGTCGGTGCGTCTTTTTGTAGATTCGTACGGAAATGTGGAAGTGCAAGCTCCAAAGGGAACACCTGTTGAATACTTAGTCCAGCTGCTAGAGGAGAAATGGGATTGGATTCAGAAAACACGTAAGGAAATGCAGGAGCGAGCGCTTGGTCCAAAGGAAAAGGATTATGATCAAGGCGAGGGCTTTCTGTATTTAGGGAATACGTATCCGATACAGATTTCTCAAGATGCAAGTATTACGCAAGACAATGCAGTTTTTGAAGGGGATAAGCTACACATTTATGTGAATGAGCTTAAGGATGAGAAAATCCAGCAGGCTTTAAAACGATTTTACTATAAGCAGTGCAAGGCATTAGTAGAGAAGAGTATTAAAGCGCATCAAAGTAATTTTAAAACAAAACCACGTTCTATTCGTATTACAGATAGTAGTCGTACGTGGGGAACTTGTGATTCAAATCTACAGTTAACGTTTAATTGGAAGCTAGCAATGGCACCTCAGAGGGTAATTGATTATGTAGTTGTTCATGAAATGTGTCATATGGTTCATTTAAATCATGATCGCTCTTTTTGGCGTCTTGTCGGGAAGATAATGCCTGATTATAAGGAAATGGAAAACTGGTTAGCGTTATCTAGTTGGAAGATGACGGTTTAGTTATTACTTTAGATTGTGGAATGAAATAAAGTAGAACCCTAATGAATTAGGGTTCTCTTTGTACATAGATTATCGTCCAAACTTCGCAGTGAAAGTATCGTCTATTCTCTCCATCGCATACCCACGATACCCCTCCGAAAGCAACGCCTGCTGTCCACCAGCATCACTCATCGGAACGCTCTTAACATCCGACCAATCTCTTTCCTTATCCCCAAGCAATTCCTTCACAAAAACATACCGCATACTACCACTATACTTCTCCTTCAGTGCAGCAATTTCCATCCCTTGCGCAAATTTATCTTTTAAACTCGGAATGTTAAAAGGTGCAACGGTGCAACAAACATAGTCGTACTGGCTGTCTTCTTTTTGTAATTCATCCATGATGACTGTGGCTAATATTTTTTGCATGCCATTTCCTCGACAGTTTGGATGAACGTTTGAGATTTCTTGATAGATGACGCGGTGTAGCTGACTTTCTGGTAGACCAATATCAAGCCCTAAATGTTCATCGTCGATAGGAGGGACTAGTAGGGCACGAAATGCGATGAGCTCGTTTTGTATAAACGCCCCGATCATCATGCCGTTTCCTTCTAGAATGTATTGAAATTCTTCTAGCGAGAGTGGTTGTAAACGACCTTTATCTTCTAGCGCTTCAACTATAACGTTTTGTAATGATAAAATTTGTTCCATATGTTCTAAAGATAGTAATGTAACGTGAAATGAATCGTTGTTTTGTTTTAATTTTCCTTCGTAAAGAATCGTCATGTGTTAGTCCTCCTTTAGCGTACAACGTCTTGAAAGACGGTTAATTCTTGTAATGTATTTTCGTTTATTTCAATGCCGAGTCCCGGCTTTTCGTTTAAGCGAATAAATGGTACGTCGTAATGTAAGTTTCCGATGTCTTTCGTGAATTTTAATGGTCCTGTTAGCTCGACGCTAGTAATGATTTTTTTTGAGAAAGCGACATGGAATCCTGCGGAAGAGGCAACAGATGATTCGACCATGGATCCAACTTGGCATTCAATGCCTGCCATTTCAGCTTGATGAGCGAGTTTTACAGCTGGATATATGCCGCCGCATTTCATTAGTTTTATATTCACTTTATCAGCTGCGTCTAATTTAATAATTTGGCGCATTTCACGAGAGCCTTTTAGTCCTTCATCAATCATAAGCGGAAGATCTGTTTTCGAACGAATATGAGCCATTGCGTCAATATCATCCGCTACAACAGGTTGTTCAATCCAGTCGATGTTTAAATGTCCTAATGAACGAAGTGCTGTTAATGTGTTTGCGCTATTTTTCCAGCCTTGGTTTACATCAACACGAATCGCGATATCATTTCCTACACGTTCACGTACAGCTTCAATTCGTTTTACATCTTCTTTTACATTCGTGCCGACTTTCATTTTGAAAGATTGGTAACCTTTCTTAATCATGGAAGCTGCTTCTTCAGCCATATTTTCTGGATCGGCGATACTTAAGACGTGAGTGACAGGAAATGCTTCATGGTAGCGTCCTCCAATTAATTGATATACAGGTTGATTTAGTTTTTTACCCAGTATATCAAAACAAGCGATATCAATCGCAGCTTTCGCAGTAGGAATACCGTAAATTGTATTGTCCATCATATCGTGTATTTTTTCGATATTCATTGGATTTTTCCCAATTAGAGCAGGAGCTAGTGTATGTTTTAAAACATGGAAAGTACTTTCCCATGATTCACCTGTAACGTGATCATCAGCAACGCCTTCACCGTAACCGATAATGCCTTCATCTGTTTCCATTTTGACGATAATAGAAGGCATATCAGAATAAGAACCATAACTAATAACAAACGGATCGCGAAGCGGTAAACGAATTGCGTAAAGGTGAATAGCTGTAATTTTCATTGAATAAAGACCCCTTCCTGTTTACAATGGTTTTGTACATTTGATATAGTTGACGTTAAATAGTCGTTAATTAATGATAAGGAGTTAGAGAAAATGATGATAAAAATTGCAGTTGTCGGTTCAAAAGAGTTTATGGAGAATCTTTTACCTATTGCTCATAAACTAGAAGAGATAGAGATTGATCCATATATTTACCTTCACCCGGCAGAATCTTCTGAACTATTAAAGCGTTTAAAACCTTGTGATGTTATTTTTTTCTCGGGTGCCCTACCTTATTATATGGCAAAAGAAATAAGAGAACAATTACCAATTCCAAGTACGTACTTACAGCAAGACGAGACAACTGTCGCTTCTTCACTTCTTTCTATAATATATCATCAAAGTATTCAACCTCATAAAATTTCAATTGATTTAGTAGATCGTTCGTTTATTAAAAATGTGTTCCATGATATCGGTCTGAAAGAAACTCCGCAAGTGATGGATTATGAAAATGTGTTATGGAGTAATGATGAAATTAAGAGAATCATTGATTTTCATTTAGCTAAATATCAATCAGGAGAGGCTGATTTAGCTTTAACTAGTATTCACGCTGTCTACGATGAACTTCAAAAAATAGGTATTCCTTCAGAGCGTATGATAGATCCAACGCAATCAATTATACATGGATTAAAAGATGCAAAAATAAAAGCTGAGTTAGCAAAAAGCCATTCAGCTACTGTTGGTGCTTGTATTATATCCTTTATAGAGTTACAAGAAAGCTCGCTTGAACAATTAAATGTAATTTCAAAAGAATTACGTGGTTCATTTAAACAAGTTGATGAAATGACTTTTATTTTGTATACAACTCGTGGTGATATTGAATTGAGTATAAAAACAAATACGATAGATCGTTTATTTATGAATATAGAAGGCGCAGTATCTATTGGATTTGGTTACGGAAAAACAGTAAATGAAGCGGAACAAAATGCAAAAATCGCTCGAGGTTTCGCAAAGAATAATCCGATAGAAAGCTGCTTTTATATACTAACAAGTGATAAAGAATTATTTGGTCCGTTCCCGAAAGAACAGAGAGTACAAAGTTTAAAAAACGATAATCCTGAATTAATGAAAATAGCGAAGGAAACGAAGCTTAGTCCTGCAAACTTGTCAAAAATTATTCAGTTTAGTCAATCGCATCCATCATTGAAATTTACAGCGGCGGATCTTTCTGAGTACTTACAAGTGACTCGGCGATCGACGGAAAGGCTGTTAAAGAAATTAGTTGATTACAGATATGCCAATATTTGCGGCGAGGAAATGCCCTATCAACAAGGGCGCCCTCGTGCAATATATGAGCTGAATTTACCGTTGTATTCGTTTCAAAAATTTTAAGCTTCTAGTTGTGCTTTTTGTTTTTTCAGTAGGTCTGCTTTTTCAATATCAGATAGCTTCGTAATTGTGAAGCCAGTTATACCATAAATGATTGAGATAATAGGTACGATGAAATTCAATATAGCATAAGGAGCATATTCGAATGCACCGACTCCAAGTGTTGCGAGTATAAATACACCACATGTATTCCAAGGTACGAAAACAGAAGTTAATGTTCCGCCATCTTCTAATGCTCTGGATAAATTTTTAGAATGTAGTCCTTTTTCTGTGTACGCATTTGCATACATTCTTGAAGGAACAACAATCGAAATATATTGTTCAGAGCAAGTAAGATTCGTTGCAAAGCAAGATGCGATGGTAGAAGCGATAAGTCCTTTTGATGATGTCGCTAATTTTAAAATTTGATTTACAATTGAGCGAAGAATGCCAGTATGTTCTAGTACTCCGCCGAAAGTCATAGCGACAATTGTCATAGAAACTGTATTCATCATAGAGCTTAAGCCACCACGGTTAAATAGTTCATCTACTAACTTGTTTCCAGTGTCTATGACAAATCCACTTTGGAGTGCACCGACAGCTGATGAGACAGAGCCACCTTGAATAAAGACTTGTGATAAGAATCCTAAAATAACACCTACGAGAATAGCTGGTATAGCAGGGACTTTTTTAGCGACCAATACCATAACAACTACTGGTATAATTAATAGGAAAGGTGAGATAACAAAGTTTTGTTGCAATACTTGTAACGTTTGATCGATGCTTTTTGAATCAATATTGTTATCGCCAAAGCTTCTTCCTAAGAACGCATAAACGATAAGAGTAATAATTAAACCTGGAATTGTAGTAAATAACATGTGACGAATATGTGTGAATAAATCTGTATTTGTTAATCCTGCGGCTAAGTTTGTCGTGTCTGAAAGCGGTGACATTTTATCGCCAAAATAAGAACCGGAAATTATAGCACCGGCAACCATTGGAGCTGGGATTCCCATACTTAGGCCAATTCCCATTCCAGCAACACCGATTGTTCCCATTGTAGACCAAGAGCTACCGATTGCTAATGCAACGATAGAACAAATAATTGTAATTGAAACTAAAAATAGTGATGGAGTTAAAAGTTTTAAGCCGTAATAAATCATAGTAGCGACGATTCCGCCGCCAATCCAAGCACCGATCGTTAAACCTACAAGAATAATGATAACGATAGCGGGTAATGCAAGGCGAATTCCTTTATACATCGATTCTTCAATGTCATTCCATTTGTAACCGTATCGCCAAGCGACGATCGAAGCAACGGTTGTACCAATAATAAGTGGGACGTGAGGGCTTTGTTCTAATACAACAATTGTAACCATCATAACTGCAACTGTAATGATAATAGGGATTATTGCTATGCCAAAAGGTATTTCTCTTTTCATAAACTGCCTCCTCATTATGTATGTTTGTATTTTTAGAATTGTCGCAAAATAGACGTTATTAAGTTATAATAACTAAAAATAGATATAAGCGTCAATATATAAACAGAAAATATCGAATCTTCTATTTGTATGGATATCTTTATAAGATGAGTTGAAATCGGGTATTAATGGTATTAAAAAATAAAAAATTGACTTTTTTCTTAAAATTCAATATGTTCATAAAAACATCTGTTTTTCATAAGTATAATTAATCTGAATGGTTTGTAATTAGGGGAAGGAGAATGAAGCTTTGAAAACATTAGAACTACAAGAGCGTTTAACTGAAATTTTTCAGCATTTACATGAAAACCCTGAAGTAAGCTGGAAGGAATATGAAACGACAGCTTATATTACTAACTTTCTAAAAGAAGAAGGAATTTCATATAAAATATTTGATGATTGCCCTGGCGTGATTGCTGAAATCGGAAGAGGGAATCCAGTTATCGCGATTCGTGCTGATATGGATGCACTATGGCAAGAAGTAGACGGAGAATTTAAAGCGAATCACTCGTGCGGCCACGATGCTCATATGACAATTGTGATGGGCCTTATTTTACAATTGAAAAATATGAGATGGGATAGTGGTACTGTTAGATTTATTTTTCAGCCGGCAGAGGAAAAAGGAAATGGTTCCTTAAAGATGGTAGAGAAGGGCGCCGTGGATGATGCTGATTTCTTATTTGGTGTTCATTTAAGGCCGATTGAAGAACTGCCTTTGAAACAAGCAGCCCCATCTATTCGTCACGGAGCTGCAGCATTTTTAGAAGGGATGATTCATGGAGATGATGCACACGGTGCACGCCCACATCAAGGTATAAATGCAATTGATGTCATTTCGATGATCAATATTGGATTGAAAAATATATGGTTACCGCCGCAGACGTCTTATTCTGTTAAGATGACGAGATGCCAAGCTGGTGGTGATAATCTAAATATTATTCCAGGTAACGGGCATTTTAGTTTAGATGTAAGAGCAGAAAATAACATATTACTAGATGAATTGAAGCGAAGAATAGAGCAAGTAATTCAGTCAGCTGAATCAATGGGATCTAAACTTTCTTATGAGTGGATTGATCTCGCACCAGGAGCTGAAGTGTCAGAAGAAGCTGAGCGTTTCATGCGGAAAGGCATTCTTGAAGTGTACGGGGAAGAGGGATGTACTGGACCACTGTATACGACAGGAAGCGATGATTTCCATTACTATACAGTGAAAAGACCCCATTTAAAAGCTGTCATGCTTGGACTAGGGGCGAACTTACAACCTGGATTACACCATCCGTATATGAAGTTTGATCATAGCTGTATAATGGATGGAGTAGAAATATTGAAACAAACTGTATTGAAAGTATTAGAAGACAGGGGCTAGAAAGCTCCTGTTTTTTTTGTAGGAATTTGTTGTTAAGTCGATATATTTGATTTCGCGATAATATAATTTCACGTACCAATTAATTTGATAAAAATGAGCATTCAGTACGTGGTGTATAATAATAGTAATATTTCTTAATAGGAGCAAACGAATGAACGAACAATATTACGATGCTGTATTAAATATAAAAACTGTCGGCGAGCAAAAAGGATTTAATAAGTCTATGCATTATCACCGTTATGAACCGACGCCATATAGCGGATTAGATGAGTTATTGAATCAATATGAAATAACAAGTAGCGATCGAATTGTAGACTTTGGGTGCGGAAAAGGGAGATTGAATTTTTACATGCACCATAAGTGCGATGCATTAGCGGTTGGAATTGAAATGAATGAAGAGTTTTATAAAGAAGCAATGGATAATCGTGATCGTTATGCGCGAAAAGTGAGAAACAGTAAAGATAAAATTCGGTTTGAATGTTGTTTAGCGCAGGAATATGAGATTGATCCACGTGATAACCGGTTTTATTTCTTCAATCCATTTTCTGTACAAGTGTTTATGAACGTAGTGAATAACATTTTGCTTTCGGTAGAGGAAATAGAGAGGGAAGTGGATATTATTTTATACTATCCTTCTGAAGATTATATTTTCTTCTTAGAGAACCAGACTGCGTTTGAATTGAAGAGAGAGGTTAGATTGCCGGGTGCTTATGAGAAGAATGGGAATGAGAGATTTTTAGTTTATACATTAGGATTATAAAAAAGCAGGTGCCTTGGCACCTGCTTTTTTAAAACTCACGTCTATATAATTAGTTACGGATTAAGTAATCAAATGCACCTAAAGCTGCATTCGCACCTGACCCCATAGAGATGATGATTTGTTTGTACGGATTATTTGTACAGTCACCTGCACCAAACACTCCTGGTACGTTTGTAGCGCCGTGCTTGTCTGTTACGATTTCACCGCGAACGCGTTCAACTGTTTCGCCTAACCAGTCTGTGTTTGGCACAAGACCGATTTGAACGAATACACCTTGTAATTCAACATGGTGTACTTCTTCAGTTTCACGATCGATGTAAGAAATACCGTTTACTTTATCAGTACCAGTGATTTCTTTCGTTTGAACGTTTTTCAGAACAGTTACGTTCGGTAAGCTGTTAAGACGTTCTTGTAATACAGCATCAGCTTTTAATTCTGGCATGAATTCAAGAACAGTTACGTGATTAACAATACCTGCTAAGTCGATAGCTGCTTCAATACCAGAGTTACCACCGCCGATAACTGCTACATCTTTTCCGATGAATAATGGACCGTCACAGTGTGGGCAGTATGCTACACCTTTGTTTTTGAACTCAGCTTCACCCGGTACGCCAACATTACGCCAGCGAGCACCTGTTGAAACGATTACGCTCTTACTTTTCAGAATAGCGCCGTTTTCAAGTTCCACTTCAATAAGTTCTTTTTTCTCTAAACGTTTCGCACGTTGTAGATTCATTACATCGATGTCGTATTCTTTTACGTGCTCTTCAAGGCTTGCTACTAGCTTAGGACCTTCAGTGCGTTTTACGCTGATGAAGTTCTCAATACCCATAGTATCCATTACTTGACCACCGAAGCGCTCAGCAACGATACCAGTGCGGATGCCTTTACGTGCTGCATAAATTGCTGCACTTGCACCAGCTGGGCCGCCACCAACAACAAGAACATCGTATGGATCTTTATCAGAAAGCTCTGACGCATCTGGACCGTTACCCATTTTAGCTAAAATTTCTTCAAGTGTCATACGACCGCTTCCGAAAGATTCGCCATTTAGGTAAACAGTTGGTACTGCCATGATGTCTTTACTTTCTACTTCCTCTTTAAATGCAGCGCCATCAATCATAGTATGTGTAATACCAGAGTTTAGAAAGCTCATCACGTTAAGAGCTTGTACAACATCAGGACAGTTATGACAACTTAGGCTGATATAAGATTCAAAATGATATTCGCCTTGAATGTTTTTGATTTGATCGATTAATTTTTGTTCAACTTTTGGAGCACGTCCACTAACTTGTAGTAAAGCTAACACTAATGAAGTAAATTCGTGTCCTAATGGAATACCAGCGAATACGACACCAGTGTCTTCACCAGGGCGATTTACGCTAAAGCTTGGTGTTCTCTCTAGTTCAACTTTTTCTACTGTAATCTTAGATGACATAGTAGCTAATTCATCTACTAGAGATAACATATCTTTAGATACGTTATCGTCTCCTGCGCTTACTTTAAGTAAAATATCGTTCTCCATTAACTGAAGGTATTGGGATAGTTGTGTTTTTATATCTGCATCTAGTATCATTTTGATCGAACTCCTTAGATTTTGCCTACAAGGTCAAGGCTTGGTTTAAGTGTTGCAGAACCCTCTTGCCATTTAGCTGGGCAAACTTCACCTGGGTTGTTACGTACGTATTGAGCTGCTTTAATTTTGTTAACAAGGATGCTTGCGTCACGGCCGATACCGTCAGCATTGATTTCCATAGATTGGATAACGCCGTCTGGATCGATGATGAATGTACCACGAGCAGCAAGACCTTCTTCTTCCATTAAAACGTTGAAGTTTGTAGTGATTGTGCGAGTTGGGTCACCAATCATAATGTATTCGATTTTGCCGATAGTTTCTGAGCTATCATGCCATGCTTTGTGAGTGAAGTGAGTGTCTGTAGATACAGAGTATACTTCAACGCCTAAGTCTTTTAGAGTTGCGTATTGGTTTTGTAAGTCTTCAAGTTCAGTTGGACAAACGAATGTGAAGTCTGCTGGATAGAAACAAACTACGCTCCATTTTCCTTTTAAACTTTCGTCAGTAACTTGGATAAATTCTCCATTATGGTAAGCATTAGCTTTAAACGGTTTTACTTCTGTGCCGATTAATAACATATTAAAATTCCTCCTAAAGGTTGGTTTTGAGCATCGGAAATTAGTTTGCTCATAAAATATATTTTTTAATTAACTATAATAATTCTAATTCGATATTAATTATCATATAGAAGTGGTTATTTTGTCAAGAGAATAAACCAACTTTATACCAATTTAATTAATATTTATTCTCAATTAAGGCTGCTAGGGAATTAAAAGGTAATTTTCAAGTCATAAATTTTCAATGAGTGTTTGAAAGAGTAGTGTGTATGTTAGAGACATGGTGTAAGTATAAATTCTTAGGAAGGAAATATTTCTTAGAAGTTGTGGATTTGAAAAGGAACTGCTTACTTCTATTTTACAAAGAATTGTGCAATAAATAAAACAAAATGTATCGGAATCTTTGTGAACAATTATTGTCATCATAAATATATATAATAAGAAGTATATTGCAATGAGAAATAGAAACATTGACGCTCATTTCTAACAAGATATAATAAAAGCGAGATATGTATTGCAATAGAGAAGATATAGTATAGATTGAAAAAGTTTCAGTCTATTATTTTTTACGGCTTTTAGAAAACGTTTACATTTAGTGTGGAGGGGAAACCATGTCTAAGTTCACGAAGTATTTTTTAATGGAAGCTAAAGATGTGATTGCATATGTGCAAGAGAAATTACCTAAGTTCGAGCATGCAAAGGGGCTAAAGTGTAAAGAAATAGGTGATGGTAATTTAAATTATGTGTTCCGCGTTTGGGATGAACAGAAGAACATTTCTGTCATTGTAAAGCAAGCTGGGGATACAGCGCGTATTTCAGATGAGTTTAAGTTGTCGACGAATCGAATCCGTATAGAATCAGATGTTTTGCGATTAGAAGGAGAGTTAGCATCTGGACTCGTGCCAAATGTATATTTGTTTGATAGTGTGATGAATTGTTGCGTGATGGAAGATTTATCAGATCACACAATATTGCGTACAGCACTCATAAATCATCAAATGTTTCCGAGGCTTGCTGATGATTTAACTACTTTTATGGTAAATACCCTTCTATTAACATCAGATGTTGTAATGAATCATAAAGAGAAGAAGGAACTCGTGAAGAATTATATAAATCCTGAGTTATGTGAGATTACAGAGGACCTCGTATATTCAGAGCCATTCACAAACCATAATAAACGCAACGAATTGTTTCAATTAAATGAAGGATGGATTAGGGAGCATATTTATAGTGATAAAGAGCTTCGTATGGAAGTAGCAAAACTTAAGTTTTCGTTTATGACGAATGCACAAGCGCTACTTCACGGTGATTTACATACTGGTTCTGTTTTTGTAAAAAGTGATTCTACAAAGGTTATTGATCCTGAATTTGCTTTTTATGGACCTATGGGATATGACGTTGGGAATATA
Organism: Bacillus sp. AR13-1; assembly: GCF_008042285.1. Taxonomy (NCBI): domain Bacteria; kingdom Bacillati; phylum Bacillota; class Bacilli; order Caryophanales; family Bacillaceae; genus Bacillus; species Bacillus sp. AR13-1. The sequence continues at coordinate 52,242 of NZ_QNUA01000038.1, forward strand.
ATGGCGAATTTAATGTTTGCATGGGTGAATGCAGATGCAGTGATGCAATCTGGTATTGAGAAAGATACATATATGAACTGGATAGAATCTACCATGATAGATGTAATTGATTTATTTAAGAAGAAGTTTTTAGATGCTTGGGATATTCATGTGACAGAGATTATGGCGAAGGAAGAAGGCTTTAACCGAGTTTATTTACAATCTGTATTAGAGGATACAGCTGCAGTGACGGGTCTTGAGTTAATTCGTCGTATTGTTGGTCTAGCGAAGGTAAAGGATATGACTTGTATTGAGAATGAAGAGGCGCGTGCTAGAGCGGAGCGAATTTGTCTTCAGACAGCGAAGAAGTTTATTTTACAAGCGAATCAATATAAAACAGGTAGCAGCTTTGTAGAAACGTTAAAAAAACAGTCAATGCATAGTGCGAAATAAGGGGAGAAGATGATGGCAGAGCAATTAATACCAATTCAGTGGAAAGATGATGCTTTAGTGTTATTGGATCAAACGGTATTACCGAACGAAGTAGTCTATGAATCTTTTAAAACGGCTGAGGGTGTGTGGGATGCGATTCAAGTAATGAAAGTACGAGGAGCGCCGGCAATAGGTGTTTCAGCAGCCTACGGTGTGTATTTAGGAGTAAAGGAAGTTGCGGAAAGTTCGGCGGAAGAATTCATAGCGGAAGTAAAAAAGGTATGTGCATACTTAGCGACATCAAGACCGACGGCAGTAAATTTATTTTGGGCGCTTGAAAGAATGGAAAGTGTCGCGAAAGAGAATGCTCACTTATCAATTGCGCAGTTGAAAGATAGATTATTAGAAGAAGCAAAAGAGATTCATAGAGAAGATGAAGAAATTAACCGTCAAATTGGAGAACATGCATTAACATTATTCCATGATGGCATGGGGGTATTAACGCATTGTAATGCAGGTGCGTTAGCAACGACTAAGTATGGAACTGCGACAGCTCCAATGTACTTAGCGAAAGAAAAAGGATGGGACTTAAAAATCTATTCCGATGAAACACGCCCTAGATTACAAGGTTCAACGTTAACGGCATTAGAACTGCAGCGAGCGGGAATTGATGTAACGGTCATTACAGATAATATGGCGGCAATGGTCATGTCACAAGGGAAAATCGATGCAGTAATCGTTGGATGTGATCGTGTAGCAGCAAACGGGGATGTAGCAAATAAAATTGGAACATTAGGTGTTTCGATTTTGGCTAAATATTATAACATTCCGTTTTATGTAGCAGCACCAACGCCGACAATTGATTTGAAAACACTGACAGGAAAAGAAATTCCAATTGAAGAAAGGGATGCTTCTGAAGTGATCAATCGTTTCGGACAATACTCTGCTCCTCAAGAAAGTAAAGTATACAATCCGGCATTTGATGTCACGCCATATGAAAATGTAACAGCGATTATTACGGAAAAAGGAATTGTGAGAGCACCGTTTATGGAGAATTTAAAAAAGCTATTTCAATAAGTAGATAGTTTTTAGAAAAATAGTCATCATAAGTTTCTTACTAGGGGGATGTATATGTTACTGCAAAAAGAAAGAGAAGAAGTTGTAGCGTACGGAAAGAAAATGATTTCTAGTGGTTTAACAAAGGGGACTGGCGGTAATATTAGTATTTTTAATCGTGAACAAGGTCTTGTTGCAATTAGCCCAAGTGGTCTAGATTATTATGAAACGACGCCTGAAGATGTAGTTATATTGAATTTAGATGGTGAAGTGATAGAAGGAGAGAGAAAACCATCAAGCGAATTAGATATGCACCTTATCTATTATAGAAATCGTGAAGATATAAATGCGCTTGTACATACACATTCTCCTTATGCGAAGACAATCGCATCATTAGGATGGGAACTTCCTGCAGTATCGTATTTAATTGCTTTCGCAGGCCCGAATGTACGCTGTGCACCATATGAAACATTTGGTACGAAGCAATTAGCAGAGGCAGCTTTCGAGGGCATGATTGATCGCCGTGCAGTTTTACTTGCGAACCATGGTTTAATGGCCGGAGCGAATAATATAAAAATGGCGTTTACTATTGCAGAAGAAATTGAGTTTTGTGCTCAAATCTATTATCAAACGAAAAGTGTCGGAGAACCGAAATTACTGCCAGAAGACGAGATGGAGAATTTGTCGAAGAAGTTTGAAGGGTATGGACAGCAGTAAAATGAAATGAAAACACCCTCAAGAAAAAATCTTGAGGGTGTTTCTTACACTTTCTTAAGCAACAAATACATAAAGTAAGGTGCACCAATTAAAGCAACGACAATACCAGCTGGAATACCGCTAGGTTCGACGATATTTCGTCCAATTGTATCCGCTAGTAGTAATAACCATCCGCCGATTAAAACGGCGATAGGGATGAATATTTGATGTCTTGGACCTACTAAAGATTTGGCGATGTGAGGAGCCATAAGTCCGATAAAGCTAATGCCTCCTGTTACGGAAACAGCAGCGGCAGCAAGTGCAACGGCTGCGATTAATAAGTATCTTCGTTCTTTTTCAATTTCAATTCCAACACCGATTGCTACTGGCTCGTTTAATGCTAGTATATTTAATCTATTTGCCTTATAGAAAACAAATGGGATTAATACGATTAGCCAAGGAAGCATTGCTAAAACAAATGTCCAGTCATCTCCCCAAATGTTTCCGGCAATCCATTTAGCGATAAAGTCTACTTTCATACGATCTGCAGATGAAATAAGTACGATCATCGCGCCAGATAGTGCAAAGGAAAAACCGATGCCGGTTAATGTTAATCTTATTGGCTGAAGGCCTGTGGATTTGCTATATGAAAATGCGTAAATTAGAACAGCTGTTAGAAACGCACCGATAAATCCAACGACTGGTAGTAGGTAAAGGAATGAACCTACGTCTATCGGGAAGTATAGAAAGAAAAAAGCAACTGCAACACCAGCACCAGCGTTAATGCCGAGAATACCAGGTTCAGCTAAATCGTTTCGGGTAATACCTTGTAATACAGCACCTGATAAAGCGAGTGCCATACCAGCTAATAATGTAATGACGATTCTAGGTAGCCTTAAAGAATATAAAACGAATTCTTCTTTAAATGAACCTTGTCCCATAAGTGTTGGGATTAATCTGTCATAGGAGAGAGCGGCAGAACCGAGCCCCATTCCAATTACAATTGTTGTGATGGTAAGTATGAGTAATGCAAGTATGATAAGGCGTTGTTTCTTTAGAATAGATTGCATCATGAGAAAGATCTTCCTCCTTTACGTACAATAAATAGGAAGAATGGTAATCCTACAATTGCGACGATTGCAGCAACTGGTGTTTCATACGGAGCGTTAATTGTGCGTCCGATTGTATCTGCGAGCAGCATAAAGGAAGCACCAGCGATCGCTGACATCGGTATAACAAAACGGTAATCTGGTCCAACGATTGGACGAACCATATGAGGTATCATTAAGCCGATAAATGCCATGTTTCCGACAAGCGCTACAGAAGCACCTGCAAGCAAGATAATAATGATAAATAAAATTGTTTTAATGACGATAATCTTTTGACCGAGTCCAACAGCAACTTCTTCACTGAAACTAAGAACTGTTAATTTCTTTGCAAGTAAGATAGCGATAAATATACTTATTGAAATAACCGGAATAATAATTTTTAATTGGCTCCAACTCGTTCCAATTACGCCCCCAGCCGTCCACATTGATACATCTTGTGAAATTTTAAAGTAAATGCCAACACCTTCTGAGATTGCAAGTAGAAATGCTGAAACAGCAGCACCAGCTAATACAATTCGAAGAGGGGAAAGTCCGCCCTTTTTCACCATGCCAATTCCAAATACCATAATAGCGCCAATTGCAGCACCGATAAAGCAAGCTAGTGTTAAGTAAAGATAGCTTATAGAAGGATTGAAGGCAAGTGTTAGTGCAAGTGCAGCATTTGCGCCACCAGTTAGGCCAAGTAATCCAGGATCGGCAAGTGGGTTTCGCGTTAATCCTTGCATAATTGCACCAGAAACAGCGAGTCCAGCTCCTACAAAAATAGCAGCAACTTCACGTGGTAAACGTATTTCACGAAGGATGGATAGCTTATCTCCTTTAGCAGAGGAAGTAAGTGCTAACCATACGTCTTTTATAGAAGTATCTGCAGCGCCTAACACCATTGCAAACATAAAAATAAGAAAGAATGCAATGATACTCAAAATTAATTTGTATGTAAAAGCGTTGGAACGTAGGTTGTCTTGCTCTTTTTTCATTCGTTTCACATCTTTTCTTTTCATAGAATAAAGGAAGAGGAATTCTTAAATTAAGAATTCCTCATGTTTGTATTATTGACCAAGAAAGCTCTTCTTGAAGAAGTCTAGTTGGAAATCTAATGTAAGTGGATCATTGAAATAGAATTCCATCATGTTTGCTTCATATACACGATTATTTTTTACTGCTGGAATGTTTTTATATGATTCTGTCTCTTGGAATGAGTTATCAGTATCTTTGTTTTTACTTACGATTAAGTAATCACCAGCAAACTCAGGTAATACCTCAGTAGATAATGCGTAGTATCCTTCTTTTAAAGCTTTTTCTTTTACTTTTTCAGGCATTTTTAATTTCATTTCTTGGTAAAGAATTTCTGTTCCACGGCCCCAGTTTTCGCCGTATACGTAAAGCTGTTTGTTGAAGTTTTCAACAACAGAAACTGTTGCATCTTCACCAATCTTCGCTTTAATGTCTTTTCCAGCTGTTTGTGCGCGTTTCTTGAAATCATCAACCCAAGTTTTTGCTTCTTTTTCTTTATTTAATAATTTACCGATTTCTAAGTGTTGTGTTAAGTAATCAACTTTTCCGTAAGTGTATGTTACAGTAGGAGCGATTTTCTTTAACTTATCAACATTTTTAATATTTGATAAACCAATGATTAAATCTGGATTTAATTCTGCAATCTTTTCAACATTTTCATCTGATACTTCAGCGACATTTTTCAGTTTGCTATCGAAACGTGGGTTTTGTTTAGACCATGAATCTACCCCAACAAGATTTACCCCTAATGACATTACGTTACCAGCGAATGATGATAGGACAACAACACGTTGTGGATTTGCTGGAACTTCTACTTTACCATTTTCAGATTGGTATGTAATTGTTTCTGATTTCTTACCTTTTGCGTCGTTCTTCTTGTCTGTTGAACCGTTGCTACAAGCACTCATAACAAGGACGAACAGAACTGTTAGTGAAATAAATAATTTTTTCATCGTCTTTCTCCTTTTGATAGATGATATGTGATATACAATAAATTGTTTAGCTTTGATCTTTTGAAAAGTTAGTGGTAATACAAAAGTCTTATTAACAATCTTGAACTTGAGATTTTACCATGTAGTATTCACCATAGTAATAGAAGAAGATGTAATCTCACAGTTGCTAATAATTAACAAATTGATAATGATTATCACTATTGATTCTTTAAATACTATAATTTTATATAGGTGTATTGTCAATAGTGATTTTGATTGTAAAATTTATAAAAACAAGTTATATTTTATTGAGAATGATAATCAATTATTAGTAGCTGAGGAGTGACACGAATGAATCAAGAAGAATTGTTTGATGTAACTGTGATAGGCGGAGGACCTGCAGGGCTTTATTCAGCTTTTTATAGTGGACTAAGAGAGATGAAAACGAAAATAATAGAATTTCAACCACAGTTAGGTGGAAAAATACATGTTTATCCGGAGAAAATGATTTGGGATATTGGCGGATTATTACCGGTCACTGGTGAGAAATTAATCGAGCAACTTGTACAACAAGGATTAACATTTCAGCCTGAAGTTGTATTGAATACAAAAATAGAATCAATTATTCGTAATCAGGATGGCATTTTTACGTTGAAAACAAGCTCTGGGGAAGAACATTTTTCAAAAACAGTGATCGTCGCAACTGGGAGTGGTATATTGAATCCACAAAAGTTATCAATTGAAGGTGCTGAGAGATTCGAAGTCTCAAATTTAAATTATACAGTTAAATCGTTAAAACGTTTCAAAGATAAAACGGTAATTATTTCAGGCGGAGGGAACTCTGCAATTGATTGGGCAAATGAATTAGAACCGATTGCGAAAAAAGTTTATTTAACATATAGAAAAGAAGAATTATCTGGTCATGAAGCACAAGTAAAACAACTTATGAACAGTTCGGCAGAATGTTTCTTTAATACATCGATTACAAAATTAATTGCTGGTGATAACCATGAAGCGATTGAATATGTAGAATTAACAAATCATGAAACAGGAGAGATTTCTCATTTATCTATCGATGAAGTTATTATTAATCATGGATATGAACGTGATATTACATTATTGGAAAATAGTGAGTTAGATGTTGCAATTATAGATAATTTTTATATTGCAGGTAATGCAAATAGTGAGTCGTCTGTAGATGGATTATATGCTGCTGGAGATATTTTAAAGCATGACGGGAAATTACATTTAATTGCAGGGGCATTCCAAGATGCTGGAAACGCTGTGAATAAAGCGAAACAATTTATTCAACCTGATGCAAGTGAGTACGGAATGGTTTCTTCCCATAATGAAGTATTTAAGAAGAGAAATCGAGAATTGATTAAGCAGATGATGAAATAATAAAGGAACAAGTATACCCCCATTTACATCTCTATTTCTATGGACGAGAGATACAAATGGGGTTTTTCCTGTTTACTATATTTTCAATCATTTTCATGACACCGTTTTCATTAGTTCATGTCATATGAATGTATTTCTATAAAAAGGGAACACAAAGACTTGAACATTTTATTTGTAAATATTTCTAGGAAACAATGAATCTATAGTTGGTTTGTGCGGACCATTATTAAATTATGCTGTCCCTTTTTCCTGTTCATTAGGGAATGGGATATTTTGTATAGAAACAATATATTGTTTTCCATGTTGTCGAGCTAATGATTCTAATATTTGACGAACGCGTTTTGTAAGATTGCCTTGTTTTTTTATAGCTTCACAATATGCATCATAGAAAACGTATTTAGCCCAAAGGAAATCATCTTGTTGGAATAAGAAATGATTTTTGTACCATTCACCAATCGTATGATAACAATTATTTTCATGTACTGCTGCACTTTGTGAAAGAATACGATCGGATAAAGACTTAGATAGATGAGAAATTGTGTTTTCTGTTTCAACTCGTAATGTTTTTTCTAACATTGTAATGATGTGACGAGTAGCCATATGTTAACTCTCCTTTGTGTAAATGGGTAATACCATTCTATATTTAAAAAATACTTACTATACTATTATACAATATATGGAATGCATCTACCTGCTTTTTAATTTGTATTTACAAAATCTTTTTTATTTGTTTACAAAAATAAAGTAAGATACATTATGTATATGAAAAAATAATAAAGGAATGAACACATTGTATATAACAATAGAAGAGGCTGCGGAGTATTTGAAATTACCAAAATCGTATGTTGAAGACTTAATTCAGCAAAAGAAAATTCGTGCACTGTTTGATGGAGAGCAATATTTAATAAACAAGGAACAGTTTAATACACATTTAGAACAAATGGAGAAATATAAGCAGTTAGTGGAAGAAATATTAAACGAACCAATTCCAGAAGATATGGATGTTAAAGACGAAGATTAAATTTATAAAAATCCCCCGTATTACAGAAAAGTTTCTTAAGATAGGGATTTTATAGACGAAGATTAAATTTATAAAAATCCCCCGTATTAAGATATGCAGAAATGTATCTTAATACGGGGGATTTTTATATTAAGGGATGAAAAAGTCATCCGAAATCCTAGAGTTACTTTAAGGGAAAGAAGATTTTATAGGGATTAGTACTATTAGTTAAAAGCATATTTTTTCATAGCGGGGACAAACATAGCGAACATAACCTGTACAGATACATATACTATCAGTGCAAAAGCTTATAAATTAATGGAAGGGGTTTTCTCGTGAGTTTATTTCATTGGGATTTTTTGAAAGAATTAATTGGATCTTATGTAAGAGTAAACAGAGGTGGACCGGAATCTCAAAAAGGAATAATAGTGTCAGTATGTACGGACTACGTCGTATTACAGAATGAAAAAGGAGAGTACCATTACTACCAGCTTCGCCATCTGAAAAGCATTACAAAAAATACGAAAGATGGTGGGATAGGTGATTCTGTATGGTCGGAAGAAGACAGTGCAGAAGACTTTGAAACGCTACTTCAAGGCTTCAAATACCGCTGGGTGAAAATTAATCGTGGTGGTCCAGAGAAAGTTGAAGGTATTTTACAAGACGTTTCTTGCGATTATGTAACGTTAATTATAAAAGAAGAAGTGGTATTAATTGCACTATCTCATATTAAGAGTGTTAATTATAATGCACCAGTAAGTGGAGAGAATAGTGATGAGAGTAGCGATGAGAAAAGTAATGAAAACAGTAATAATTCAAGTCGCGCTCGTGCACAAAGACAATCAAGTAGAGGAAGATAATAAGAAAGGAGGGTACAAAATTGGAGAGTGTATTATGCTGTGATCAAATTAAAGGTTTAGTCGGTGAAAATGTAAAAGTAAATCTTCGCGGACCAGAAAGTAGAGTAGGTGTACTCGTATCATTAGGAAAAGATTACCTTACACTACAATTGCCTCTTGGAGAATTAGTATATTACCAGTTGAAACATGTGAAGAGTCTAGTTAGGAAAGTGAAAGAAGCACCGGGAGAATATGGTTCATATTTCTATGCTGATGAAGATACTTTTTTAGATGTATTAAATGACTTGAAGTATAAATGGATAAAGATTAATCGTGGTGGACCAGAGTGTGTGGAAGGTTTATTAAGTGATATACATGATGGAAGTATTACACTAGTAAACGGTGATGAGGTCATTTATATAATTAATTCTCATATTAAGAGTGTGAGTCAAATAGTTAAAAACAAAAAGAATGAAGAAGAATAATGTTTAATAAATAAAAGGGGCATTATGATTGAAAGTGAAGAACGATTTCATATTTTGCTGCAATAATTTCGCGGTATATGAAAAAGAATTCTTACTATTAAAAGACGGAACATTGCCCCTGATTATTTTTTTGAAATGGAAGACAGAAAAGCGCAATTTCATAGAAAGGAGGATATAGATGAATGAGTTAAACAAGAACATTGGGGAAAATATATACGTTAAATTAATCGGTGAAAGAAAGTTTAGAGGTATATTAATTGATGTAGGGAATGATATTGTTGTTCTTTACAATGGACAAGACTATGTATATATATCTTTATACCATATCCAATATTATAAATTTTTAAGAGAGCATGATGAAGAAATATTAAAGCCTGGTGTGGACTCTGTAATTAAGAGGGAATCACCTTCAATTTCTTTGAGAAAAGTATTAATCACATCTAAAGGGATTTTTACAGAAATTTATGTGGCAGGAAATGTTCCGATACACGGTTATGTTACAAGTGTAATGAACGATTATATTGTTTTTTATAGTCCAGTTTATAAAACGGTATATATATCTTTAAAGCATTTGAAATGGCTAATTCCTTATAAAGAGAACCAAGTCCCTTATTCCCTCAATAAAAATGAACTCCCCGTAAATCCATTAAATATTACTTTAGCGAGAACGTTCGAAGAACAGCTTATTAAAATGTCTGGGAAAATTATGGTGTTTGATTTAGGTGAAGAATCTAACAAAATCGGAAAGATGGCGAAAATTGATGAAGGGCATATTGAAATATTAAAAGCACGTGATGCAAAAATGTATGTAAATATTCAACATGTAAAATCTGTCCATTGTCCGTAGACTAGTTGAGAGGGCTGGCTTTTTCTTTTATATATAGGGAAGAAAAGGTCGAGCCTATTTGTTTAATTCGATTTGGATATGAGGGGGAAAATGAATTGAATATCATATAGGTATGTTAGTGTGATCTTTGAAGGGGCAATCTTGTACTAAAGGTGTACGAGCTACCTTTTTGTGTATTCAACTCACTTTTGAGGAAGTGCTGCTCAACTACTTTATTAAAGGGGTTTTGTTTGTGGAGCAGTTTCCAGATTCGTTTTCGATTACATTACTTGGCAGTGCGGGTGGAGCAGCAAAAGCAGTGTTAGCAATTTTGAATCAAGCGGTAGTAAATGAAAAAGATCCAATTTATGAAGTGATAAAGAATGTGAACTTCCATTTGGTGGATATAAAACAAAAAGATAAAAGTTATTATGATGAGTTGTTTCCAAATTTGAAAGAGCAATTTTTTTTATATGAAATAAACCTTCAAGATGTAGTCAAATTTAAACATCATTTAAAGGAAAAAAGAACGAAGGTTGTTATTGATGTTTCAGGTGCAGATACAATTAGGGTACTGAGTTGTTGTAATGACCTTGGCATTTGTTATATTAATTCGGCTTTGGAAAATGAGGCAGTAGATCAAGACGATAGTTTACTTGGTTTTCAGCTTACGGAAAGGTATACGAGGTTTGAGAAGGAGAAAGAAACATTTACAAATACAAGAGCGATTATAGGCTCAGGTATGAATCCTGGTGTTGTTCAATGGATGGTTGTTGAGCTTATGAAAGAACGTCCAAATGAAAAGCCGCGAGCATGCTATATTGTAGAACATGATAATTCATTTTTGAATGATAAAGAGCTTATAAAACCTCATACACTTTATGCATCATGGGCAGTTGAGCGTTTTCTTGATGAAGCGATATGGAGTTATCCTATGTATATGAGTCATCATCGTCCACTTTACTTTTATGAGGATGTATATGCTTCAGAGTATAAAGTAAAGTTAGGTGAAAAAGAATTTTATGGTTGCTTAATGCCACATGAAGAAGTTTTAATTTTAGGGAAATCTTTTAATATGGAAGTGGGTTTTCTTTATCGGATCAATGAGTATACAACAAACTTAATTAGACAGAACTTAGACAAAGTGGAAGATTTATGGAATTGGAATCGTAAGGTATTTAATCCAGCAGAAGATGATATTATAGGAGAAGATTTAGTCGGTGTGTTACTCGTTTATGAACATAATGAGACATACATGTATAATGTAATGAATAGTAGCCAAGTTTTTCAAAAATATAAAACAAATGCGACGTACTTCCAAGTAGGGTGTGGAATTTATGCTGGCTTATGTAGTTTACTGTTAGATACTTTTGGACAAGGCGCTTATTATGTAGAAGAATTATTATTAAATACTGAAAGTAAGTATGGGGAATATTTAAATTTATATATGAAGGATTTTGTAGTAGGACATAATAATTTCACAGATGGATTGCTAAATGATAGGGTAAGATGGATATAAATTGTAACTGAAAAGGAAGGAGATGTATCTCCTTCCTTTTAGTATTAGAAGGTTACATATTGCCCTGAAAGCAATTTCATACTTATAATTTAAGTAGATAACAGTGGAAATGTTTTTTTGTATCGATCAAGGGGAGTTTTTATATGAACAAATACAAGAGCTTGATTTATGAAGAAAGAGAAGCTTTAAAAGTATTTATATTATTATTCTATATTATATTCTTTTTATATGACGTTATTTATTGTTTTGTTTATCCCGCTATGAATATTAATGAAGCAAGGGTAGGGTGGCCAGAAGGTGGTATGGGAATAGGTGTATATATATTAGTAATATCTTTATTTCCTATTTCAATATATCTTCAAAAACAAGGTTATGTACATTTTGTGAAATACTTATTTTTAATTGGGTACATGCTTATTGATCTTATTAATAACTTAATGATTTATTTACACAGTGATCGTGTTTTTGAAAATGGAAATATGGTTGAAATATTTTTAATTCTATTTGCACCGATTTTCGTGAACAGAAAATATTTTTATTTCGTTTCCTGTAGTGTAATTGGAAAATATGTATTTTTTACTTTGATATTACAAGATGTAAAAGTTGTGATTCCGCTTGTATTATGTATATTCTTTTTCATCATTTCGCATTCTTTATTAAAGAGATTTCAATCTTATGTAAGGACAGTTGTTGAGATGATGAACAGTATGAAAGAGACAGAAAATTTAGCGGTTATTGGGACTATGTCTACAACAATCGCTCATGAAATTCGAAATCCATTAACAGCTTTAAAAGGATTTACACAAATTCAAAAAGAAAGAAATCCTGAAGATACGATGAGCTATGAGATTATGCTGCAAGAAATTGAGAGAATTAATGGGTTTGTTAGTGAATTGATGTTATTAGGAAAACCGAAACCAACAAATTATGAATGGTGTAATATAGGGGAAATCCTTTTATATGTTGTACAGTTAATGGAAAGCTATGCGACTCAATATAAAGTGAAATTTAATTTGCAAGTAGATGGAAATTTACCCGTTATAAATGGTGATGATAAGCAATTAAAACAAGTGTTGTTAAACATCATCAAAAATGGAATTGAATCGATGCCAGGAGGCGGGAATATTCGGATTCTGGCATATGAAAAAGCTGGAGAGAACTTGTGTATTTCTGTTGAAGATCAAGGTCTTGGGATAGAAAATGAGAAAATAGAAAAGATCGGAAAAGCTTTTTATACAACAAAAGAGAATGGTACAGGTCTTGGATTAATGATTACATATAAAATTATTGAAGAACATCAAGGGAGTATCGCGATTGAAAGTAGTATGGGGATAGGAACGAAAGTGGAAATTTATTTACCAACAGTGTAGTGCATTAGACGAAATTACTTTTCAGAAAAGTGTTCTTGTTGTGTAAATATAAACATTTTATAAAATGTTTCAAGAAGGGTTTTTTTTATAAAAAACTTCGTTTATAATGGAGGAAAATATCGACATAGAGCTTTTAGCTCATGTAACGGTTCAGTAGTGTTATGAAAAGAAAAGAAGGGGTGCACGCGCATCCTTTTTTCTATGCAGATATGATGAAAGGGGTGGTATGATGGAATTAACATTAAATTCGACTGTATGTTTACACACGATTCAATTTCGAAAAGAGCAAAAGAACTATATTGTAAAAGATACGATTACAGGAGAGACATATGAAATGCCGCCACTTTGGATTGATGCACTAGCAATGATGCGTGACGGTTTTTTATTGGGAGAAATTGAGGAGAAATTAAAAGAAGAATATCCAGCAGAAGAAGTAAATATGGTAGCATTTACGAGGCAACTGTTAGAGCTAGAACTTGTCGAAATGGTAGATGGAGAAGAGATAGCTTGTACAAAGAAGAAAGATAAAGATTATTTAGCTTGGATACGACCAAGGGTGGAGCAATTCTTTTTTAACTTAAATAAAAAATATAAAAGCAAAGGTCAAAAGTGATCTTTGCTTTTTTTGTAGACCATGTTTAAAAAATAACAGCGAATGCCCTTGCGAAAGCACCGTCACTATTTTTAATTTTTAAAGGTGCTGCTGAGAAAAAGAATCGTTTCGCTTTAATGGCATCTAAGTTTGTTAAGTTTTCAATTAAGTAAATATTATTTCCTAACAGTATGTGATGAATCGGTGATGTTTCTGTCGTTACCTCATCAGGAGAAATAAAATCTAAACCGACAGATTTTACTTTTAATTGAACTAGTTCTTCAGCTAATTCTTCGGAAAGATAAAACGCTTCTTTCTCATAAGCTTCGGTATTCCATTTATTAGATAGATTGGAATGGAAAATGACAATATCGCCTTCTTTTATGTCGACAGTATGTAATACTTCCTTAGGTAATTTTCGCTCTTGAACATGAGTCACATCGATAAGAACAGCTTCGCCTACAAATTGATTTAGGGGTAATTGATCAATAGTGGTTGCGCCTGAAATGAAATGAGCAGGCGCATCACAATGCGTACCAACATGAACGACAGAATGAAAATTCGTAACTTGATAACCTGTTTCTTCAACGCTTGTAATGGCTTCTAGTTGGATTTTTGGTGTTCCAGGAAATTGAGACATATTATTTTCAAACGTTTGTGATAGATCAATTACTTTCATTTTACATACCTCCAATATATTTTTTTCAAATAATAAAAAGCCCATCCTTCATAATCAAGAAAGATGAGCTTTACATACTAGTTGAGTTTTATCTTCCAAAATGCAATGCATTTTGCAGGAATTAGCACCTATTCAGTTTGCATAAACTGAGGTTGCTGGGCTTCAAAGGACCGGTCCCTCTGCCTCTCTTGATAAAGGTTTATTCGATTTTAAATTCGGAATATTCGTGATATTTAAATTGTAATTCATTTCCTTTTTTCGCGCAATACAAATTAGGTGTTCACCCAAATAAAGTTGCTCGCATATTGTAGCTTATGTAAGTAGACTGTTGCGAAGGAGTGAGTGCAGTGACAGGGAATGTATTAAATTATTATGCCGGTGGAAATACAGCTAGAGGATTTCACAGCTTATACGAAGAGAATTTGAAGGGGCTAGACAGGTTGTTTATTTTAAAGGGAGGCCCAGGAACGGGAAAATCTTCTTTAATTAAGGCAATAGGTCGTGAATGGGTTGAAAAAGGATATGATATTGAACTTTTGCATTGTTCTTCTGATAATAAGTCAGTTGATGGGGTGATTATTCCGAAATTAAAAGTAGGAATTGTTGATGGAACATCACCGCATGTTATTGAGCCGAAAATGCCAGGAGTTATTGAAGAGTATATAAATTTAGGAGTTGCTTGGGACTCAGATAAATTAAGAAAGCAGAAGTTAGAAATTGAACGGTTTGTATTAGAAGCGGGCAAGGCTTTCAAATCTGCTTACGGATGTTTTAAAGAGGCGTTAGTTATACATGATGAGTGGGAGAAAATATATATTAATAACATTGATTTTAATAAAGCAAATGAACTAACAGAACAGCTAATTCAGAAATTATTTGCAGATAAAAAGGGAGAACAATCGATTGTGAAACATCGTTTTTTAGGAGCTGCTACACCGAAAGGAGCAGTTGATTTTGTTCCTAATTTAACAGAAGGATTACCACATCGTTATTTTATAAAAGGACGCCCGGGTTCTGGAAAATCAACAATGCTTAAAAAGTTATCGAAGGCAGCAGAAGAAAAAGGTTTTGACGTTGAAGTATATCATTGCGGGTTTGACCCGAATAGTCTTGATATGGTTATCGTAAGAGAATTAGGATTTGCAATTTTTGATAGTACCGCACCACATGAATATTTTCCAAGTCGCGAAGGTGATGAGATTATAGATATGTATACTCTTATTGTTAAACCAGGGACGGATGAGAAGTATGCTACAGAAATTCGTGACGTTTCCATTCAATATAAAGCAAAAATGAATGAGGCAATGTCTTTCTTAGCAAAAGCAAAATCAGTTCGTGATAAATTAGAACGAATTTATATTGCTGCTATGGATTTTTCAAAAGTGGATGCATATAAAGAGGAAATTCAAAAAGAGTTTGAACGAATTACTGCTACTGTAATTGAAAAGAAAAAATAAGTGCTTTATTGAGCTGTCAGAAATTGTCTGACAGCTGTTTTGGTATATAGTAAAATTAGTCGTATATTTGTCGAATTCCCAGGGAAATAATCAAAAAATGGAGATGGTATGAAATGAGAGAGAAAATTGAATTAGAACTAGAGCGAATTGAAAAAGAGAATGGTGTGAAAATTTTATTCGCGGTGGAATCAGGGAGTCGGGCGTGGGGGTTTCCATCGAAAGATAGTGATTATGATGTTAGGTTTGTTTATATACACCCTGTAGAATGGTATTTATCAATCCATGATAAGCGTGATGTAATCGAATATCCAATTAGTGATGATTTAGACATAAGTGGTTGGGATATTAAAAAGGCATTGCAACTATTCGCGAAGTCAAATCCAGCTTTACTTGAGTGGATTCGATCACCAATTTTTTATTCGAAAAACTCTAACTTTCCAGAGCAGCTTCAGCAAAAGAGTGAAAAGAATTTTGATCCAAAAGCAACGATATATCATTACTTACATATGGCTTCAAAAAATTATCGTGAATTTTTGCAAGGTGAAAATGTAAAGTTGAAAAAGTACTTTTATGTATTACGTCCTATTTTAGCTTGTCAGTGGCTAGAAGAGAAAGGGACATTACCTCCAGTAGAATTTGACCGATTACTTATAGAACTATCTATAGAACGTAGTGTATTGAATGAGATTGAGAAGTTGTTAGTAAAGAAAAAAGCGGGTACGGAATTAGATGTTGGATTGAAAGTTCAGGCGTTAAATCAATTTTTAGAAGAACAAATTGATTATTATCAGCAATACGTGAAAGGGATTGAAAAGGGATTAGGGATTGATATTGAGAGTTTGAATACATTATTTCGAGATATATTGTTTGAAGTATATGAAAAAGAGCACAAATGAGTTTGTGCTCTTTTTTATCCCGCATTAACGGGCAGTAAGACTCCCACCTCAAGATTCGGCTGGAGCGAAGAAGTTAGGTGGGAGGTCAACTGCCCGTAAACGCCCGATTGGTAAGGGCTGATTAAAGTTTCACTTTATTTTGTAGGAATAAAGAAAACAGATATAGCTGCGATAAGACCTGCAAAGGAGAATAAGTAAAAATTCCACGCCAAGTCATATTGCATTGTCATAATAATACCGACAAGAATAGGGCCAGCAATCGCACCAACTCGGCCAAGTCCAAGTCCCCAGCCTAAGGAGGTAGCTCGTATATGTGATGGGAAGTATTGTGTTACATAAGCATTTAATATTTGAGTAATACCGACTGATCCAATTCCAGCAAGACCAATTAAAAGATAAATGATTGTAACAGATGGTTTAATTGTTAATAGTCCAATACATATG
The DNA here is from genome assembly GCF_008042285.1 of Bacillus sp. AR13-1. Classification (NCBI taxonomy): domain Bacteria; kingdom Bacillati; phylum Bacillota; class Bacilli; order Caryophanales; family Bacillaceae; genus Bacillus; species Bacillus sp. AR13-1. Next base: position 68,968 of record NZ_QNUA01000038.1, read on the forward strand.
GCTGCCATAAGATAGGAGATACTAATAACAATTTTTGCTCCTATACGATCGGCAATCGCCCCAGCAAATAATGCACCGATAGCTGCAGTAATATTTAGTATAAGTAGAAATGATAAACTAGATCCAAGAGGGTATCCTGCCTGGCGCATCATCTGTGGTAGCCAAGTATTTAAACCGTATATTAAAAACATTCCCATTATATAAGTGAGCCAAAAAAGTAGTGTTGCTTTTATGTAATCTTTTGAGAATAACGTAAGAAATCCATTTTTCTTTTGTATATTAGATGGTGTTTCAGGAATTTCATCTTTTACATGGAATTCAATTTGAAAGCGATTAAGAATTTTATTCACTTCTTCTTGTCGATTTCGCGATAATAAAAATTGAATGGACTCAGGTAAATAACGAATAATGAAAGGAATGAGGAGTAGCGGAATCATTCCGATGCCAAACATAATTCTCCATCCGAAATCTTCTAGCATAAACATGGATAAAATAGCGCCTAACACGATACCTAAAGGATAGCCGGTAAACATAAGAGCATAAATAAAAGATTGCCGTTTTTTTGGTGAATATTCAACAGTAAGTGCTGAAGCCGTTGGGATAACACCGCCTAATCCGATTCCTCCGATAAATCGAGATAACCCAAATAATTCAGGAGAAGGAGCAATTGCAGCTAAGCCCATTGTGATAGAAAAAAGGGCTAAACAGCATATAAGTGTCCATTTTCGTCCAATTAGATCTGTAATGGTTCCAACTAGAATAGCACCAATAAACATCCCAAATAAAGCATAGCTGGCAATTGTTCCAGCGTGGGCTGGTGATAGTGCCCAGCTTTTGTCTTCTAGGAGCTTTGGCAGAACGGCGCCGTAAATACCTAAATCATATCCGTCAGCTAGAATGGCTAGCCAACAAATAAAAACAACAAGTTTTGTAATAGAACTTGAAAAGATAGTTTCTGTAGATTCTAGATGAGGTGGAGCAGAAGGTTGCATAGTATTCACTCCTTTTATTTGTAGATGAATATATTATTTTATTTAATGTTAATATTTCCCTGCGTATGTCGAAATTTATATGAAAAGGTGTCATGAAAAATAAAAAAGTTCAACAGGATTCCCGTTGAACTTCTTTGTTTTTTTATTCGTTATCAACTCGCTTTAATGGTTGATCTGCTGGACCTTCCATAACATCCCCATCAATTGAAAAACGGGAACCGTGACAAGGGCAATCCCAAGTACAATCACCGCTATTCCATTCAACTTCACAGCCGAGGTGTGTGCAAGTTGTATCGACGATATGTAATTTTCCTTCTTTATCTTTATAAGCACCTGCTCGTTTACCGTTGACATGTACAACAGAACCTTCGCCAACTTCAAGATTTTCTGGCTTACGTAATGCGGTTTCAATTTTTCCTTCAATTAAGTGTTTAGCAACATCAATGTTCTGAGAGAGGAAAGTTTTTATATCCGGATTTGCATGAAAGCGTGATGGTGCAAACAGTTCTTTATATGGGCTGTGGACTTTTAGAATGGAGTCCTTCAGTAAATGAGCTGCTGCAGTTCCAGTCGTCATTCCCCATTTACGATATCCAGTTGCCACAAATATATTTGGATTCCTTTCGTTAATATGTCCGATATAAGGGAGTTTATCTAGCGTGATTAAATCTTGCGCTGACCATCTATAAGGAATTTCATCTACTCCAAAAGTAGATTCAGCAAAGGAATATAGTGCATCATAATGAAGCATCGTATTAATTCCTTGGCCTGTTTTATGGCTCTCTCCGCCAATCAATATCAACTTTTCTCCATTGCTTGTCGTATAACGTATGGAGCGTTTTGGATCATCGATACTTAAATACATGCCCCCTGGATAATCCGTTTTTGCTTTTATTGCGAGGGCATAGGAGCGTTCTGCGTACATTCGCGTAAAGAAAAAGCTATTAGCATCATAAAAAGGAAAATGTGAACAAGAGACAATATATTTACAAGTGATGCGATGGTCACCCTTTGTAATAACTTGTGGATAATCTCCTTTTTCCACATCAATGGCTGTTGTTTGCTCATAAACTTTTCCGCCCATTTCCACAAACTTTTCTAAAAGTGTTTTTAAATAAAGGAGGGGATGGAATTGCGCTTGATTTTTCATCACAAGTGCAGATTGTACGGGAATAGGAATCGACAGGGATTGAACATAGTCACAAGGAATATTTAATTTTTGATAGGCTTCATATTCTTTCGTTAAATTTCGCAGGCCATTATTGGTAGTTGTATATAAATACGAATCTTCATTTGTGAAATTACAGTCGATTTTATATGTTTGTACAGTCTCGTTTATGAATTGTAGAGCTTTACTATTTGATTCGTAGTAAAGCCTGGCTTTTTCAACACCAAAATTGTTTATTAATTCATCATAAATAAGATCATGTTGAGCTGTTACTTTTGCGGTTGTATGCCCAGTTGTTCCATTTAAAACAGAACCAGAATCAATTAAAACGACTTTCATTCCTTCTTTAGCGAGTAAATAGGCGGTGGTAATGCCTGTAATACCAGCTCCGATAACAGCAACTTCTGTCTTTATATTTTCGGATAAATGAGGAAAAGTAGGAAATTGAGTAGATTCAATCCAATAGGATGATGGTAACTGCGGAAATGTGTTATCTGTCATTTTGAAAACCTCCAAATTAGAACAATTTTCCTTTTAATATTTCCATATTATATGGAATTCATGTATGTTGTTTTCGTAGCGTTCTATTCTTACTAAATGAAAGAAAAAATATTTTAATATAATTATTTTATTGGGGCAGTATGAAGAAGTAGGATTTATATAAAGCTAAATTCAAGTGATTCCATTTGTTGATTACATAGAGAGTTCTTGAATAAGATAGAGTCTATGTTGTTTAAGTGGATATGTATATATACCTGATAAAGCCTTATGAAATCTATGCTTTTTCTTTAGTGAAATAAAGTATAATTATAAAAATATAACCAACTTTTATTACTAGGTCATAAAAGTTGTTGACAATATAGAAATTCTATTGTTATGATTCATCATGTGGAAAGGTTGATAGAGAGTAAAAAGAGAAATGTTTTTCATTGATAATAAAAGCGAAAATTAAGTGACGATAGAGTGAGTATATTTTCCTTATGATAAATGCTTTTTGGATCACGTAGTAAAATCAATCTGGAAGCAAGAATTGATATATGCAAGTTGCGCGGGGCGCGGCATAAGAAAGGGGCAAAAGGATGAAGGAGCTTCATACGTTTGGGTGGTATGCAGCACGTGTAGCACCACATTTGCCGAAAAAAGCATTTAAACCAGTTCCTAATCGATTATTTGGTGGACTGGCTTATTTACTTGTGGCATTGGCTGGTTTAATAACGATCGGTGTATTTGAATTGAATGTGTGGGCAAATCTAGGAATTGCAATTGTTCTTGGATTATGTTTTGCTTCACTTGGATTTTTAGGACATGAAATTTTACATGGAACAGTTGTAAGAAAGGCATGGCTTCGTGATTTTTTAGGTGCGATAGCATTTATGCCATTATCAACTGGCCCAAAACTTTGGAGAAAGTGGCATAATGCAACGCATCATGTTCACACACAGCATGAAGAGAATGATCCAGATGCATGGCCGACATTTGAGAAACTGAAAAAGAGTAAGTTTTTGAGTTGGGTATATCGCATGCCTCTTCATGTACGTTCATTCTTTAGTTTCCTGTCACTAACAATTCAATTTACGTTACATTCGACTCGAATGTTCTTTCATTTTATAAAAGAATTTAAGTCATCCAATCAAAAATCTGTATGGCTTCAACTTCTTTTGCCCTGGACAGTTTGGATTAGTTTATTGTTTATTATGGGACCTACAAAGTGGTTCTTTGCATACGTGATTCCGTTGTTAATTGCTAACTTTATTGTAATGGCGTATATCGCAACAAATCACCGCTTAAATCCTATTGTTCCAGTAAATGATCCTTTAGCAAACTGTTTATCAGTAACAGTACCGCGCTGGGTAGACGTTTTACATTTCAATTTCTCATACCATACAGAACATCATCTGTTTCCTGCTATGAGTTCTAAATACTATCCATTAGTAAAAGATAAAATTAAAGAAATGTGGCCGGAACGCTATCACGAAATGCCGATGACAAAAGCTTTGGCAGCACTTTGGAATACACCACGTGTGTATTATCACGGAAGTGAATTAGTTGATCCGCATAGGGAGCATTTCTATGGTTCTTTAGGAAATGGATTGGATCCTCATAATATTTCATATCGTGAGGAACATATAGAGGAAAAAGAGACTATAAAAAAAGTAAATCAATAATAGACATATCTTACGATGAAAAAGCAAGCTCTCTTAGAGCTTGCTTTTTGTTATAAAGAGACTTCTTTCTTGTTCTTCGTCTTGACCTGGACAGAGTTATTTTCTTTTCGTTGTAGTCGTTTTTCTAGAAGACTGACAAGATAAGTAAATAGAAGAACTAGTGCGAGATAGTATACACCAACAATGATATATGTATCTAATTGCTGGAAGTTACCTGCGGCAATTGATAAACCGGATCCCCATAATTCGGACATTCCTACATAAGCGACAAGTGAAGAATCTTTTAATCCAATAATAAATTGGTTCCCTAGAGGGGGAAGAGACAGACGAAATGCTTGTGGTAATATAATCCGGCGCATCGCTAAAGGGTAAGGCATCCCTAAAGAGCGAGCAGCTTCCAATTGTCCACGATCAACGGACTGAATGGATCCGCGGAAAATTTCAGTAATATATGCACCGTTATGGATTGCTAAAGCAATTGCTCCTGCCCAAAAAGGAGTGAAGACAATAATCGATGTAATACCGAAATAGAGAATGGCAATTTGAACAATTAAAGGTGTACCACGAATAATGGCGATATATACATGAGCAATACTATTTAAAACCTTATTGTTAGAGATTCGAAAGAAAGCGACTAGTAATCCAATTAGTGAACCGAGTAATAGGGATGTTAATGTTAATTGTAATGTGACAATAGTAGCCTTTAAGAGTGTGGGATAGGTAGAGATAAAAATTTCAAACATATGTGTCACCTCATATTGTATGGATTTTAGTAGTGAATGAAGTGCCCCACATACAAAGTGGGGCATGATTTATGAAATCTCTAAATGGCTAACTTACTTTGTTTTTGCCTCGTCTCCAAGAATATTACGCCCAAACCATTTTTTACTGATCTTTTCATACGTACCATCTTTAATGATTTCATCTAAAGCTTTATTTACTTTCTCAACCATTTCTTTATCATCTTTACGAATAGCAATTCCCATTTCATCAAGATTTAATGGTTTTCCAGCTTCTTTTATATTTGATTTACCTTCTTTGATCATACGTAAACCGACCATTTGATCAGTGATTACTGCATCAATACGTCCAGGCTCTAAGTCCATAAGTGCAGTAATATCGCTATCATATTCTGTGATTTGATCTGTATGTTTTGCAACAAGGTCTTTAAAGGTACTAGCTTTTACAACCCCAATTTTCTTACCTTTCAAATCTTCTGGAGAAGAGATAGATGTATTCTTTTTAGCCACAAAAATTTGGGCACCAGAGCGATAATAAGGATTGGAGAAACTAACAGCTTTTAAGCGTTCTTCTGTAATTGCCATACTGCCCAATATAGCATCATATTTTTTCGATTGTAGACCTTGAATTAGCGTTTCCCATGGATTTGTAATAGGAGTGGGTTTCATATTCATTTTTTTCGCAAGTGCCTCACCAATTTCCACATCAAAACCGGCAAGCTTTCCGTCATTTTCTTTATAGTTAAAAGGTTTATATAATCCACTCATCGCATAACGAAATTCTTTTTCACCATTTGAAGAAGTAGTAGCACTTTCCTTACTACAGGCTCCTAGTATGAAGGATGTACATAATGTAATACTCGCAACAATGGTTAATAGTTTTCTTTTCATAAAACCCCTCCTATATATTGATCATACGGATGGTTTTAAGTATGTTACTGAGATATTTTATTTGGACAATTAGTTGTGCACCGTATGGATGTATTTCTTTTCATTTGAAACAGAAGTTACATTATAAAACGTTGCGTAAAAATTGTTTTGCTCGTTCATGTGATGGAGCTGAAAAGAATTGTGCTGGCGGAGCGTCCTCTACAATCTTTCCGTCATCCATAAATATGACGCGATCAGCTACATCTCTTGCGAAATTCATTTCATGAGTAACAATAATCATGGTCATTCCTTCTTCAGCAAGTTCTTTCATAACTTGCAATACTTCTCCAACAAGTTCAGGGTCTAAGGCTGAGGTAGGTTCATCAAATAGCATAATTTTAGGGTTCATAGCAAGAGCTCGTGCAATCGCAACGCGTTGTTTTTGACCACCTGAAAGTAGGTGAGGAGTTACATCCGCCTTATCTTGTAGGCCGACTTTTTGTAGGAGTTGATTCCCAACATCCTTCGCGTCTGCTGTCTCCAATTTTTTTACGTGAATAGGTGCTTCTATGATGTTTTCTAGTGAGGTCATATGAGGAAAGAGGTTAAAGTGTTGAAAAACCATACCGACATTTTCACGGACTTTGTTTAAATTTGAATGCTTCGGATCAATTCGTTCACCTTGTAAGTGAATTTCACCTTCATCGTACATTTCTAAAAAGTTAAGACAGCGAAGTAATGTACTTTTGCCGGAACCACTGGCACCGATTAAAACAACAACTTCTTTTTCTTTTACTTCTAAATCAATTCCTTTTAAAACATCAAGTGAGCCAAATGATTTTACTAGATTTCGAACTTGAATCATACAAAACCCCCAGTCAAAAATATATTTTACAAATGTTGCCCCTTATTTCTGTTATTAGTCATAAATTGTCAGAATCCTTTATTTTTTTCAGGGGGATTTAATATTCAAAGAAATAATGATTTTTAAAATCCTTATATCTTTCTATAACGAAAAAATGGATAATAATATATAGGTAGTACTTATATTGCTTATAAGAAGGGGGAAAGAAGAGATGGGAAAAGAAAGAAAAACATTTTCCTTTGGCTTGCGTATACAGCTTATGTTATTTACTACAGTTTTAGCTTTCATTACATATTCAACAAGTTTAATTTTCATTTACGTTATATATGATTACTTTCAAAGTTATGTAAGTCAAACTGTTTATAATATTATCGTTATGTTATTAGGTGTAGTATGGTCTGGAATTTTAGCGTATGGGGCAGCAATATTTTTAATTAAACCACTTCGAAAGTTGGAAGAAGCAGCAAGGAAAGCGGCTGAAGGTGATATTCGTGAAGATGTCCCATTGCCAAAGACCGATGATGAGATTAAATCTTTAAGTGTTGCATTTAATATGATGCTAGGGAACTTAAGGGGCATGGTAAAAAATATCGATACTACATTTTCGTATACAAATAATCAAGTTCAGCAAATTAGAAGACAAACAGGGGAAGCGACAAAGCAAGCACGCGGTGTGTCTGAAACTCTTGCAGAGATTTCTTCTGGCGCCGAGCAATCAGCAGCTTCCATTCAGGCGATTGTTTCAACTGTCGATACAACAACCTCTATTGCGAGTGAAGTAGAAGAAAAAGCAAAAAAGTCCGACGAATTGTCTTTAGAAATGGTTCAAGCTTTAGGACAAAGTACACGTGTCTTTACTTCTTTAATTCAAGGCATTCAAACATTGGCAAAAGAGAATGAAGATTCGATGCAAAATGTACAGAAGTTAGAAGAACGAATGAAACAAGTAGAACATATTGTTTCTGTTGTGAGTGAGATTGCTAGTCAAACGAATTTATTAGCATTAAATGCTTCTATTGAGGCAGCTCGTGCTGGAGAGCATGGAAGGGGCTTTGCAGTTGTAGCTGAAGAAGTACGTAAACTTGCTGATGAAAGCGATCATTCTGCAAGAAATATATCGCAGTTATTACGAAATATGCAAGAGGAAGTGCAACAAGTCGCATTGAAAATGACGGAGCAAGTGAAAACAGCTAAAGAAGAGGCAAAACGAGGAGAAGCTACTGAATTAATTTTAAAAGAAATGTCATCAAGCATTATGGAAGTTGCCGATGCAACTAAGCAAATTAGTAGCTATATGAACGAGCAAGTGAGTCACATTCATCAAACAGGAGCACAGACGAAGGCTGTAGCAGCAATTGCTGAGGAAACATCAGCTGGTTCACAAGAAGTGGCACGTGTGACGTTGCAACAATCTAAAAATATGGTAGTAATCGATCAATTATTAAAGGATTTAGAGAAGCAAGCAGCGGACTTGAAACAAACCATTGAACGATTTTCAATGTAAAAAGGAAGAACAGAATTCTGTTCTTCCTTTTTACGTATGGAAAGTAGGAATACTTTGTTGAAAACGAAAAACATTACAAGGATCATATGCTGTCTTCACTTTACGCAACCTTTGAAAATTAGAGCCATAATAACTAGTTTGCCAATTTTTTATGTCGATATCGGGCCAATTGACATAGTCTCCCAGTGTGTAAGGATCTAAGCTTTCCCGTAAATCTTTAACCCAGCGTATATTTCGGTTTTCTTCATCGTTGCATTTCCAAGAAGTAATATATTCTTGAGCAATAATTGCCTTGCGGTGGAAATAAGCTGTTTCATTAGGCGAAATGTTTTCTACAGCACCTACGAGTGATTGGTGCCAAATACTCGCATCTTTATTTGGTGCATGAGAAAGAAAATATTGTAAGATTTGAATACCTTTAAGAGGGATAGGTTTATATACGTAGGAACCAGAGCGTTTGAATTTTTCAGGAATATTGCCGCTATTAAAGAATTGAACAGCCTTTATATACGGGACTTCATCTATAAAGAGAGAAGGATTACCAGTTTCAAGAAGAGGAGATAATAGAGGATAGAGTTCAGAAGGAGAGCCGACAAATTCACCTTTCACCTCGATTTTATTTCGTTGTTTAGAGAATAATTCAATTGATGAAGTGAGACGTTCATCTATATAAGGTGCCCAGTTTTGCCAAGCTTGAAATGCAGCAATAAAGTCTTTCCATTCCCATGTAAGTGAGAAAATTGATACGTTTTTAATAGGGTGGACTCGAAAGGTTAAGGAAGTAATAATCCCGAAATTTCCACCGCCACCGCCACGGCATGCCCAAAATAGGTTAGGGTTTTCTTGTTCATTTGCACGAATGATTTTTGCACCAAATTTCCCGCACGCTTGTACCATTTCGACTTCTACTAATTGATCACATGTTAGTCCAAATAAGCGTGAAAGCAGGCCAATGCCACCGCCGAGTGTTAACCCCACAATTCCGACACTTGCACTTGTGCCAGCTGGTATTGTAACACCATATTTCCAAAGTTCTTTATACACAGTGCCAAGATTTGCACCCGCTTCAATTGTTGCTGTTAATTTTCCTGTACTAACCGTAATTTGCTTCATTTCACTCACATCAATAATAAGCCCGCCATTTAAAAGAGAGAAATTTTCGTAGCTATGTCGTCCACTTCTTAAGCGAAATGGTATATGACGCTCACGTGCCCATTTTAAGGCGTTACACACATCATTTTTATTTTGACAAAAAACAATAATACAAGGGAATTTTGGAATGCTTAAATTTAAATTTATTCGGGCTATGTCATACCTAGGATCCGAGGGAACGACGATACGACCAGTTAATTTTGTTTGTTTCAATTTATATCTCCTTTCTGAAATAATATGAGCTTGTATTAGTATATGAAGAGTGTATTTAACACGCATGGACGAGAAGAAGAGAAGGGTTAGATTTATCCCGTTATTTGCGAGCAGTAAGACAATCCGGCTGAAACAAAGAAGATAGGGCTGCTCGTAAAAGCTCGATTGGTAAGGGCTAATAATCAGCGGGGAATGGACATCTCCTTAACGATTAAAGTTTCACTTTATCTTTGTGAGAAATAAATAAGGCATAAGAATAAGGAAACTACATAGAGTTCAATGAAAACAGTTGCAAACTATTCATATTTTGTTATGATAGTGTTACGAAAACGTTTGCATAAAAAATCCGATGGGATGCAAAAGGAGAGAATTAGTATGAATAAGACATGGTGGAAAGAAGCTGTCGCTTATCAAATTTATCCACGTAGCTTTATGGATTCAAATGGTGATGGTATTGGAGATTTACAGGGGATTATTGCAAAGCTGGATTATTTAAAAGATTTAGGTATAGATGTAATTTGGATTTGTCCAATGTATAAATCACCTAATGACGATAATGGTTATGATATTAGTGACTATCAAGATATTATGGATGAATTTGGTACGATGGAAGATTTTGATATGCTACTAGATGAAGTTCATAAGCGTGACATGAAGCTTATTATTGATTTAGTTATTAATCATACAAGTGATGAACATCCATGGTTTATTGAATCAAGTTCTTCTAAAGACAATCCGAAGCGTGATTGGTATATTTGGCAGGATGGTAAAGACGGCGCGGAACCAAACAATTGGGAAAGTATCTTTAATGGTTCTGCATGGGAATATGATGAAGTGACAGAGCAATATTATTTACATTTATTCTCGCGTAAACAACCAGATTTGAACTGGGAGAATAAAGAAGTTCGTGAAGTTTTATATGATACTGTTAATTGGTGGCTTGATAAAGGTATTGATGGTTTCCGCGTCGATGCGATTAGTCATATAAAAAAAGAAGATGGCCTCAAGGATATGCCAAACCCAAAAGGGTTAAAGTATGTGCCTTCTTTTGACAAACATATGAATGTAAATGGTATTCAGCCATTACTAGAAGAATTAAAAGAAAACACATTTGCTAAATACGATATTATGACTGTTGGAGAAGCAAATGGTGTGAAAGTTGAAGATGCTGATCTTTGGGTTGGAGAAGAGAATGGTAAATTCAATATGGTATTCCAATTTGAGCATTTAAGCTTATGGGATGCAGAAAAGAAGAAAGATCTTGATGTTGTTGAGTTGAAAAAAGTATTAACAAAGTGGCAAAAAGGTTTAGAAAATAAGGGATGGAATGCTTTATACATTGAAAATCATGATAAGCCACGTATTGTGTCTACTTGGGGAAATGATAAAGAATATTGGCGTGAAAGTGCAACGGCTTTAGGTGCGATGTATTTCTTTATGCACGGCACACCGTTTATTTATCAAGGACAAGAAATTGGTATGACAAATGTTCAGTTCCCAAATATTGAAGATTACGATGATGTAGCAGTTAAAAATTTATATCGTGAGAAAATTGCAGAAGGAGTATCGCATCAAGATATGATGGAAATTATATGGGCTTCTTGCCGCGATAATTCACGTACACCTATGCAGTGGAACGATGAGATGAATGCTGGTTTTACAACAAATGCACCTTGGTTTGGCATGAATCCAAATTACAAAGAAATTAATGTTGAAAAGCAAAAAAATGAAGAGAAGTCTATTTTCAATTTCTATAAGAAAATGATTGCCTTGAAAAAAGAGCACGATGTACTGAACTACGGTACGTATGATTTACTTTTAGAAGACGATCCACAAATTTATGCATATACACGTACGTTACAGGATGAAAAAGTCATTGTAATTAGTAATATCTCAAAAGAGGAAGTTGTGTATAATGAGCCTTTATTCGCACTAGAACGCAAACGTTTGCTTTTAAATAACTATGAAGTTGCGGAACATGAAAAAGTAACTACAATCACGTTAAAACCTTATGAAACAAGGGTTTATCGCATTTTATAATAAAAAAGGATGCTCCTTGAGCATCTTTTTTTATGAAAAAAAATAAATTTCTATTGCAATGTGAAAACGCTTTTATTAAAATAGATTTATGAAAACGGTTGCGTAACAAAAGGAAAAGAGAAAAAGGGATATAAGGAATCGTTTTCATAAGAGGAACAGAAATTATAATTTAAATCATTATGTTGTTATAAATAAAGGGGAGGAAAAACAGATGAAAATTACGTCTTTTGATTTTTGGCAAAAGTTCGGGAAAGCGTTACTAGTTGTTGTAGCTGTAATGCCAGCAGCTGGTTTAATGATTTCCATCGGTAAGTTAATTGGGATGTCTGCTGGGGATGTTAACGCAGTTCATACCATTGCTCGAGTAATGGAAGACATCGGTTGGGCAATTATTACAAATCTACACATCTTATTCGCAGTAGCAATTGGGGGATCTTGGGCGAAGGATCGAGCAGGTGGTGCATTTGCAGCACTATTAGCATTCGTTTTAACAAACAGAATTACAGGAGCTATATTTGGCGTAAACGCTCAAATGTTAACGGATTCAAAAGCGACAGTTTCTTCATTTTTAGCAGGAGATTTACTTGTAAAAGATTACTTTACTTCTGTACTTGGTGCACCAGCATTAAACATGGGAGTTTTCGTAGGGATTATCACAGGTTTCTTAGGAGCTACTTTATATAACAAATACTACAATTATAATAAACTGCCACAGGCATTAGCATTCTTTAATGGAAAACGATTCGTACCATTCGTTGTAATTGTTTGGTCTACAGTCACTGCGATTGTATTATCACTTGTATGGCCATTTATCCAAAGTGGATTAAATGAATTTGGTCGCTGGATTGCAGCATCTAAAGATAGTGCACCAGTTATTGCACCGTTTGTATATGGAACGTTAGAACGTTTATTATTACCATTTGGATTACATCATATGTTAACAATTCCGATGAACTACACAGAGCTAGGCGGAACATATACGATGTTAACTGGCTCAAAGGTTGGACAAATTGTAGCGGGACAAGATCCGTTATGGCTTGCATGGATTACAGATTTAAATAACTTATTAGCAAATGGAGATACGAAAGCATATAACGATTTATTAAATAACGTTGTACCAGCTCGTTTCAAAGCTGGACAAGTTATCGGCTCAACGGCAGCGTTAATGGGGATTGCGTTTGCGATGTTCCGTAATGTTGATAAAGAAAAACGTGCAAAATATAAACCAATGTTCTTATCAGCTGCATTAGCAGTATTCTTAACAGGTGTAACAGAACCAATTGAATTCATGTTCATGTTTATTGCGCCAGTATTATATGTTGTATATGCAATTACAACAGGACTTGCATTCGCATTAGCAGATTTAATTGATTTACGTGTTCATGCATTCGGATTTATTGAGTTGATTACACGTACACCAATGATGGTCAATGCAGGATTAACGAGAGACTTAATTAACTTTGTCATTGTTTCATTAGTGTTCTTCGGTCTAAACTTTACATTATTCAACTTCTTAATCAAAAAGTTCAACTTACCAACACCAGGGCGTGCAGGTAACTATATTGATAATGAAGATGAGTCAACAGAAGGAACAGGAAATGTACAAGACGGTTCATTAGCAACAAAAGTTATTGATTTATTGGGCGGAAAAGACAATATTGCTGACGTAGATGCTTGTATGACACGTTTACGTGTAACAGTAAAAGATTTAGATGCCGTTGCACCAGAAGCAAAATGGAAACAAAATGGTGCTTTAGGACTTATTGTAAAAGATAAAGGTGTACAAGCAGTATATGGCCCGAAAGCTGACGTATTAAAGTCAGATATTCAAGATATGTTAGGTGCGTAATAATATGAAATTGCTAACTTTAAATTGTCACTCTTGGCAAGAAGAGAATCAAATTGAAAAAATAAAGTATCTTGCTAAAGCAATTCAAGAAGAAGATTATGATGTGATCGCATTGCAAGAAGTAAGTCAGTCTATACAAGCTGAAAATGTATGCGGTAACAAGAAAAAAGATAATTTTGGACTTTTACTGCTAGAAGAGTTAAGAGCATTAAATGTAAAAGAATACAATATTATTTGGGATTTCTCTCATATTGGATATGATGTGTACGAAGAAGGATTAGCAATTATAACAAAGCACAACATTGTAAAGGAAGATACGTTCTTTGTCTCAGAAAATAAGGATACAACGTATTGGAAAACACGCAAAATTGTAAGTGCAACAATTGCTTATAATGATAAGAATATAACGTTTTATTCTTGCCATTTCGGTTGGTGGAATGATGAAGAAGAATCATTCAAAGACCAAGTTGATCGTTTAATGGAGCGTGTAAATAGCAATGAACTTTCCTTCTTAATGGGTGATTTTAATAACAATGCTCGTTTGGAAGGAGAGGGTTATGAGTATACGATGCAAAAAGGTTTATATGACACATATGAACTAGCGATAGAGAAGGATGAAGGAACAACTGTCCAAGGAGAGATTGCTGGTTGGGATGAAAATAAACAAAACTTACGAATCGACCTAATATTAAGCAATCAAAGTAAAACAGTTAATTCTTCAAAAGTCATTTTTAATGGAACAAATCGAAATGTAATTTCTGATCATTTCGGTGTAGAAGTACAATTAGATATATAATAGAAGAAACCCTCACAGATAATGAAAAGCTGGGAGGGTTTTTTGATAAATACAAGTATTCCCAAGAGAAAATACTTGTATTTTTTATGACATTTCCTATATATTTGTTATTATTGAATGTAAAACTAATTTGGTCATTTTGTATGCATACTTTTTTTACTTCGTTATATAATGAAGTAAGTGAAATATTTAATGGGAAAAATAGTATGTTTTCGTTTAATCCACGATGTAGAAAGTGATATAATTGCAAAATGTATGTATCATTTTCCAAAGAAAGAAAAATATATAATTAGGTGATTGCTTATATGAAACAGATTTGGCGTATTTATAAGACAGATTTACGGAATGTAGCCAAACATTGGGCTGCAATTGTTATTGTTTTAGGGTTAATGATTTTACCATCGTTATATGCATGGTTTAACATCAAAGCTTCTTGGGATCCTTACGGAAATACGAAAGGAATCCAGATTGCAGTTTCTAACCAAGATGTTGGATCAAATTTAAGAGGGAAAGATATTAACATCGGGAAAGAAATTGTAGATTCACTTAAGAAGGACAAAAATTTCGGGTGGAAGTTTGTTGATGAAAAGCAAGCAATTTATGGAGTAGAGCGTGGAGATTATTCCGCAAGTATTACTATTCCAAAAGATTTTTCTGAAAAGATTGCAACGGTCTTGAATGAAAATCCACAGAAACCAGAACTTGATTACTATGTAAATGAAAAAGTAAATGCGATTGCACCGAAAATTACAGCTAAAGGTGCATCGGGTCTTACAGAAGAGGTTAGTAAAAACTTTGTTAAAACAGCAAACGGTGAGATTTTTAAAATCTTCAATGACCTTGGAATCGATTTAGAAACTAACTTACCAAGTATCGAGAAGGTAAAAGATCTTGTATTTAAGTTAGAAGCGCAGTTCCCAGAAATGAATACACTTATGGATAAGGCGTTAGATGATGCAACTCGAGCGGAAGATATCGTGAAAGTAGCACAAAAAGATCTACCTGTTGTAGAGAGTGTAATAAATGATGGGCAAGAAGCGTTGACAAATTTAGATAAGTTCTTTGCAAGACAAGATCAAACATTAAAGAATGCTCCAGGAACGATAAGAAATGATTTAGTAGTAGCAAAAGGTGTTATGGATAGCGCAGCTGCATTTACTGACTTTTTAATGAATCCGGGTGTAGATTTAAATATCCCTGATTTTTCTGGAATGAATGGATTACCTGAATTCCCGGCGAGACCGGATCTTTCTAAGTTGAACAATGATGGTTACAAAAGTATAGCGCAAAATATTAATCAAACAGTAAATAATGTTTTAAGTTCATCCCGTGCAGGAACGGCTTATGGGAAAAGTGTTGTAAATGGATTGCAAAATGGAAAATTTGATCCGGAACAAGCAAAGAAAGATTTAAATACGGTATCAGATCAATTGCAATCTCGTACAGAGGGTATTTCGTATCTTATTAATGTATTTACCGAACTTCAGAAATCAGTAACGACTGATTTTGGTAAAAGCTTTTTCCAAGGACGAGTGGATCGTCTGACGAAGCTTAAAGGCGGTATGGAAAATGCAAATAACGGTATTAAAGATATTGTAAATGCTATTGGTACAGGACAAGAAGTAAAGAAAGATGTAACAGATGTAGCTAATCAAAAATTAGATGCAGCAAATGCGTTAATTGATCAAGCTGAAAAAGATTATAATGAAACATTTGTAGCAGATTATAAAAAAGCAGTTAGCACAGTAGATCAAGCTAAAGCTGATGCAAATGAATTATATGATAATGCGAAAGCAGATTACGATAAAGCGAAAAATGGTTTTGAAAGTACTAAATCTAGTTTCCAAAAAGCACTAGAGGATGTACAAAATAGAGGCGTTAACGGTTTAGAAGGTTCGAAGGAAGCCTTAAAAAGTTTGAATGGTCAATTCCAATCTGGAATCGGTTTAATTGATGATATGATTCCAGTTCTAGAAAGTACAAATAAGGTTTTAGCGGATGTAAATAGTGATAAAAACCTTAATAATGGAATTACAAAATTAAACAAAGCGAAAAGCAGCTTACAAAAAGGTGTAGAGGCAACGAATAAGGGGATTACACTTCTTAACAATGGCCAAAAACCTACAAAAGATGTAATTGAAAGTATTAACAACGCTGCGAAGGGCGGATCAGCTCAATTAACAGATGTATTATCGACGTATGATTCAGAAATTGTACCTAACTTTAATACAGCAATTGCTCGTACAAAAGAGATGTCGAAAAATACAACTCAAATTTTAAATGATGCAGACAAAAAGCTTCCAGATGTTAAAAAATTACTAGAGGATTCATCAAAAGGCTTAGTAGACGGTAGAAAGAAATTAGCAGACATTAAAGCTGAAATGCCGGAGACTGAGAAAAAGATTAAAGAATTAGCAGATAAAATTCGTGATTTTGAATCTGAAGAGGATATAAAAGACATCATACGCTTATTAAAGAATGATGTTGAAAAGCAAAGTGACTACTTTGCAAATCCAGTAAATTTAAAAGAGAATAAATTATTTGCAATGCCGAACTACGGTTCAGCAATGTCACCATTCTATACAGTGCTTGCATTATGGGTAGGCGCATTATTAATGGTTTCATTATTAACGGTAGAAGTACACGAAGAGGGCGCGAATTATAAGAGCCATGAAGTTTACTTCGGACGTTTATTAACATTCTTAACGATAGGTCTTTCACAAGCGTTTATCGTATCAATGGGAGATATATTCTTACTCGGTACGTACGTAGTCGATAAGTTCTGGTTTGTGTTATTTAGTTTATTTATTGGGGGAGTCTTTGTTTGTATCGTATACTCACTCGTTTCTATTTTCGGAAACGTTGGGAAATCGATGGCGATTATTTTACTTGTACTGCAAGTAGCGGGATCAGGCGGAACATTCCCAATTCAAATGACACCACCGTTCTTCCAAGCAATTTATCCGTTCTTACCATTCACATATGCAATTAGTGCAATTCGTGAAACAGTTGGCGGAATGCTTTGGGATATAGTAACTAGAGATTTACTTGTGTTAAGTGTTTTCGTAGTAGTTATGATTGTTGCTGCGTTATTACTGAAAACACCAATTAACAAATCAAGTGAAAAATTCGTTGAGAATGCAAAAGGAAGTAAAATCATTCATTAATAAAAAGGTTCCTACCGATAGTGCAGTGACCCCTGTCAAGT
>NZ_QNUA01000039.1:0-118449 GCF_008042285.1 Bacillus sp. AR13-1
GAGTGTCTTATTTCATAATTGTTGATATTGCCTGCTTATAAATAAGTTGTTGTTTTCCATCTACTAATATTAATACTGTAAATCTATCTACTCCAACTACTTTCCCTACTATTCTTACTCCGCTCTTTAAAAATATAGTAACTGCACCTTTTTCTTCTTTTATTTGTTTATACAACTCTTCTTGTAAATGTTCCAATAACTGTTCTCTCCTTTATCAGTAAATAATCCTAATATAAAAAATTAAAGATTAATCACTTACATACTTTGCCTTTTATATTCATAAACTTATTAATTAGTATATCTAAATCTCGACTAAATAACAAAACTTTATCATGATCTAATCCATGCCTAGCAACAAGTTGAATTAACTCTTTCTTTTTGTGTTCTATTTTATTGTGTAATTGTCCCATCTCCATCTCTATACTAAAACTCCCTTTTCCCATAATATTACTTGTAAAATTATAGTACATTTCCACTCATAAAAAAATAAAAAAATGGCTTTTTTTACAAATTTTATATTTATGAAAAGAAATTTTAATGTAATTGTAAGTTACATACCCCTTTCATTTGCAATACATTCACCTAGTATACACTTCCATATTGTTTTACCATTTTAAAAAAAGCGCTATGAAACAAAGTAAATATCACATTTAAATCCGATCACAGGCTCTTGTCTAATTAGAAGTAAGACTTGCTCCTTTTCTAAATAAAAACATATCTTATAAAGTAATCCATTAGTTATATAGATTAATTTCCTAAAAAGGAGGAAAAAACATGAGCTTTGGTGGTAGTTGCGCTGGTTTCGGCGGTGGATTTGCTTTACTCATCGTGCTATTCATCCTTCTAATCATTATCGGATGTAGCTGTTGGGGTGGCGGCGGAGGGTTTTAAATATAATACGTATCCTTTTTGCTAAACCCTAAATGAATAAAATATGTTAACTAAAAACTATACGAAAACAGCTCATATTTGAGCTGTTTTTTCATTTCATTATTCCATCTATGGATCGCTTGTTATCTATGTTTATTACAGGATGGCTTTTAGAAATTCTTTCTCCGCAAGTGATTGGTATCTTGTTAGCTATATGCTGTATTTTCGTTAGTTTTATATGGCTGTTCTTGTTTTATCATGGGGAGCCTAGTGAAGAATCTACTATCACTTAATGGCATGTATATGTACATGCCATTTTTATTTATGTCGAAATTCACAAGAAAAAGGCGATTTATTTCTCTTACAATCTAATTTTTTAGAACGTACAATAAATTTAGATTATAAGAAAGGAGCTAACAAAATGTTTGAAGATCGACTTACCATTTCAGCAGAACAACAAAAGCTAATTTCCAATGCAACTCGCATTCAAATTCTTCACCTTTTAAAAGACGAAACACTCACTGCAAAACAAGTATCTACTAAACTAAATAAATCTGCTGGTAGCGTTCACTATCACATCCAAATTTTATTTGACGGAGGCTTACTTGAATTAGTAGATACAAAGGAAAAACGGGGGATTATTGAAAAGTACTATAAAGCAAAATCTGCTCACTTCTATATTGAAGAAGCAGGCACTGAAGGAACAAATACAGGGAGCCATATTGTATCTCATTTATTTTTAACTCCAGAGGAATTACAACAACTCACTTGGGAGATCTCACAAGTTTTATTACGCTGGGAAAGCAAAACCGCTCGTCAATCAGCCTCAGAAGAAGAATACGCTATTTCCTGCCGGATTAAAAAACAATGAAAGAAAGGTCCAATTGTTTATGAAAAATAAATTATTATTATTGTCGGGCACAGGCATTTCTCGTTTAGGTGATTTTATGTACCTCATAGCTCTAAACTTAATGGTGTTAAATAGTACAAACTCTCCCGCTGCTGTAGCAGGCCTATGGATTGTCGGTCCAATTGCCACCGTCGTTACAAAAATATGGTCTGGTAGTATTGTAGATCGATTAAATAAGCGGTCAATTATGCTCATCACAGATATAATTTGAGCAGCTCTCATTGGCTGTATTCCACTATTTGATTCTATTTGGGTCATTTATATTTTTATCTTTTTGACTCGCATTGCTACATCATTTTTCGATCCAGCTTCATTCACTTATAAAACAATGCTTATACGAGCTGAAGATCGTGCTCAATTTAATGCTTGGAATAGCCTATGTACAAACGGGGCTTTTATTATCGGTCCAGCCCTTGCTGGAATACTTCTCACCACGTACTCAGCATCCTTTGTTATTTACTGCAACTCACTTTCATTTCTACTTTCTACCATTCTCATTTACTTCTTGCCAAACATTACATTACAAACAAAGCAAAACGAAGAGGTTTCAAATACTTTCTTACAAACATTACGAAGTGATTGGAAACAAGTTTTTTCATTCGCTCGAACGGAAACTTACATAATTCTCATATTCGTTTTATTTCAAGCTACTATGCTTGTTTCTATGGCACTCGATTCACAAGAAGTTGTTTTCACAAATCAAGTACTGTTTTTATCCGATATAGAATATAGCATGCTTGTTAGTATAACTGGTGCCGCTTACGTTTTCGGTTCATTTCTCGTCTCTCTATTTGCCAAACGATTACCAATTCAACATTGTATCGGATTAGGTATGATTTTCACAGCAATAGGTTATGTGATTTTTGCCTTTTCAAATTCATTTATAGTCGCAGCGAGCGGTTTCATTTTACTTGGCATTTCTTCATCATTTGCCGGTACTGGCTTTATAACATTTTATCAAAATAACATCCCTGTACATATGATAGGACGTATCGATAGCGTGTTTGATTCAATAAAAAATTTCATCCAAATCTTTTTCATTTTAGCAATTGGAGCATCCGCACAATTTCTTTCCGTTCAAATTACTGTAATCAGTAGTTCATTACTCATTCTTTTCCTTTCCTGTTTATTAGCAATCCGGGTAATGACGCCTTCACGAGAAAAATATTTTAAAGCTACAGGATCATCTTTGGAATATTAACCGCAACATAAAAAGCGGCTATTTGCCGGGCAGCAAGATCCCAATTGGTGTGGGCTAATAATCAGTGGGGGATGAACAAAACCCCCACTGATTAAAATTTCACTTTATGTTAAAATATTTATTGGATCTAATTATGTAGGGGGGCTATTTTGGAGATTATATTCATTTTCATATGTATTATATTAGTAGCTTCTATTTTACAAACAAGTACAGGTTTTGGCTTTTCTATTATGGCAACACCTTTCTTGCTCATGTTATTTCTACCACAAGAAGCTATACAAATAAATATCATTTTATCATTAATTATTTCCATATCACTCATTTGGAAAATAAGAATGGACATTGATTTTATTCTACTGAAAAGATTAATTTTCGGAAGTATAGTTGGTGTTCCTTTTGGTATTTTAATTTTCATTTCCATTAACATCAACACATTTAAATTAGCAATTAGCATCCTGCTCTTACTATTAACGTTGATGCTAATATGCAACTTTAAGATTAAATCAACAAAATCTAGAGATTTCTTAGTGGGTGGATTATCCGGTCTTTTAACGACAAGTATCGGTATGCCAGGACCACCCCTGTTACTTTACTTTACAGGAACTGATACGAAAAAAGAGAAGTTAAGAGCAACTACATTGGCTTTTTATCTGTTTATATATTTCATTAGTCTAGTCACTCAAATACTCTTTACTGGCACAAACAAAGCAATTTGGGAATCAAGTTTTTATGCAATTCCAATTGTATTTTTAGGTTTGTTTATAGGCCAAATTATTTTCAAATGGCTTAATCAACGGATTTTTAAATTTTTTACATATACCCTTTTGAGTTGTACAGGCATTTATCTTCTCATTGAAAGTTTGAATTTGTTATAAATAAGTTTTTTAAATTAGAAGGTGCTTTAGAGTGTGCGATAACACATAGATCTAAACGAATTTATTGGTTTGGTGTATTTTTAAGTGCAGTGGAGTATTTCACATCAAAAATTAAACAAATTTATTTTAACCCCGTCTTAAAATCGGAACGGGGTTATACGTGTTTTAAGTTTTTAAATTAAATAACTTTATTGTCAGTTTACAATTAGTAGTCCCACTGATGATTCTTTCATGAGAAGAATATTTTAAAGCTACAAGATCATCAATAGAATACTAACTAAACCATAAAAAGCGGCTATTATGCCGCTTTTTACATTAAATATTTTAAAAATAAAAGACCGGATGTTACTATGACAAGAACATTGAAATAAATCATCCAGCCTTTCTCAAAATCTTTATATTTCTCTTCTTTTACTCCATGCTGTTTTAATTTCATAATAATCATAGCTAGTTCTTGTTCGTGCTCTATACTTCCAAATTGTATATATTTTTTATTATATTTAATCCCGTATACGTTTTTCATTTTTTTATGTTGTGAAATTGCTTGAATATCTTCTATTAACATACTGTATTCATTTACCTTTTTAAAATAACAATCTAATCCTTTCATCAGCAACCTTTTATTTGTTAAAACGATATAATAGTAAAAAGTTGCACCTACAGTATAAATATTCGGTATTACTTTTGTATTTACCATGCATCCCTCTTCTACTAACAGTTCATCCTCAATTTCTTCATTTTTTTTGTAACTCTTCGCGAATTGACTCTTCAAGCATTTGTAAAGTTAATTTTTTTAGCAGTTCTCCATTTCTCACATAATACTTATCTATATTTATAGAATCATTCGCTTCTTTCTCTAAACGTGTAATTTCTTCTTCTGAATATTGGAGCTCATTTAACATCGATAATAATCTTTTATCCATATTACACACTCCCTTTCCACAGTTTTTGAAGTTTTTTCTTTCCACGAGAAATTCGATTGTATATATAGTCAGCCGTTACTTTTAATTCTTTCGCAATATCGTCAATGGAATACCCATCAATATACCTCTTTAAAAAGATATACCGATCCTTTGTATTTAAATCTTGTACGAGTTCCATAATCTCTTCTTCTTGTTCTATTTCATACCTATCATGGATACTTGTATCTATTTCTACGTCTTTATCGATTTTATTCTCTTTATATACTTTCTTTTTATATTCCAATGCCTTTAATTTAGTAATACCAATCATCCAAGATTTTAAGTTTCCCTTTTCTATATCAAATTGTTCGATATTAAACCAAATGATAGTAAATACATCATTATAACAATCATCCACATATTGTTTTTCAATAGGGGTACTTAATGATTTATGAATAATGTACAAAATTAATTTTCCATATTGATCAATTACTTCTTTCAAAGCATCTTGATCGCGTTTTTTCATAGCTATAATTAAATCCTCTTCAGAATCGAAAATCATAAACATCTTCCTTCCTCAGTTCCCCTTTAGCAGCTGCTTTTACTTACTATTGGCATTTCATTCTCATTTTCTATCACTTTTGTAAAAATTTATTAATTTTTATTTTCATTTTATATAATAACAAATAAAAACCGAAGTTGAGAAAGCGAGTCTCGCTTTCTTAGCTTCGGTTTTGCATGTGATGTTATAACTTAAGCTAACATCTCAGGTTTGCCTTTTTACTTATTTCTTATTTAATCCTTTTTCATTTAAAAACTCTTTCATATGCATTCTTTTCTCTTTGGACATAAATGAGCTCATTGATTCCGTCCATGTTACGTTTTTTTGATTTGACGATCTTTCTTTGTAATACGCACTCATCGTTTCATCATATTCGTTTAATAATTCATCATATTTCTTTTCATCGTATCCATTTTCATGAAGAATGGCCGCTACCGGTAAACGCGGCTTAACTCCATGCTCTTCATTTGGTACGCCCACTGTCATTCCGAATACCGGATATACTTTATCCGGTAAATAAAGCAATTCACTCACTTCTTTCGGGTTATTACGAATTCCGCCAATATAACAAATGCCGTATCCTAATGATTCAGCTGCAAGTGCTAAGTTTTGTGCAAATAATGAGGCATCTACTGTTGCTACAATAAAGTCCTCTACTCCCTCATGTTTAATTTCTGTTCCATGTTTCTCACATGCAGTTTCTAGACGTTTTAAATCCGCACAGCATACAAAGAATGCTGCGCAGTCTTTCACATGACGATTCCCGGATAATTCAGCTAGTTTAACCTTTAGTTCCTGATCTGTTACATATATAAGAGAATACGCCTGTACAAAATGTGAGGAAGCTGCATGCTGCGCAGCTTGCACCATTCTTTCTACTATCTCTTTTGAAATTGGTTCTTCTTTATATTTACGAACTGAAACGTGTTGCTCCATTTTATGTATCATCTCATTCATAAAAACCACTCCTTTTTTCTCTTCATAATAAAAAATTAACATATCTTTTTCATTATTCACAACTTATAAGCAAAAAAAGAGCACTCCTTTGTGAGTTGCTCTTTTTTAAATACATATTAATATGGTAAATGAAATTATATCGACTTTACACACATAACGACAATGTTAAGCTGCTTTCAATACTTTAATACCTTTAACAATATTCCAAATGAAGTAGTAAATTCCTACAAGAATAAACACTGCATACGTTATAACCATCCCAATTCCAACGCTCTCAGACTGATTGAAACTTAAACCGTATACTCCTGATAAAGCTAACCCTCCAAATAAAATTGCATATGGGAAAACATGTGACCAAAATGCTTTTTTCGCATGATATTTCACTTCATCTTCCGCAACGAAGTAAACAATAATTGGTAGTAAAAATGGTGCAAAAAAGATACTAAAATAACATAGCGAGGATAAAATATTATTTCCTTTCATACGATTCACCTCTAAAGTTTTTTGTTACCTTCATTATGTCAGGAAACCTTTCCAGAAACTATCGCTTTACCTTTCATGAACATGACATTTTTGTAAGATTTCCCTCGAAATAAATCCCGCCTCAAATTTTGGGCGGGATTACTTTAACTATATTCGATTCATAAACCAATATTGCGTAATCGCTAAATATTCTCGTACATTCGATGGAATGATAATTGGCTTCGGTGTTTTGGCCGGAAGCCCTTCTAATTGCAAACCTTGTTTTGCAGCTATTTTTTTCGCTCTAAACATATGGAAATCGTTTGTTACGATCATACCTTTTTTCATATTGGCTGGAATTAACGGTTTTGAGAATTTAATATTTTCATCTGTGCTCGTCGACTTATCTTCCATTATAATGCGGTCTTCTGCAATATTTTGTTTCATTAATCCTTGTTTCATCGCTAATGCTTCTGTAATATCTTCACCTTTTCCTTGGCCTCCAGATACAATAGCAATTGTTTTATCATGTAATTTTAAATACTCAGCTGCTTTATCAATACGATATTGCAATGAATACGAAGGTTTTGTTCCATTTACTTTCGATCCTAGTACAATTATATAATCCGCATCATCAATTGCATTCATATGCCCATGCTTATAAATGTTATATTGTAAAAACCCCGCATATACGGGGCAAATCATTATAACAACTAAAATATACTTGATTATTTTCTTCTTTCTCATATCCATATACCCCTATTCCCTTTACTTCCTTCATCATAATATCCATTTATTCGTTTGTATACAGACAAATTCCAATTAAGCCTAATTTATCCTCCAAAAGGTAATATTTCTATTAATTTCGGGAATAGTAAGTACAACTTCGCACGAAGGAGTGTCCCTATTGCTTCTCTTTTTATGTAACGTATCATTCTTTTTCATCTTATTTTTACTATCACTTAAGCTACTTGGTAAATCTGCATTAGCACAACTAACTCCTCATGATTTTGGGGCTATTATCTTTTTATCTTATTTAGCTTTTCAAGCCATACCAGTCGCTGGTGCTTTACAAGCATTTCTCGGTATGGTCGTTATTACATGTTTGCATTTGCTTCTTACAAAATTAAGCCTACTCAACAAACTAAATCGTTTTATTCTCGGACACCCCATTATTTTAATTAAACATGGTGATATTATTTTTGAGAACTTACAAAAAAGTAGATATCCGATCCCTGAATTGCTTTCTAACCTTCGCGTCGCAGGATATCCAAGTGTTCATGAAATTGAGTATGCGATATTAGAAGCGAATGGAGCTATTAGTATTTTACCAAAAAGAGAACTTGTGCCTCTGACTCCAAAAGATTTGAATATAAATGTTAAGTATGCAGGCTTACCAATTGCTCTTATCGTTGATTCACAAATTCAATACGATAACTTAAAATTAATCCATAAAAATGAAAAGTGGTTACATGCAGAGTTAATGGAGAAAGGCGTTACAAATATTAAAAATGTGGCTTTCGCTTCTGTGCAGGAGACAGATGGATCTTTTGCGATTAGTTTAAAAGAATGAAAAAAAATCCCCTTACTTGTTCAAGGGGATTTTCTTCACTATATTGCTTTTTTCTCTCTCGCCATGTTTAACGGAACAGGATGTTTCATACGATTCATCGTAAATATGATAATTGCTGTCAATACTTCCGCTACTGGCATAACGAGCCAAATTCCGTTTATACCAAATACTTTTGGCATAATCCATAACAATGGGATAACAAATAGTAAACCTCGGCTCATTATTATAAGTACTGATTTTTTCGTTTGTCGCACTGATTGGAAATACTCTCCATACACAATGTTATAGCCTAAAAATACATATTGAATAAAGAATAAACTAATACCTGTTAACGTTAACTCCAATAGTTCTGGCGATTGAACATTAAATAAACCTATAATATATTTCCCAAAGAATAAACCGACAACAATCGCAATGCCTCCGAGTACAAGCGCAATTTTCACAGCAAACTGTAATCCTTCACGCAATCTTTCTGATAAGTTTGCACCGTAATGGAAACTAGCGATTGGTTGTAATGCTGCACCAACACCGAAGAATAATAGTAATGTCATTGCATGAATACTATTCACCATCGCATAGGAAGCGACTCCTATTTCTCCTGCATATTGAACGAATGCAATGTTAAAACCGATTGTTACGATTGCAACTGTACTTTCTGCTGTAAAACTTGGGAAACCGATCACCATAATTTGTTTAACCGTATCCCATTCAAAATGGAATTTCGTCCATTTTAAAATACTACTTTTTCTAAAGAAGTGAGTTAATAATACAAGGAAACCAATTGCCGCCGAAAGAATAGTAGCTGAAGCAGCACCAGTTACACCCCATCCAAAGATGAAAATAAAAATATAGTCGAACACTATATTTAATACAGCCGTTACAACAAGACCTGCCATTGCTAAATTAGGATTGCCGTCATTTCGTATAAATGTACTTAAAATATTTTCTAAAACGTATATCATTCCAAATGTTAATAACACCTGTAAATAGTCTAATGCGTATGGTAAAATCACTTCATTCGCACCAAATAAATATGCTAAATCTTCTATTCTCCATAAGCAAATAGCCGCTAAAACGCCCACGATAACAACTGCTACTGTCATAGATTGAGTAAAGATAGACCTTGCTCTTTCCAGTTTATTTTCACCTAGTGCAATGGAATATAGCGTTGCTCCGCCCATTCCAATCCATAATGAAATGGAGAAGAAAATTGAAAATGCTGGAATAGCTACGTTTACTCCGGCTAAACCGTTCGCTCCAACTCCTCTACTAATCATGACTGCATCAATCACAATATTAACCGACATTAATACCATCCCAAGAACAGCTGGTATTAAATACGTAATAAATAAACTTTTAATTGGTTTTTCTCTTAATTTTTCTGTTGTTTCCATCATATAAATGCTCCTTTTTCAATGCTCTGTTCACAGTTTAAACCTTCAAGTTACTTGAAGGTCAATAGAGAATCGAAAAATATATAAGCCTATTTTTTAACAACAGGTATTTGAATTTCCGTTACTTGCTCCTTCGGATTTTCTGTTACGGACCAATCAATTAATGCAAGTTCCAGTGCATCTCCGCACACTTCATATCCTTCGTTATCAATGTGCTTTAATAATTCCGTATACGTTGCGTCTGTTTCTTCATATGGTCCATGGTGATAAGAACAGGCAAATATCCCTTCTTTTATTTCATCTGAAGTATGCGCTTCAAAAGGCATGTAATCCAATAAAATAAACACACTGTTATATGCTTGAAACTCATTTTGCATTAATGCTTTTTTTGAAACTGTTACACCGATATCACCTGAAAATAAACTATTATCAATTTGCTTCATATTTTTTTGCAACGAATGGATATAATATTCAAACATATCATCCGTTGTATTTGGTGCAACTGCAATTGCTGTAATTTTTCGTTTCGGTATCTTTTTATAAATAATTTGATTTGCTTCAGATTTCGTCGCTTTCTTCATTAAATGGATTTTATGTTCCATTTTTGCCAAAGCATACTCGATTTCTCTTTGTTTTTTCAGCATCATTTCTTGTTGTTTTTCAAGTAAATTCAGCGCATAAGATGGATTTCGTTCATCAATATATTTCTTTATTTCCTTTAACGGGATGTTCAATTGGCGTAAAAATTTAATCGTATCTAATAGTGAAAACTGATCAATTGTGTAATAACGATAATTGGTTTGAGGGTCAACAATTGACGGATGAAAAATCCCTTTTTCATCATAATAACGTAATGTAGATTCCGCTATATTATGCATTTTCGCCATTTCCCCAATTGTAAAACGTTGATTTAATAACATTTTTCTTTCTCCATTCATTATATGTAAACTTTATTACTTCCTATTATATATCTATATCCCCCGTTTCTAAAACGAATCCTCTCATGAAAATCTGCTATTTTTTCATTGATTTTTAATAAATTTTATTATATATTAATTACAGGTTCAAATTACAAGTTCAAAAGAACTCGTAATCAGACCCTTTGTTTAATGGATCTTTACATATTATCATTAGGCAAATTCCGAGAAATCGTATGA
This sequence comes from Bacillus sp. AR13-1, assembly GCF_008042285.1. Classification (NCBI taxonomy): domain Bacteria; kingdom Bacillati; phylum Bacillota; class Bacilli; order Caryophanales; family Bacillaceae; genus Bacillus; species Bacillus sp. AR13-1. The sequence goes on from NZ_QNUA01000039.1 coordinate 10,864, forward strand.
TAAAAATAAAAAATGATGAGGAGAGGATCAAATGGAATTCGAATTTTTCTTTCAGATTGCACTTATTTTATTAAGTACAAAGCTCGCTGGTGACCTTAGTGTTAGATTAGGTCAACCTTCTGTACTCGGTAAATTAATTGTTGGTATCGTTATCGGTCCAGCTATATTCGGATGGATTGAAAATTCAGAGCTTCTAACACAATTAAGTAATGTCGGAGTTATTCTTTTAATGTTTATGGCAGGACTTGAAACAGACTTAGAAGAATTAAACGCAAATCGTAATTCTTCTTTAGCTGTTGCACTTGGAGGTATCGTTCTTCCATTCGTAGGTGGTTACGTTGCCGGCCTTGTTGTCGGTATGGAACAAGGGAATGCTGTCTTTTTAGGATTACTTCTATGTGCAACAAGTGTTAGTATTTCCGTTCAAACACTTCGTGATTTAGGTAAAATGAAAACACGTGAAAGTACGACGATGCTTGGAGCCGCTGTATTTGATGACATTCTTGTTGTTATTTTATTAGCATTTGCAATGAGCTTCTTAGGAACAGATGACGTTAACTTAACAATGATTATCTTGAAGAAAGTAGTATTCTTTGCTTCTATCATTTTAATTGGTTGGAAAGGTGTTCCAGCAATCATGCGTTGGTTATCACCGCTTCGCGTATCTGAGTCTATCGTTAGTGCTGCGCTTATCATCTGTTTCTCATTCGCATACTTCGGCGAACTATTAGGAATTGCTGGTATTATCGGTGCTTTCGCAGCTGGTATCGCTATTTCTCAAACGAACTACAAACATGAAGTAGAAAAGAAAGTAGAACCAATTGCTTACGCTATGTTCGTTCCAGTATTCTTTGTTAGTATCGGTATGAATATTACATTTGACGGTATTGGCGATCAAATTTGGTTCATCTTAGCATTAACAGTTATCGCTGTATTCACAAAACTAATTGGTTGTGGATTCGGTGCACGAATCACTGGATTTGATGCAAAGTCTTCTGCAATTATCGGTGCTGGTATGGTTTCTCGTGGTGAAGTTGCACTTATCATCGCAGGAACAGGACTTTCTTCTGGCCTATTAGCACAAGATTACTTTACAGCTATCGTTATTGTCGTTATTTTAACTACAATGATTACACCACCAATGTTAAAATACACTTTTGGTGCAAAAGATAAAGCAATGAAAGCAAGTAAATAAGTTTCATATAATAAAAGGAGATTGCTATCTTATAAGATAGCAATCTCCTTTTTCATTTTATCTTTAAACAATTCCATTCATTTTTAACCAGTTTTCAAACATAGTTCGCGCTTCTTCATCATCGATATCATTACTAAATGAATACACCTTAATGCCATAATTATCTATATATTCACCTAGCTTCATTTCCTCCACTTTTTTGTAAAAATCATCTACCTCATAGTGTGGAATATAGGCATCCCAAATTGGTTCATTTATTCTTTTATACGCTGTCACTTCTAAATCATATCCATCTTCATAATATCCGATGTGATAATGTTTACTAGGGTCATATTTCTCCATTAATATCCCTTCCTTTAAAAAGCTATCCTATTTCACGTAATAAACAAAAGCGAGCTGTATATTACAGCTCGCTCAATTAATTAAATACGCTCCATCGCCGTCTTCAACGTACCAACAACGAAAGCAATTTCTTCACTTGATATAACGAGCGGCGGTGCCAATGTTAAGACATTATTATATCCTGCTGTTGTCATACCGTTACGCCCAATAATGAGCCCTTTTTCTTTACAAGCATTTACAACACTTGCAATTTTGTCATTATCAATTGGTTCTTTCGTCGCTTTATCATTTACTAGTTCGATTCCAACTAATAACCCTTTCCCTCTAATATTTCCAACAAGCGGATGTGCCCCAATTTCTTCTTTTAATTGATTTAATAAAAGTGAACCCATTTGTGCAGAGCGCTCAATTAAATTTTCATTTTCCATAATCTCTAAGTTTTTAAGCGCTAATGCACAAGCCGCTGGATTTCCACCAAATGTATTGATATGGCGGAAGAATTCATATTCTCCTGTTCCTTTAAATGCCTCATAAATTTCTTTTTTTACAGCTGTTGCTGATAATGGTAAATATGCGCTCGTAATACCTTTTGCCATCGTAACGATATCAGGCTTAACGTCATAGTTCATAAACCCAAATGCTTTTCCTGTACGCCCGAAACCACAAATAACTTCATCACTTATAAGTAGTGCTCCGTGTTTTTGACATGTTTCGTGAATTGCTTTCATATAGTCTTGTGGTGGCATTAAAATACCTCCGCCTGTAATAATTGGCTCCATAATAAATGCTGCTATCGTTTCACTTAATTCCCATGTCATAACACGATCTACTTCTTTCACACACTCTACATCATAAATATTTTGTGATTCCATTTCTGGCATGCGGTAACAATCTGGGGGCGTTACGTGTAAAAAACCTGAAGCAAATGGCTCATATTGGTATCTACGCTGTGCTTGTCCAGTCGCTGCCATCGTCGCCATTGTGTTTCCGTGATAACCACGATAACGTGACATAAATTTGTAACGATGCGGTTCACCTTTTTGAGCATAATATTGTCTTGCTATTTTAAAAGCGGTTTCATTCGCTTCTGATCCACTATTAGAGAAGAAAATAACATACTCTCCACCAAGCCACTCGTTTAACTTTTCAGCGAGCTTAATTGCTGGTTCATGTGATTGTGACATCGGAAAATATGATAATGTTTGCAATTGCTTATAAGCTGCCTCTGCAAGCTCTTTTCTTCCATATCCGCTATTTACACACCAAAGACCACTCATACCATCTAAGTATCTTTTTCCTTGTATATCTTCAACCCAGCACCCTTCTGCTTTTGCCCCTACCATTGTACTACTTGGACTAAAGGGACGCATTCCGTGCCACACATATTGCTCATCTTTTGCTAATAATTCATCGGTTTGTTTTGTCTTCATCATTTCTTCCACCTTCCATAACAACTTATTTTTCACAAAGCTGCGCTGGTGCCATGATGAGTTAAATTTCTCCCTGCCTATTTTCATTCCACAAACACAAGACAAATCCTACCAAAATTAAAGTAATATTTATAAGAAAATGTCAAAAGAAAGAGGAGCTTTTCTTATATTTCGAAAAGCTCCTCTTTTTTAATGCGAAGATGCATCACTAATACCATGACCAGTATTAGATTTCACAAGAATTTCATCAAATTTCGCTGCATCTTCTTTCTTACTAGAGAAAACAGTTCCTAAATATGCTGCAAGAAACCCGAGCGGGATCGAAATAATTCCAGGTGTCGTATATGGGAATATCGCTTCTCCAACAAAAATAGCTTTTCCAGCTACTGGGTTCCAAACATTTGGACTTAACGCTACAAGAACAATCGCTGATACAAGACCAACAATCATACCAGAAATTGCTCCTGTTGTATTAAAACGCTTCCAATAGATTGTAAATAATATAACCGGTAAATTTGCACTCGCTGCAACCGCAAATGCTAGTGATACTAAAAATGCTACGTTTAATGTTTGAGCAAATAAAGCAAGTATAATAGATACTATCGCTACTCCAATAGACGCATAACGAGCCATTGACACTTGCTCTTTTTCCGTTGATTTTCCTTTACGGATAATCTCATTATAAAAATCATGCGCGAATGCTGATGCTGCTGTTAACACAAGTCCTGCTACTACAGCTAAAATAGTTGCAAAAGCAATTGCTGATACGAAAGCAAATAAGAAATCTCCGCCTAATGCTTTTGCTAATAAAGGTGCTGCCATATTACCAGCAGGGTTTGCTTTAATAATCGCCTCATTTCCTACAAACGCTGCTGCTCCAAACCCTAAGAAAATTGTCATAATATAAAACGCGCCAATTAACCACGTTGCATATACAACAGATTGACGTGCAGTTTTTGCATCACGTACTGTAAAAAAGCGGACAAGAATATGTGGTAATCCCGCTGTACCAAGGACTAGTCCTAAATTTAAAGAAAGTGTATCAAGACCATCCTTATACTTTACTCCTGGATTTAAAAACGAATCTTTTAATGGAGTAGCTGTTTTCATGTGAGCGAACATTTCAGTCACACTGAAATTAAATTTGGAGAAAACGATAACAGAAATAATAAATGTCCCTGCCATAAGTAGTACAGCCTTTACAATTTGAACCCAGCTCGTAGCTGTCATTCCTCCAAAAATAACATACACAGTCATAAGTGTACCTACGATTAATACAGATGTTGTATATTCAATACCTAATAATAGTTTAATAAGTGCACCCGCACCAACTAATTGTGCAATCATATAAAAAATTGAAATCGTCATCGTATTAAGCGCTGCTATACCACGAACTTTTTTCGCATCAAAACGTGCCGCAATCATATCCGCTAACGTGTACTTCCCTAAATTTCTAAGCGGTTCTGCGACAAGATATAGAACAACTAAATAAGCAACTAAAAAGCCGATACTATAAAAGAACCCATCAAACCCAGTTAACGCTATCGCTCCGGCTATACCAAGAAATGACGCAGCAGACATGTAATCCCCAGCAATAGCCAGACCATTTTGCCAGCCAGTTAATCCCCCTCCAGCCGTATAAAATTCACTCGCATTTTTCGTTTTTTTTGATGCAAAATAGGTTATGACGAGCGTACCAAGAACAATAATTAAAAATAGTGCAAACGCAGTAGTATTCAAATTCAGCCCCTCCCTTTTTGCATATCTTGCAGAATTTTTTGCGAAATTTCATCAAAGGATTCGGCTTTCTTGCTGTAAATCATACATAATGACCATGTCATAATAAATTGCGCAAAAGCAAATACCCATGCCCATGTCACATCACCAAATGCCGGTGTATTAAGCACCTTTGAATACGATGTTAAAATAGGTAGTGCTATAAAAAAACTTAAAAAGAAAATACTCATCGGAATGATAAACTTCTTTTTCGTATTTAATAACAATTGAAACTCTTCAGACTGAACAACTTCTGTATAATTCACCTCATTTTTTAACTTACGTGCTGACGTATCATCTCGTTTCATTCTCTGGTCCCCTCTCTTAACTTAAAATACAATTCACCTTGCATACATAAATACTAAATTTTATAAATATTCAGAAACTTATTTTCATTTTAGACAATCCGTACATTCCTGCAAAGATTTTTCGATAGACATTTTTCGTCATTTTCTCCTAAATTTTCAATATACTTTTTTAACATAAAATTTGATTGATTCGATTAAACTTTTATTCCCATTAAAATAGAAGAAAGAAGTAGTGCTTATCGCACTACTTCTTTCTTTGTCTCCTTTTCTAAATTACGAGCTGTTTCACTTAATTCAACGTCTTTTCCATCTTTAAGTGTTCTAAATATAAAATCGAATACTGGATTTGAAACTCCGAACCAAAACTTTTCATTTTTATAATGGTGTAATATGTGCTGTTTTTTTAGCCATCTTCCAAACTTAGTGAAGGGACGAATCGGTTTATGTGCAATATAATGTTTCCATTCATAAACGAGGAGCATGATAATCATTCCGATTCCGAATGAAAGTGTAACAGTAACACTTTTTGTAATACCATACGTTATAAGTAAATATATAGTAAAGCTAGGTATACTAAACCATACAGGCAAAAATAAAAGTTTTAAATCATCTGGATATACGTGATGATCATAATGTAATCTTCTTAACATTTTTAATAAAAATGCGTTTTTAGGCGGCTTTAAATGGAATAAAAAACGGTGTGTCATATATTCGTTAAACGTATAAAAAACAATCCCAAACATACACGCTAACATACCAATCCATGTAAAAAATTGCATTTTTAAAATAATAATAAAAATTAATAGAACACTATACATAATAACAATATCATGTTGTAAAAAAAACTCTTTCACCACTCTCTTCATCTTACTTCCCCCTTTTCCACAAAAACAGCCGCAACATATCGTTACGACCATTTTTTTCTATTTCATTCTTATTCTATTCACTTTACAAATTTGCCTGCTGTTCTATTGTAGAGAAAAAAGTGTTCGGACCAAATATATTTTGCTTCGGAATAATGTGTTCTACTGCAAACACTGTTACTTCACCCCTTTGTACTTCTCCAATAATAAGCCCAAATACTTCATGATTTACCGCAAACGTTGGTTGTTTCGTTTGCAGCAACCTTGCTGCATTTTTAAATACCGCTTCATATAGTGGATTCCTATCAGTAATTTCTTTTCGGATTTTTGGTGCTAAAGTGATGATAATTTCTTTTCCGTCAATAGTGGTTCGATACATAAAAATCTCCCCTTCAATCTTATATGAACAACTGTAAAGCTTTGTATGCAAAATGGATAGAATATCCTACTAAAATAATACCTGCTCCGGCTGTAATATAGCCAAGTGCTTTTTTCTTTAATAAAGTTCTTCCAAAATGTACAGAAAAAGCAATATTTAAATTCCACAAAATAATACCAACAATAATACAAAGACTGTACAAAAAAGCTTCTTGTTTCGTTACCTTTGTAAGCAACGAGCTAAGTGTACTTCCATATATACCAAACCAAAAAACGAGATTTAATGGATTGGATATCGCAATTAGAAATCCTGCCATAAAAGATTGTTTAAGTCCACCTATCTCTTCTTGTTTATATTCCATATTAGAGTGAGAAATTCCTTGTTTTACACTTTGAAACCCTAAATAAAACAACAAGAAAAAACCAGCGCAATACATAAAAGCTTGTACATATGTATACATAAACACAGAAGATAAACCAAAATAAATAAGCAGCATAAACAAAATATCAGCAGTCATTCCTCCGATTCCAACAATCCACGCATGCCAAAATCCACGTTCAATTCCTCGTTTTAACATTTCAATATTAATCGGACCTACAGGTGCAGCTAATGAAATACCTAATACTATTTGTTGTATAATTGCTCCAAACATCACTCTATCCTTTCTACTTCTTTTACTATTAAGTAATGATGCAAATAAAGAAAATAGACTAGCTTTCATAAAAATTATTCACTAATACAATACCCTTTTTTATCCAAAATATGCAAAAGAGCCATCCAGTTGATGGCTCTTATTTCTCTACCCTATGATGAAAAGGACATTTACCTTTAATCGGCTCAATATCATCCCCTATGAAATATTGTTTCCATTCACGATGATTAGGATCGCCGTAGTGACTAATGTTAGGGTGCTTCGGCAACTGATCCCACTTTTCAACTCGTTCACGGACCATTTGTCTTGAATACGACCCTTTAGGACGATCTCCTTCTAATCCATCGAAAATAGTTCGTGGCTGGAATCCAATAACGAGAGAATTTCCTAAATGCCTAGTCTTTCGCTGTTTATAAGCTGGCGCATTCCCAAATGCAAATATTGGTTCACCACCAAATGAAAATTCCCATAAATGATGGTCTGGATTTTTCGGGATTTGCTTTGGCCATAATTGATTATCTTGTTCATGCAAATATTGTAGTACTTTCCAAAAATAATCTCGATAATATTCGATTGATTTTTCTTCACATTCCGGTTCCACAAAAAGAAAAAATCCTCTTCTTACAATCGGCCGCTCTTTCATTAGCTCCAAAAAAGTTAACATTGTATTGGGCAAATGACTCCAATCATTATGAGAGAGAAATGAATAACGAAGTTCATTCTTCTTCAAAGCTGTTAAACCGAAATAACACGGGAAGGTTGGTTCTAACACGACACTCGAAAAATCATGAAATTCTTTTGCAACCCAATTTGGTATGTCGACTCTATTTTTCATCCCTTCATTATCTAATAAATAAGACTCATCCATTCTTTCACCTCATTATGTACAGCATTCACTTAAGAATATTACATACTCGGCTTGTCCTATACCTTTTTAAAAACTCAAGAAAAAATTAATTCAAAATACAAAATTTTTAAAACGCTTACTTGACTAAATTCTACCAATTCATGTATATTTAAATTAATCATTTAGCAGAATATTCGAGAATATAGCATTTTTTATTTTTATTATTTTTTAATGAATTTCACTAAATGAAAAAAGGAATCGTTTTTAGGAGGAATTGTGACATGCAAGGAAAAGTAAAATGGTTTAACAATGAAAAAGGTTTTGGATTTATCGAAATGGAAGGCTCTGAAGATGTATTCGTACATTTCTCTGCTATTCAAAGCGACGGCTACAAAGCTTTAGAGGAAGGTCAAGAAGTATCTTTCGACATTACTGAAGGAAACCGTGGACCTCAAGCTGCTAACGTGGCAAAACTTTAATCCCACATATGACAGGAGGTTACCTTACTTGGTAACCTCCTTTGTTATTCCTTTGTTATTCCTTTGTTATTCCTTTGTTATTCCTTTGTATATTTCCGTTTTCCAGAGCAAAAACTATGTGAAATGCGCAAAATACAAAGGAGGCAATAACAATGGGGTCACATGTAAATGATTTTGAAGAAGTAAAATTCCGTGTAGAAACTGCACAAAAAATGGTAGGTTCTGCAACAATTTCAATGGATCCAGACACATTAGAGCATGCCACTACTGCAGTAGAATCGGCTCGTTCTCAGCTTGAAATCATGAAATCCGTTGCAACGGATTTAGATGAGCCATTTCTAATGAATGAAGAAAAAAAATTAAGTAAATGCGAGCATCAATTACATGAAGCGAAGCACTAAAAAACATCCAGAGAAAATTCTCTGGATGTTTTTTTATGACAATTGCTCCCCATACTTTTTCAACTTCTCTCCAACCGTACATTGCCGTATACAAAAAGAATGGGCATAGTATTTACTATGATTTTTCCGATTATGTTCCTGCAGGAAACACCCTCCGCAATACGTTTCTAATAAGTCATTTACCTCTGTAATGAGTTGCTTCTTCTTCACGTGTGCACCTCTCTATTCGGTTATTTCTTTATGACTATCAATTGTCGTCCCTTCTAATGCTTGCGCTGCTAATTGATGTGCCTCTTTATTTTGTTTTCTAGATATCGGTTCACAAATAAGTTTTAATTTCATTTGCTTCGCTTTTTGTTCAATTTGATCTAAGTAATGATTTAAATGTTCATCATAGCAAGGCCATTCACCAGCTAATTGCTGCAGTACAACTTGAGAATCTCCACGAAGTGTAACTGCTTCATATTTAATTCCTAATTCCTCGAGTGTATTCATCCCGTATAATAATGCTGCATACTCCGCTTCGTTATTATCATATATGCCTTCTATGTATGCATTGCGACGAATTCGGTAATTTGTATTTCCTTTTTTATAGTATACACATATACCAACCCCAGCTTCTTTCGTCTGTACATCATAACCACCATCAAAATAAACTTGAATTTCTTGCGGATCTTCCTCCACTTGCTTACTCAGTTTTTTCATTTCTTTTAATGACCATTCCGCGTCCATTTCATCGAAAAATAAAAGTTCTTTCACCCTACCTGTTTTCTCAAAATCCTCCGCAAATTGAAGCACTTCTTCTATGTTCATATAATCTGTTGTTAATTCAGTTTGTAAACCACGCTTCGTTTTATACAACCAATGTATTTTATATTTCATACTAGATTCCCCTTTTATAAGACTTCTTATATTTATTTTATTATATTTTATCAAGAGTCACAGTATTATATACAATTTAATCACATACAAAAAGAGCCATCCTAAGTAAGGACAGCTCTTTCATCTATTGCATAAATCTTTCAAATTGCACTCGCTTATTAATCCAGTACATTACAGGCATACCAATTGCCATTACAACAAATTCACCAACTGCACAAGTTAGCCATGTCAATAAAAATGGCAGATCAAACGCAAGATGAAGTTCAATTGCAATCATAAACATTGTGACTGTAAAAATAACTGTATTAAAAATCATACGAGCCCAAACACCTTTAATGAAGCGCATAGAAATAATAGTTGCAAGTAATGCAAGAATGGATTGCCCTACTCCAAATACTAAATCATAAGCGATCATAGGTGAGAAAAAGAGATTCGTTAAAAATACCCCTAATACAATCCCGTAAATTGCTTTCTTATTGAATACAACGAGATGATTAAACATCTCTGAAATACGAAACTGTACACTGGTAAAGCCAAATGGCTGAATAAGCATAGAAACAGCAATATATAATGCCGCTAAAATACCATTACCGACTAATGTCCTTATATTCATGACAAAATCTCCTTAGTTTTTTTACGTGGGATGGTTTCGAACCACGTTATTCGTTTTTAAGCAACAAGATTATATTTTACGCAATAGGCACTCTTTCGTCAATAGATTCCTATCATTTACTACCTTTTTTCTTTTGGACAACGTATAATAAAACATATGAAAGATTTAGGAGGTTTCACTTCATGACAGCAACAATTCAAAATGAAAAAGTGATCGTTTCCATTTCTGACAAAGGTGCAGAATTACAAAGCGTTCGCTTAAAAGAAGATAACACTGAATACTTATGGCAAGGCGATTCTACTTATTGGGGGCGCCGCGCACCAATTTTATTCCCAATTGTCGGCCGATTAGTAGATAATACATACTACGTAGATGGTAAACCATATTCTTTAACACAACACGGCTTTGCTCGTGATCTTACATTCTCTGTAAAAGAACAAAGTGAAACGAATATTACTTATATTGTTACTAGTAATGAAGAAACATTAAAAAAATACCCATACGAATTCGAATTACTCGTTTCTTATGAGCTAGATGGACAAATCGTTCATGTAACATATGAAGTAAATAACCCTACTTCAAAAGAGATGTTTTTCTCAATCGGAGCACATCCTGGTTTCAACTTCCCCTTATTAGAGGGCGAATCATTTACAGATTATCATTTATCATTTAATGGTTCTGAACGCTTAGAAACAAGCGTATTAGAAGGACCTTATCTTTCAAGTAAAAAGCAATTAATCGCTGAAAATACGAATGAATTACCACTTACATACGATTTATTCAAAAATGATGCACTTATTTTTGAAAATATGAATACGGATGAAATCTCTATTCGTTCTCATAAACATAATAAATTTGTAAAAGTAGAATTTGACGGATTCCCATTTGTGGGTGTATGGACACCAGGCGAGAACGCACCTTTCTTATGTATTGAACCTTGGTACGGGATTGCTGATGAAGTAAATCCGGCAAAAGATTTCAAGGAAAAAAAAGGAATTCAATCTTTACAAACGAATGAAACATTTACATGTCGTTATAGTATTACAATCGGCTAAGTCACTCTATCCCCTACTTCAAAGAAACATATAAGTAGGGGATCATCTTATAATTTGGAGGTTTCTCATTTTGATTGAAGTATATATTGATGGTGCATCAAAAGGAAATCCTGGTCCTTCTGGTGCAGGAGTGTTTATTAAAGGGGTGCAACCAGCTGTACAGTTATCATTGCCCCTTGGGACAATGTCCAATCATGAAGCAGAATACCACGCTTTACTTGCGGCATTAAAATATTGCACGGAGCATAATTATAACATTGTCTCTTTTCGTACCGATTCGCAGCTTGTCGAGCGAGCTGTCGAAAAAGAATACGCAAAAAATAAAATATTTGCACCACTATTAGAGGAAGCACTGCAGTACATAAAAAGTTTCGATCTCTTTTTTATTAAGTGGATTCCAAGTAGTCAAAATAAAGTTGCTGATGAATTAGCTAGAAAAGCTATCTTACAAAATTAACGGGGGTATGAGTGTGAAAAAAGATTGGGTTGCTCCTCTTGCTTTATTATTTGTCTCTTTTATTTGGGGAGCTACGTTTGTTGTCGTTCAAAATGCTATGTCTTTCGTTGGTCCATTTACTTTTAATGGTATTCGCTTTTTATTCGCTGGAATTATTTTATTATTCGTTCAAATGATTTTCTCAAAAAGAGCTTCAAAACAAGATATAAAACAGAGTAGCTTCGCTGGATTAATTGTTGGATTCTTTTTATGTATTGGCTATGTATTACAAACATTCGGCTTACTTTATACAACTTCTTCAAAAGCTGGTTTCTTAACAGGGCTTAGTATCGTTATGGTACCAATTTTGTCTTTTATCTTTTTAAAACAAAAAGCTACCATTTTTATCGTAATGGGCATTGCTGTAGCAACAGCAGGTTTATACTTATTAACGGCTGGTGATTCTTTTCAATTAAACATTGGAGATATACTCGTTCTCGGTTGTGCAGTTGCTTTTGCTGCCCATATTCTTGTTAACGGTTTCTTTTCTAAGAAAATATCACCTTTATTACTAAGCACCTCTCAAGTATTAGCTGTCGGTATATTTTCTTCTATTTGCGCTTTTTTGTTTGAAGATTGGGAAAAATTATTTTCAGTTTCACTATGGACGAATCAATCCTTTTTATTCGCTCTATTTCTAACTTCCCTATTTGCGACATCCATTGCTTTTTTCATTCAAACATCGGCACAAAAACATACTTCTCCAACAAGAGTAGCAATTATTTTTGCAATGGAGCCCGTTTTTGCTGCATTAACAGGCGTTCTAGTTGCAAACGAACAACTTTCTATTTCTGCCATTATCGGTTGTTTATGTATTTTCCTAGGCATGGTTTTTGTTGAACTACCTTCTAAAACGAAAAAAGAAGCGCGGGCTGCGTGAAGTTATGCTTGTAACTTCCGCATAAAAGCCTTAGCGCTTTTTTTATCTGTAATTTCTTCTTCTTTCAAGCGTTCTAATAACGCAACAAAATAACTGCCATCAAACTGTAATTGATGTTTAATCGTCGCTTCTATTGCTACGTTCACAATCCCATCAGATGCACCAGTATATCCTTGTCCGAACATAATAAATCCTTGTGCTTCCTCTGATAATTTAAATCCTTTCGTATGTAAGAATGAAAGATAATCTTCTACTGTTTGCATGATATTCCCACCTACTCAAAAATTCTCCACTTCCTATCATACATGTTTTTATACTCTATGAGAATGAAATTTATTTGACAACTTTGTAAATCTATCGTTTACTTCTTAGAAAAAAGAGGAGTTCCTTACAATACAAAAGAATATGTAAAGTGGAATTTATTTTATATTAAAGGGGATATCGAATGAAACAAGCACTATTAATTATCGATGCTCAGCAAGAATTAATGGATGGAAATGAACAAGAAAATGAAGTTTTTCGTAAAACCGAGCTATTATCTACACTAAATACAGCCGTACAGAAAGCAATAGATTCAAATGCCCTTATTGTTTTCGTAAGAGATATCGATGTTGCTTCTGGTAGCGGAGAAGGATTTGAAGTACATAATCAAATTAAAGTACCTCAGTCTGCAATCCTTATTAATAAAGCAGCAACAAACGCATTCTATGGCACTTCTTTACTTGAACTTTTAAAAGAAGAGAAGATTAGCCATATCGTTATCGGTGGATGTAAAACAGAACATTGCATCGATACCGCCGTTAGAACAGCAACTGTACAAGGATTTGACGTTACATTAATTAAAAATGGTCATTCCACAACTGATTCTAACGTGTTATCTGCAGAGCAAATTATTGGTCATCATAATAAAACTCTACATGGACATTATAACGTTGATCATTTTTCAATGGTTAGAGATGTCGAGGAAGACCTTTTTCAACCTATTCATGATCAATATCGCGATTAATTTGGCTATAAAAAAGAATCCTTTTCACAAAAGGATTCTTTTTTATCCAAAAATTTGCGCTGCAATACTGTATAGTTCTCCATTTCTTTTCAAAATTTGATCACTATTTTTTATCATAATTGGTGGGGTATTAACCTTTTGAAAACCAGTAATCTCTAATTCTTTCATGAAACCTTTCTTTCCTTCTGGTACATCAATTCTTAATTTACCATGATGCTCTCTTGCTAAATAATGTACCATTCTCATTGCCATCGCATCATTTTTAGCAACGACCGGCCCTATTATTTTATTTTCTGGCGTTTGTATACTTAAACCGTAACCTAATACATTTTGTTGTGCATCCTTTGTAACAATACATTGTTCACTTTGAATAATTCGATACTTTAAAAACTCTTCTCTATTTGTTCCAAATGCATCTTTATCTATTTGTATTATTTCTTCTAAATCACGTTCTTCATAATTCACAATATACTCTTCATTTCCTACACAATGGTAATTCGCATTGTACGAGTTACATATGTATTTAGAAACATAACTAACAGCCCTGAATCCTAGTTTTTCATATAAAATTTTCCCCTCATCCGTGGCAATAAGCATAATGGGGGTTTGAGTTAATACGCTTTTAACACATAAATCCGTTATTATCTTTCCAATCCCTCTTCCTTTATAATCTGGATGTACAATTACCATTCCAATTGAGGCTAATGTCTCCCCGTATAGTATAATTGCTGCGCTAGCAATAAGCTCTTCTCTCTCATTTACTACACCATATACTATACCCGTATTCAAAATCATCTCAATTTCCTCTCTGTTGTAATCCCAGCCAATATGAGAAGATAATGCTACAATATCCTCTATTTTCCCTTTCCTAAGACGCTCCACCCTAATCTCCACTTCAATCATTCCCCATCTCCTTCTTTAGACGTTTGAACCATTCTGCATGAATCAACTTGTACATGTTTCCCTTTATCACTCACACACATATCCTATTTTGACCAAGACTATATTGTAAATGAGGTGACAACATGCCCATTACGAATCGATTTTCTACCACCACTAACGGCGCACTCGCTATTACAGGAAACACACTAGGTTTAAGTAAAATTAGCAATCTAAACCGTGCTGGTACAATCGGTGCAATTGGTGCATTCGTAACTACGAATACCGCTTTACAAGTAACTACTTTTCCTGCAGGTACAACGTTAAACTATACACAAAATAGTTCTACCGCTATTTTGAATATCCCTGCTGGTAGTACTATTCTTTACGCAGAACTCGTTTGGGGTGGAAACTATTTATCTCGGGATCAAAACATTACGAGTGTATTAGGAAACCCCGTTTCTTTTACAACACCTGTGTCAACATACTCAATTACCCCTTCGGCTGTTACAGCTTCAAATCAAACATTCGTTTCTGGATCTGTCACATTTGGATTTTACACACGATCAGCGGATGTAACGTCACTCGTTCAAGCTGCTGGATCTGGATCTTATACAACAGGTTCTGTTCCTGGACTTGTAGATCCTTTAGACGCTTCTAATGGAGCCATTAATTCTGCAGGATGGACGCTTATTGTTGCTTATCAAAACGGTTCCTTACCCGCAAGAAATTTAACAATTTACGTAGCTGGTAACCGCGTTTCTGTAGAAACCGGTAGTGCAGATGTATCTGTCTCAGGGTTTTTAACACCTGCCGGGGGACCTGTAAGCGGGAGATTATTTTTAAGTTCTACTGAAGGGGATGCTGATTTAACTGGGGATCAAGCTTTATTTGGACCAAATTTCAGTTCATTAAATGCATTATCTGGGCCAAATAATGCTGTTAATAATTTCTTCGGTTCTCAAATTAATAATGCTGCAGGGAACTTAGATACAACTGGTACATTTGGAACGCGAAACCAGAGTGCCTCTACAAGTACAAATATCTCCGCTGGAAGACAAGGATGGGACATTACTTCCATTGATATTTCTCCTTATTTAACAAATTCCCAAGTATCTGCCTCAATTCGTTTAACTACTAACGGGGATGCATATATGTTAAATACAGTCGGTTTACAAATCAATATAAACTCACCTAATATACAAGCAACTAAAAGCGTGAATAAAAGTGTCGCTACAATTGGAGATATTCTAACCTATACAGTTACTGTTCCTAACACCGGGCTTCTTCCTGCAAATAACGTTACTTTTACAGATGTTCTCCCTAACGGTACTTCCTTTATACCTGGAAGCGTAACGATAGATAACGTACCACAAACAAACGCAAATCCGGTCGCCGGTATATCTCTGGGGACAATTAATAATGGCTCTTCTCGTACAGTAGCTTTCCAAGCGACTGTCGTTTCTCTTCCAAGTCAAAATCCTATCTCTAACACTGCGAATATTACATTTCAATATACACCGATTGCCGGAGGAACGACTTTTAACGGTCTTGCAACAAGTAACTCTGCAGGAACACAAATTAACCTCGCAGATATTAATGGCACAAAATCAGTTAACAAACTTTTTACCGATATTGGTGAAACATTAACTTACAGTATTTCCTTAGCTAATATAGGAAATATCGCTGCAACTAATGTTATATATACAGATCCGATTCCTAGCGGGACTACTTTCATTCCAGGGAGTGTAACTGTTAACGGAGTTACTCAAGCTGGAGCAAATCCCGCTAATGGTATATCAATTGGATCTATTGCTGCAAATTCTACTACTACTATTTCCTTTCAAGTATTCGTTCCTTCTATCCCCCAAACAAATCCAATATTAAATAGTGGTACAACAACATATCAATACATTCCTGTACCAAATCAGCCGGCAGTAAGTGGAACTGATACGACAAATATTGTCTCCACTCAAGTGAATAATGCTACTGTAACAATGACGAAAGCAGTAGATAAAAACTATGCAGATATTGGCGATACCCTGACTTACACTGTTGCCTTTACAGGTACAGGTAATACGAATGCGAACAATGTTATTTTTACAGATGTCATTCCTACAGGAACAACTTTTGTCCTAAACAGTTTAACAATAGATGGCTCGACACAAGTTGGCGCTAATCCCGCTAATGGTGTGAACATAGGATCCATCCCAACTGGCACAACCAAAAGTGTTTCATTTCAAGTAGTAGTAAACACAATACCCGCGTCAAATGCCATATCTAACGGATCAAGCGCTTCTTATCAGTACACCGTTAACCCTAGCCAATCACCCATTATGAAAAACATTTCTTCTAACGTCGTTACTACTCAAATTAACAATGCGAATTTAACATTAACAAAGTCTACAAATAAACAATTTGTCACAATTGGCGAAACGATAAGTTATACAATCCTTATTACAAACAGTGGAAATACGGCCGCCAATAACGTTCAACTAACAGATCCACTTCCAAATGGAACGATATTAACATTAGGTTCTGTAACGCTCAACGGAGTTTTGCAAAATGTAGATTCTCTCGTTGCTTTACCTATCGGCACAATTCCTGGTGGAGCTACTTTCACCTTATCCTTCCAAGTAACAGTCATTAACATTACTGCACAAAATCCTATCATTAATAACGCTTTCTCCTCTTATATTTACACTGTAAATCCAAGCCTGCCACCAACTTCAAAAACAGCAAATTCTAATTCTGTTACATCAACAATTAGACTAGCAAATCTTCATGCTAATAAATCTGTAAGTCAAACGTTTGTGGAAGTTGGAGATGTATTAACTTACACCTTTGCTCTTACAAACGATGGAAATGTTACAGCGAACAATGTATTACTATCCGATTCCATTGCGAATGGCACTTCCTTTGTACCGAACAGTGTTATAGTTAACGGTGTTACTCAGCCGGGCGCAACACCAGCTAGCATCAATATTGGTGGCATCAATGCTAATACTACAATTACAGCTTCATTCCAAATATTAATAACTAGTATTCCAAATCCTAATCCTATTTTGAATAGCGCTTCCATCTCCTATAACTTTATCGTTGATCCAAACGCTTCTCCTGTAAGTACAAACACAACTACAAACACTACATTTATCCAAGTTAATGATGCAAATGTAATTTCGGCAAAATCAGTGGATCGAGAGTTCGCTACTGTTGGAGATATATTAACTTATACCGTTATTTTAACGAATGCAGGAAGCGTTTCTGCTGATAATCCTACTTTCATAGATATAAATCCAGATGGTACTACCTTTATTCCAAATACTTTTCTTATTAATGGCGTTTTGCAAAACAATGCAGATCCAAATATCGGTGTCCTGTTACCTTCTATTCCTGCTAGCGGATTAATTACCGTTTCTTATCAAGTAACTGTCACTGCTTTACCAGCCCAAAATCCAACAACTAATTCATCGAGTACACAGTATAGTTTCGTTCTAAATCCAGGTGATCCACCAATTATAGAAACATCTTTAAGTAATACTGTAAGTACACAAATTAATTTAGCAAATGTAGTTATTGTCAAAGAGGTAGATTTAACTATTGCCGATGTCGGGCAACCAATCACATATACAATTTCCTTAGCTAACCTTGGCAATACTACAGCAAACAATGTTGTTGTTACCGATATAATCCCTTCCGGCACCACTATCGTACCAAATAGTATTTTTATAGGTGGCGCTTTACAGCTAGGTGCAGACCCAAGTACCGGCCTTCAAGTCGGCTCCATTCCTGCAGGTGGTTTTACAACGATTGTTTTTCAAATAAGTGCAAATGGGCTACCTTCACCAAATCCAATTCAAAATAGCGCTTCACTTCAATATAACTTTATCGCTGATCCAAATTTACCTGTTGTTGTGAAAAACGCTACTAGTAATATAGTAACTACACAAATTAATACTGCTAATATTGTTGCTACAAAACTAACGAGTACAAATTTCGCTGATGTTGGTGATGTCATATTATATGCGACTATTTTAACAAATAACGGGAATATCCCTGCTTCTAATGTATCGTTTACAGATATCATTCCAGCGGGTACCCTGTTCATTCCTAATACTGTAACGATTAACAATGTCCCTATAGCAAATGCAAATCCTGCTAACGGTATTTTTATCGGTACGATAGGAGCGAATTCATCACGAACCGTTGCATTCCAGGTTCTTGTACCAACTATCCCTGCTGTAAATCCGATTACGAATCAATCAGGCACAACATTCCAATATACGTACGATCCATCCAAGCCAGCTGTAATGCAGATGGTGGCTTCTAACACGGTACAGACAACTATTAATAACGCCTCAATTGCCGCTACAAAATCTGCAGATAAACAGTTTGCTAACGTAAATGATATTATTACGTACACGACTACTTTAACAAATAACGGGAATACACTTGCATCAAATATAGTATTTACAGATGCCATTCCAAGTGGGACTTCATTTATTCCAAATAGTGTAACAGTAAATGGTACTACACTCCCTAATATAAATCCAGCAAATGGCGTAGCAATTGATCCAATAAACCCCAATACAAATACAACAATCTCATTTCAAGTAATAGTAAATTCCATCCCTAGTACAAATCCAATCCCGAACCAAAGTAATACAACGTACCAATATGTCGTAAATCCTAACTTACCTCCTGCATCTGCCAATGCGTTAAGTAACGTAATAACAACTCAAATTAATAACGCTACGATCGTCGCTACTAAATCAGTGAATACACCGACAGCTGCAATTGGAGATATCGTTACCTATACGATTGCAGTTACAAACACAGGTAATATCCCTGCTAGTGCAAATGTTTTAACGGATGGGCTTGGCGCAGGAGCTTCATTTATCCAAAACTCCGTAACTATCAATAATGTTCCACAACCAGGATTAGATCCATCACTTGGTATTCACTTAGCAGATATTCCACCAGGTAATACTGTATTTATTGCTTTTCAAGCACAAATTTTAGCGATACCGCCTAGTGGCACATTAACAAATAATGCCCTTGTAAATTATGAATATACAGTGAACCCAAACCAATCACCTGCTGTTGGTAGTACAATTACAAACACAACGGTTACTCCAATTATTGATGCTACTCTATCTATAAATAAAACTGTCAATTCAACATTCGCTACTATTGGAGATACACTTACTTTCACTTCTACCATTACTAATTCCGGTAACACTACCGCAAACAATGTTATTTTTACAGATTTAATTCCAGATGGTACAACGTTTATTCCAAATAGTTTTACAGTAAATGGAACAACCATTCCTAATGCAAATCCACAAAATGGTATCAATATCGGTAACATAAATTCAAATGCATCAGTTATACTCAGCTTTCAAGTAAACATTACAACGATTCCAAATCCTAATCCAATCCCTAATAAATCATCGCTTCAATATAATTTTATTGTAGATATTAATGAACCACCTGTTTCACGAACAGTTAAATCCAATAAAACTTTTACACAAGTAAATACTGCTTCCGTTATCGCAACAAAAACTGCGAGCAGTGCATTTGCTGCTGTTGGCGATACAATTACGTATACAACTACTCTCACTAATAACGGAAATACAACTGCAAACACACCTGTTTTTATCGATATATTACCACCTGAACTTTCATTCGTTCCTGATAGCGTACAAATTAATACCACCCCACAACTCGGATTTAGGCCAGATAACGGGGTTCCTTTAGACCCAATTCCAGTTGGAGGAACGACAACCATTAGTTTCCAAGCCATTGTCGGTTCAATACCAGCTTCAAACCCTACGATGAACCAATCTAGTACAACATACTCTATCATTATTGACCCTACCGAGCCGCCTGTTACAGAAACGGCTACTAGTAATCCGGTCTTAGTTCAAATAAATGAAGCAATCATTCAAGCAACGAAAAGTGTGGATCGTATCTTTTCTGACGTAGCACCTGGAAATTCATTTTTAACGTATACTGTTTTATTAGAAAATATAGGGAACACGACTGCTACTAATATCATTTTTACAGATCCGATTCCAAATAATACAGTATTTATAGAAGATAGCGTTCGAGTAGGTGGGGTTTTATTACCTGGAGTAAATCCAGCGAATGGGATACCAATTGGAGATTTTATAAACGTCACCTTCCGCGTGCAAGTAGTTAGTATTCCAAATCCAATTTTCACAATTGGGCCTGGGGGACCAAACTCACCGGTTGTAAACGGTGCTTCTATTAATTATCAATTTATGACAGGACCTAATTTACCACTCGTTTCACGAAGTACAACATCCAATTCTGTTTCGACACAAATAAATTCCGGGGAAATTGTAGCGGTTAAATCCGCGGATAAAAATTTCGCAACGATCGGCGATACAATTTCTTATACAATTACATTAAATAACCCTGGAAATGTCACTTCACAAAATATAATTTTCACGGATATTTTGCCTGATGGAACGACATTTATTTCCGGGACTCTTACAAGCGATTCTGGTACACAGCAAATTGGAAATCCAGCGAGTGGAATTCAGATTGGAAATATAAATCCCGGTAGCACGGCTACTATTACGATAAACGTACTTGTAACAAACATTCCAAGTATAAATCCAATCTCTAATTCTAGTTCTATACAATTTCAGCATATTGTTGATCCAAGTCAACCCGCTATAACACAAACCGTTTCATCTAATACCGTTACTACGACAATAAATAGTGCAATATTAACTACAACAAAAAGTGCTGATAAATCTATAGTGTCTGTTGGAGATACGATTACGTATACCACTACTATTACAAATACAGGGAATACAGCAGCAACGAATATAACATTCACAAGCGCTATTCCAGCTAGCACT
This sequence comes from Bacillus sp. AR13-1, assembly GCF_008042285.1. Classification (NCBI taxonomy): domain Bacteria; kingdom Bacillati; phylum Bacillota; class Bacilli; order Caryophanales; family Bacillaceae; genus Bacillus; species Bacillus sp. AR13-1. The sequence goes on from NZ_QNUA01000039.1 coordinate 32,243, forward strand.
ACATTCATACCAAATTCAGTTACAGTAAATGGAGTTCAGCAACCTGGTGCGCAACCAGCACTTGGAGTAAATTTACCAAATATCGCACCCGGTGAAACAGTAACTGTTACTTTCCAAGTAAATGTTATTTCTATTCCCCCTTCAAGCTCGATTATGGATAATGACACAATTTTATATTCTTATACTGTCGATCCAAGCGGAGCTCCTATTACAACTTCTACTTCAACGAATATCGTTACAAATCCTGTACTAGATGCCATGATAACGATGGTAAAATCAGTCGATCAAACGCTTGTAACACTAGGTGATACCATTACCTATACGACCATTTTAAAGAATAGTGGTAATACAAATGCAACTAACATTACTTTCACTGACCTTATTCCAGATGGTACAACGTTTATTACTGATAGCATTACAATAGATGGCATCACACAAATTGGTCTTAATCCTAATACAGGTATAACGATTGGATCAATTGCTCCTAACAGCTCAATATCTATAGCATTTCAAGTTACCGCTACTTCCACCCCTGTTCAAAATCCCATTGCCAACTCCGCTACTGCTTCTTACACATTTATCGCTGATCCAAATGCACCAATTGTTTCAAGAAATGTTACTTCAAACACAGTGTTCACTACAATTAACACAGCTACCATTCTTTCATTAAAACAAGTCGATAAATCCTTTAGTCGTATTGGAGACACACTCACCTATACTGTTACTTTAACAAACAATGGAAACTCATCCGCACAAAATGTTATTTTCTCAGATACAATGCCGAGCGGAACTACATTTATTGCAAACTCATTTTCTATTAACGGGGTTTCTCAAAGTGGTGCGGACCCATCGAACGGTGTAAATATTGGGCCTATAACAGCTGGGTCTACAGTAACTGTTTCATTCCAAGTAAACGTGGCGTCATTACCAACCGAAAATCCAATTGTAAATTTCTCATCAACATCGTATCAATTAGTCTCACCGCCTGATGCAGAAACTTCAATTAGTAATCCTGTTTCAACACAAATTAGAGAAGCTATATTATCTATGACGAAAAATGAAAGTCTATCCTTTGCAGATGTTGGGCAAACTGCTTTTTACACTACTTCTATTGCCAATGTAGGCAATACGGATGCAACTAATATTGTATTCACAGATGTATTACCAAGTGGACTCACATTTATTCCTAACACATTAACTGTCGATGGCATTTTACAACCTAATGCGGATCCAAATACAGGTGTATTACTTGCAGCACTTCCACCAAATGAAATATATAGTATCGTCTTTCAAGTTACAGTGAACAGCATTCCACCTATTAATCCAGCACCGAATACAGCATCAACGACATATGAGTTTACTGTTGATCCAGGTAATCTGCCGGTATCGAATACAGCTAGCTCCAACACTACACTTCTTCAAATAAACAACGCAAATATTATTAGTACAAAAACAGCAAATCTTACTTTTGCGGATGTTGGTAATACAATAACATTTACACTTAACCTTCCTAATACAGGGAATGTGGCTGCAACTGATGTAACTATTATCGATATTCTTGATAGCAATTTAAGTTTCATTCCAAACAGTTTCACAGTTAATGGGCAAACCATTCCAAACGCTGATTTGTCTACTGGTGTAAACATAGGTTCAATTAATGGGGGTAATACGGCAATCGTTACATTCCAAGCAACTGTTACTACACTTCCAACACTTAATCCAATTTCTAATTTTGCTTCTACCACATATCATTATGTCGTTGATCCTAGCCAGTCACCTATTACAACTTCCAATCAATCGAATACAACGACAACCCAAATTAATAGCGCTATCCTTACTGCACAAAAAAATTCAAATGCGGAAACGGTAGATATCGGGCAGGATATCGTCTACTCAGTTACAATTACAAATAGCGGAAATGTTAGTGCAACGAGTGTTATTTTTACCGACCTAATTCCAGACGGAACTTCCTTTGAACCGAATAGTTTTACACTTAACGGAATTAGCATCCCAAATGCAAATATAATTACAGGTGTTCCAATTGGTGATATCGCGCCAAACCAATCTGTCATCGTAGCATTTCATATTAATGCCAATGAAATTCCGCCTATAAATCCAATTTCCAACCAAGCTAGCGTTAGCTTCCACCATATCGTTAATCCAGCAAATCCTCCAGTTTCAAAAAATATTACTTCTAACAGCGTTACAACAAAAATTGAAAGTGCTATTTTAAACACTATTAAAATAGGAGATAAAGCTTTTGCAACTATCGGTGATACGATTACGTATACAACTACTATTACGAACACAGGAAATATCTCTGCTAACAACGTTGTTTTCTCAGACCCTATACCGACATGGACACAATTTGTTGCAGGATCAGTCATTGTTGATGGCACTTCATTACCATCCGCTTCTATCATTGACGGTGTTGGCATAAATACAATAACTCCAAATCAAATCGTAACAATTATGTTCCAAGTGCAAATCGTAAGCAATCCAACAACGTTCACACCTGAACTCCAAAACTTAGGATTTGTTAACTTCCAATATAACGTAGGCAATTCATTACAAGCTCAGCCTGGCAATGTGGAAACGAACGTCTTCGTTACTTCTATTAATTCAGCAATACTTTCAGCTGTAAAAACTGCTAATACAGCCTTTGCAAATATCGGAGACACAATCACTTATACAGTTTTGATTCAAAACAGCGGCAATACAAACGCTACGAATTTAAATTTCTCAGATCTTATTCCAGCTGGAACGACCTTTGTTGAAAATAGTTTTTCTGTAAATGGAAGTATCATTCTAGGGGCAGATCCAAATAACGGGGTTAATATCGGAACCGTTAGTACGAACAGTTCCTTAACTGTTACTTTCCAAGTCATGGTTGCATCTACTCCACCTTCAAACCCAATTACAAACGTTGGATCTATTCAATTCACATTCATTGTTGACCCGGCAGCTCCTCCTGTTACAAGCACAATAAATTCTAATGGCGCTTCAACACAAATTAATAACGCTACCGTTACTACTGTTTTAGAAGCAAATCGATCAATCGTATCCATCGGAGATATAATTACGTATACAGCAACATTAACAAATACCGGAAATTTCCCTGCAAATTCTGTATTGCTCATAAACGGAGTTCCTGTAGGTGCAGTATTCGTTCCAAATAGCGTTACGTTAAATGGAATGTCACTTCCAAATGCAAGTCCAACTCTCGGTATTCCAGTTGGTATTATCGCACCAGGTGATTTTGCTACTATTACGTTCCAATTTCTTGCAAGTTCTATTCCACCGCAAGGGGCGATTATAAATCAAGCCATTACAAGTTACACGTATATTGTCGATCCAAGTCAACCTCCAGTTACAGCAACATCCTCATCTAATACGGTTAATACAGCTGTCGTTGATGCATCGTTATCCGTAATTAAAAATACAGATTCTCTCGTACAATCTACTAACGGTACAATCACTTACACAGTAGTCGTTCAAAATAACGGAAATACAACTGCAAATACAGTTAATTTAACAGATTTGGTCCCAGAAGGAACTACATTTATTCCTAATAGCGTGACCATTAATAGCGTTTCCGTTCCAGGTGCCGATCCAAACGTAGGGATACCATTAAACGCCATCGCGCCGTCAGAAATTGTCACCGTCACATTCCAAGTTATCGTTCAATCCATTCCAAGCGTGAATCCAATTTCTAATACAGCCCGTATTGACTATACTTTTATCGCCGACCCAACCTCTCCTATCATCTCTCGTACAATTACTTCTAATCCAGCATCCACACAAATTTCAGATGCGAATGTTCTTTCTTTAAAAGCAGTTAATGCACAACAAGCAACAACAGGTGATATTTTGACTTATACGATAACGCTAGAAAATACCGGAAATATTCCAGCTACTAATCTCATATTTTCAGATACTATTCCAGAAGGGACTACATTCGTAGAAAATAGTTTTACACTTAATGGAACAGCTATACTTGGTGCAAATCCAAATGTAGGGGTTGCTTTGCCTAACCTAGTAGCAAACGCTACTCACCTTATTTCGTTCCAAATTCTTATTAACGATTCATTCTCGCAAGAATCGATTACAAATCAATCCAACACAACATATTCAATTCAACCAGATCCAAGCCAGCCGCCTATTACTGAAACATCTACAAGTAATATCGTCATTACAAATTTCGTGCAAGCACAATTGACAATTACAAAAACGTCCAATCCAATAACTGTAGATATTGGCGGAACTATACTTTATATTTCTGAAGTGAAAAATATCGGCAATGTTGACGCAATAAATATTATTTTTACAGATTCTATTCCAGCTGGGACTACATTCGTTTCCGATAGTGTCACAATTAACGGTGTCCTGCAGCCAGGTGTAAATCCAGAAAACGGAATACCACTTGGAACAATTCCAGCAAACAGTTCCAAAACGATACTATTTCAAGTGCAAACAAACAATCCACCTACTGAAACCGAAATTGTAAATCAATCTTCTGCAAATTACCAATATGTAAGTATTCCTACAGCTCCACCGGTGAATCGCTCTGCAAATTCTAACATTGTTACAACATCACTTCAAAATGCAAATATTATTTCTGTTAAAAGCGCGGATGTAACTTTCGTATCAATTGGGCAAATTATTACCTACACAAATACACTACAAAATATAGGAACCATTCCAGCTAACAATACCGTGTTTATTGATAACATTCCAGAAGGTACTATATTCATTGAAGATAGCTTATCAATAAATAATGTGATTCAGCCTGGCGCGAATCCTGAAAACGGAGTAACTCTCAGCACGATACAACCAAATGAAACAGTCACTATTTCATTCCAAGTACAACTTACAAATATACCGTCCGGCAATACAGTCATTAATATTTCAGACACTTCGTACGAATACCAAATTGACCCTAGCTCTCCGATTATTCAGCGTAGATCGTTATCAAATGCAGTAAACACGGAAGTGCGGACGGCAAATGTTAGTGCAATTAAATCCGCCAATAGATCCATTACACGCATCGGTCAAATCATCACATATACAGTCGCCGTTACAAACGCTGGTACAGTACCTATTACAAATACTCTCCTAATTGACGCAATTGCTGCTGGCACCACATTCGTTCCAAATAGCATCCTTGTAGATGGCATACCAAGACCTAACGAAAATCCAATTACCGGTATCAATCTTGGTATTATCCTTCCAAATAATACGATTATTGTTACGTTCCAAGTAAATGTAGTCTCTATACCTTCTCAAAATAACATTAATAATATCGCCGTCATTCACTATGAGTATCAACCAGACCCAAGCTTACCACCAATTTCAGAAACGACCTCTTCCAATACTACAAATATACAATTTATTGATGCTATTCTTATCGCTACAAAATCCTCTAATAAAGTATTAGCTAACATTGATGAAACCATTGAATATACAGTATTCATTCAAAATAATGGATCGACTACAACTAACTCCATCTTTTTTACAGATACTATCGAGGATGGAACTGTATTTATTCCTGGAAGTGTAATAGTTAACAATACTATAATTCCTGCAGCAGATCCGAATATCGGCTTTTCCATTCCTAATATCGCGTCAGGTCAATCGACAACAATAACATTCCAAGTTTCCGTTACGAATTTACCTGCTGTAAATCCAACACCTAATACTGCAAACATCGTCTACGATTTTATTTTCAATCCTGACTTTGCACCAATTCAAAAATCTACTACTTCCAATACTACTTTCGTTCAAATTAATGACGCTGATATCGTTTCACTGAAAACTGTTGATTTGACTTCTGTAACGATTGGTGACATTTTAACTTATACAACAACTTTAACGAATACAGGGAATACGGATGCTACTGCGGTTGTATTTACAGACAATATTCCTGATGGAACAACCTTTATAAACGGTAGCGTTTTAGTAAATAATATTCCTCAGCTTAACGCCAATCCAAGTGCCGGTATACTTGTAGGAACGATTGCTCCTAACATTTCTATCCCAGTCACGTTTTCCGTTACTGTGTTAGCTCTTCCAGCTAGCGGTCGTATTCAAAATCAATCCACTTCTCGTTATACAATTAATGGTGAAGAACAAATATCGACTAGTAATATTACCTTCACTGAAGTTATTTCTGCTAATGTAATTGCAACAAAAACAACGCCTATCCAATACGCTGACCTACAAACTATCATCCCTTACACAATTTCCATCACAAACAATGGGAATATACAAGTAGAAAACATTATCGTTACTGATATCATTCCAGCAAATACGAGCTTTATAGAGAATAGTGTTATTGTGAATGGCAACGCTCGGCCAAATGACAATCCACTTAGCGGTATACCAATTGATAACATTCCGCCTAATACGACAGCAACTATTCTATTCCAAGTCCGGGTTACTTCCATTCCGCAAACAAATCCAATCTCTAACACGAGTACAATTGAATATGAATACACGGTACCAGATAGGCCACCTATTACCGAAACTATTATTTCATCAGCTGCCATAACAGAAATTCATCACGCGAATTTAAATAGCAATAAAACTGTTGACCTTGCATTTGCAACGGTCGGTGATACGTTAACGTATACGATTACACTAAATCAAACTGGTAATGTTTCAGCAGATGATTTAGTCATTCAAGATATTATTCCTCAAGGTACTACGTTTATAGAAAATAGTGTCATTGTAAACGGAGAAACTGTTCCGGGAGTTAATCCAGTAAGCGGCATACCAATTGGTACTATAATTGTAGGTGGAGATGCCATCGCTTCCTTCCAAGTAACTGTAACTTCTATTCCAACACCAAATGAACTCAACAACAAAGCAATTACTACTTTTAACTATATAGTCAATCCAAATAACTTACCTGTTACAAATACGACTACAACAAATACTGTCACAACAACTGTCCAAAATGATAATGTCGTTGCCATAAAATCTGTTAATGCCACGAATGCATTACCTAGTCAAACTTTAACGTATACAATTACAATTACTAATAGCGGTAATGTAACGATTGAAGACCTTCTTGCCATAGACACCGTACCAGTAGATACAATTTTCATTACTGGCAGTGTTACGATTAACGGGATCAATCAGCCTAATGCGAATCCTGAAAATGGTATTCCATTAGGAAACCTTGCTCCTAATGAATCTGTTGTCATTACGTTCCAAGTAACAATATCTTCTTCGACTCTTCAAACTGCTATCAATAACGACGCTTCTGTTTCCTATACTGTTACCATTGATCCGAATGAACCACCTATTACAATTACAAAGCAAACAAATACCGTTACAACAACGATCGTTGATCCAATGGTGCGCATTGAGAAAAATGCTGACAAATCTTCTGTCGTTATAGGGGATATTATTACATTCACACTAGACGTATTTAATCATTCCTCAATTCCTACAGTAAGTACTTCCGTTTTAGATATGATTCCAGCTGGTACAACATTTATAGAAAACAGTGTAACAATTAACGGTACTCCGGTTCCAAATATTCGACCAGACACTGGTATTAACATTGGTTCCTTATCGGCAGATGGAGTAGCAACTATAACATTTAAAGTTCTCGTAACTTCTATCCCTTCAAACAGTACAATTATCAATTCCGCAACAGTTACAGCTGCTTTCCAATTGACACCACAGGATCCAATTATTATTTTCATTGTCAATTCGAATATTGTTCGTATACCAGTTCAATTTATAACGGCAGCAGTGATAAAAAATGCTTCCGTCAGCTCTGCTTATTTAAACCAATATTTTGATTATACAGTGCGTATTACGAATACTTCCGAGATTTCACTTTCAAATATTTCATTACAAGACACCATTCCAGCAGGTTTACAATTTATGAACGGTACGGTCTTCATTAATGGGGAACGCTCTCCACTAGCGAATCCGAATATCGGTTTCCTAGTCGCTACTAATTTGGAACCGAACGAAACAATTATCGTGTTATTCACAGTACAAGTGATAAGTCCCCCTATTAATAATGAATTTAAAAACACGGCAAACGTTTCTTTACAACTTCAAGTCTCTCCTACCGATCCACCAATCACAGTAACCATTACAAGTAACGAAAACATCGTCACCTTCATTCCAGAAAATCCAGATGAAACACTTCCAAATTTAAATTGTTTCTTTGACGGTGAACGTTTCATACGCATTACTCCTCGAAATATACGAAATTACTTTTGGACTTGGATTTGGTGGCGTTAATCAAAAAAGAAAAAGCTTGTAGTTCGGATAATATCCAAACTACAAGCTTTTTTCATAAACAAAATTATCAATTACTAGCAGCACTATATGCTACATGTCGTTTCTCAATCCGTTCTTCAATTTCTTTCATATTCTCTTTATTAGTTAGTAGGGATTGTTTATTTTCTATTAATAATTGTTTAAAGGATTTTCTCACTTTTTTTCGCATGTTTATTTTCCTCCTTGGGGGATGGTTTATATAAAAGATAACTTGAAACTTTAATCAATGAGAGGATTTACCCTCACTAATTATTAGCCTACATCAATCGGGTTTTTACAGGGAGTTACTCTTCCATCATCACTCTTTATTCAGCTATAATACTGAGATAGAAGTCCTATCTCCCGTTAATGCGGGATAAGGATTTATCTGTGTGTCCTTATAATAATTGATTGTTGTGAATTCCATTTGAACTTCATATGAAAATTCCGTTTATTTTCTGACAACTTTGTGAACAAAAAAAAGAAAGGTTAATCAAAAATATATTTGATCAACCTTTCCATACTCTTTAAAGCATATTAATTAATATTTCAGGTCTTCCCCAATTCATTTCGTTACAAACAAAGCGTAGTTTTTCTTCGTCCATTGTGTGTAACCCTTCTTCTAATAAGCATGAAATTGGAACTTCACAATGAATTTGCGCTAATTGTAAAGAGATATTTAAATTCTCTAAATCACTTTCAATTTTTGTGCGCTGCGCTTTCGTTAATGATGCTATATTTTCTAGCACTGCCGATACTGTCCCGTATTCTTGAATCAGCTTATACGCTGTTTTTTCACCAATACCTTTTACACCCGGATAATTATCACTTGTATCTCCCATGAAAGCTTTCGCATGAACAATTTGCCAAGGTTCTACACCTTTCTCTTCCATGATTTTTTCCGGTGTGTAATACTCGTAATTTCCAATTCCTTTACGAAGAAGCATAACTGTAACATTCGTATCAACAAGTTGAAGTAAATCTGTATCACCTGTCAAAATATAAACTTCCGCTTCATTGCAATATTGTTTTGCAAGCGTACCGATACAATCATCCGCTTCATAACCTTTCATACCGATTACAGGCATAGATAATTTCGCAGTCATTTCTTGCACTAAATCAAATTGCGGAATTAATTCTTCCGGCGGTGCTGCACGATTTGCTTTATAATTCGAGAAAGATTCCGTTCTAAATGTCGTACTTCCCATATCCCAGCACGTTACAATGTGCGTTGGTTCGATTGCTTGTATTGCTGTTAATAAATGCTTCATATAACCATGAATCCCATTCGTCGGGGTACCATCTTGTCGTTTCATAAATTGTCCATATACACTTGTTGCGTAAAAAGCACGAAATAATAGTGCCATACCATCAACTAATAATACTTTTTTCATAATTCCTCTCCTACTAACAAAAAATAATAACCTCACGTTATCACGTAAGGTTATATATAGATTACCATTCTACGTTTTTGTTCAACTTTGTCTATTATACATTGTTTTTGTATATTTAGCATCATTAACACATTAAGACATTCTACCGCAGCAAGTATGAAGTATTCCTGAATACGTATTTTTACCTGTCGAAACAACTACAGCCTTTGCATTTCCGTCAACAATATACGTACCTTTGAAACATACATTTTCAAGTTCAAGTGGATTATAGTCTTTCATCCGTTTTAATGGAATAAATCGTTTACGTTCAAGATGATAGCAACTTTCAAATTTCTCAATACTAGCATTATTTCCTGTCAGCATAGATTCATTTACTAATAAATCATTTGCATAAATAATACGTACATCTGCCGGCACTGTATCGCCCTCTGAAAGAAAAATCATATCTCCAGGTACAAGCTCTTGTACTGGTAATTTCATCATTTTTAGTTCACTGTTTAGCCCTGTTACGCTACAGCCAGCTACTCTAGAAACAGTAACTGTTTCACATTGTAATTCATCACCCATATGTTGTTTTGAAAGACCTGGGATCATTCCACTTAGCTTCATCATTACTTCCGCAATACGCGCTCTTTTTGAAGTTAATTCATTTCGGCCGTATACTTGAATACGCTTTTGTGCCTCTTTCATAGATAGTCCGTCTCTTGTTGTTTTAAAATACGCAAATACAGATTTTACATCTCTTGTTGCGATTTCAATTAATAAATCTTTATTTTTTTGAAGCATTGTTTGTTCTTTCATTGCTTTTTTACTTAATTTATACGAAGTGTTACCCACACTTTTATTTACATATAACATATTATCGTCTCCTCCTTTACAACATAGGAAGAAACGCTTTGTTTCTCAATTTATCCACTTTACTGTGAAAGTGTCTAGCGCTTAAATACTCGAATAAACGCTACATTATGATAAATATAGAGGGAGGAACAAGTCGTTTCCTGCCTACATCATATATTTTTGATTTGAAGTATATGGGTAACGGAACCGAGTCAGAATTTGACATGCTCCTCACCTCCTCTTTAATTTTTTAGTTATAATCTATACTATGAAATTACTCATAGCTTGCTAACAAAAAAGACCCTTACTCATAAGAGAGCAAAGGTCATTGCATACACAAATAAGCGATTCCTAATATAATACAATTAGAAATCTATGGACCTCTCCCTCGCCGAGTTTTAGCACTGTATAGCATAGGTTCATTACCAGCTACGTTAAGAAAAACCTTAATTCGATCATTCCTGTTGACCCATTGGCGTCTCTCGACATTTTTGGGCAGTAGCATTTCTCTATACAGGAGCCTCACCTAACAGAGACTTATTATAATTACATAGAAAATGTTACTCTTATTTAAAATAGATGTCAACACTTTGTATGGAAACTTTTCCTTTTTACAATAACTATCTCGAGTTTAGTACACTAATACGCATCCTGCTCAGCGTTCGGCTACATAAATTAATTGAACACATATTGCAAAAAATTAGCAAATGAAAAATAAAACCCTTACGTTAAAATGTAAGGGTTTTAATACGTTACACAACCAGCAATTACAATTCCGATGGAAAGTGATAAAAACATAAGGAAAAGACCAACTGCTTGATTATCTTCTTCAAGACTTTTATTAATATTAAAACGTGGTGTAAGCCATTCCGCTAAATAAAAGACAATAATTTGAGCTAAGATCCCAACAGCTCCCCATGAAACCATATCAAGAATTGAAATAGAATTAGCAGCCGTTGAATATAAAACGATAGCAAGACCAAGTAGTCTTCCTCCAAGTACATAGCTTACCGCTTTATTCCCTTGAGCCATTAACTTAAATTCCTTAACTTTCGTTGTCACTTCCATAAGAAAAAGACCGATACATAAAAGTACAAGTGATACTGCTAAATATAGTAAAAAATTAATCATTTATTTTCCTCCTTCTTAATACCTACCGGTAAATAATACGATTCATTTCCCGTAATTTTTTCTCCGGCACGTATACCGATGCTGCTCGCTTTTCCAGCAATTAAAAAAGCCCCAAACACGTACGACAGCTTCTCAATTCCTTTTTCAGTTTCCAAAAATACAACTGGAAGCTCTGTATATTTCTGAAATATAGGCAGTGACGATTTATACGTTTCATGTGCATTTCGAATCATAATATTTGTATCCTTATCACGAATCGTAATCGTGTCACCTTCCCTACCGAACGAAGGTTTTTGAACGAAAGGACTTTTCCCAAAAAATAAATCTGGCTCTAAATATGTAGGAAGCATATATTCTTTAATCCACTTTTGTTCCTCACTTGTGTAAAAAGCACCTTCTTCTGCTAATCCCCAAATAAGACATTGAATTGATTTCGGCTGAAGTAAAAAGGCCGACAAAGGATTTATAATAAAAAGCTTTCCTTCTTTTACAAGTTGCAAAAGTTCTACTCCCACCAAATCCCCCGTTTCGGGATCTTGATCTTCAATCAAGTCTTCAATTGGATATGTTTGGCGATACAAAACATCAATTGGTAAACCATCTCTATCTACTAAAGCATCATCTGTAATTCTAAGTTCTGTCATTGGCATCACTTTATTTTCAACATGACATAGCCCACTCAAATACATAGTCGTATTCCAATCTTCTATATGTTCAGGATGAGCTGTGAAAACAACATTTGGCTCTTCCATTCCTTTTGTAAACTCCATTACGGCTTTTGTAATACCAGAAGAAAGTAAGCGCTCTTGATTTGCATTTGGATCATCATAGTCAAGTTCTTCACAAACTTTTCCATTCATTTGAAAGCATTCCACAATAAAAGTTGGAGTATCACTATTAAACTCAAGCATTTTAATACGATTATCCTCTGTTAAAGCAAAATCAAATCGTGAAATAACAGATTCAGGATACATCCCTTTCAGTCTAATAAAAGGCAAGCTTGCAGTTGGAAAACCGAGTTCAAGAAGCTGTTCATTAGATAAATTCCGAAGAATTCTAGCAGTCTTAAAAAATATTTTTCCCATTCGTTCAGTTGCTACTTGTAATTGTTTCATTGTTTGCTCTGTTATCGGGAAAACATGAAACAAACTATACTCAAATTCATATAAGTCCGACCAGAAATGAGGATAATTCGAATAAAATTCTTTTCTTTTCTTTATGTATTGCGACATATTTTAACCTCCAAATCCACCTTTTGAACCGCTTCCAATTCCACCTTTAAATTCGGCCGAAGATTGATAAGTTTTAAACTCTGATGAATTTTTGAAGGTGGATTTATTTTGATAGTATGTACCACCATAAAAGTAATGTCCACGATAACCTGAACTACTATCATCACACTGCCAAACACCAAGCTCATCATCCCAATCCCAATCAGAACAACTATTATCATTCGGTTCGGGGGGAATATCTTGCGCGCAGCCAAATAAAGTGCCCGTCATTAAAGATGTTAGGACACCACCTACTAGCCATTTCGTTTTTGTCACCTTTGCACTCCCCTTTTTAAATTATATTTCTATTATATAAGATGTCATGATAAAGTAGAAGAAAAAGGAAGAAGAGGGATAAAATGCGATTGGAATATCGGCTCAATGATGAAACAAACGGGTATCCAGCTTTATGGAACTACGCAAATATTTCTAATTCTGAAATTGTCGCGCGCATGACTTGTGAATATTTTATAAAAGATGGAAATACATATATCGTTACTGCAACTTCAGTAGATCCAGACGGGACAGCAGTGTTATATATACAAAAAGAAGTTTTTTCCAACGACCCTTCAGATCCTACATATTCGCACATAGGTTTTGAAATTAGAGAACTAAAGGAAACCTGCTCAATTATGATAGAAAGTAAAGATATTTGGAATTACGAGGATATCTTACCCTCTCTCCATTCAGATATTATATATATTCAACGGGATGGAATACATTTGGAATTCACCCTCGATTCAAGAGAAATTGATGAAGACCGCAAGTGCTATATTTATTATGGGAACTTTACAGGTAAATCTAGATAACATGAGTATATTTATTCAACAAAAAAACCTTACGTATAAAACGTAAGGTTTTTTATATAGTCCCACATATGCCGTTATCTATAGATGTCCATAAACCTGCTTTCACAGGTGGATGTTCTCACAAATGTTTGTAACTTCCTTCTTAAAAAGATGGCCTGCTATCTACATTTAAATATTGAACTTCCGCATTATACTTATTGGTTTAAGACATACACAAGCTACGTACACCGTAGGAATTTTATATACTATTAGTTGAAATAAGACCCCCGCAAGTGCCGTCTCTCGTAAATGTCCAAAAACCCGCTACTCGCAGGTGGATGCCCTCACAGTTACCGTATATCTTCCTCCACAAGGAAGGCTTGATAATGGTCACTAAATATTGAGCTTCCGTAAAACTAACATCGGTTTTAGACATAAATAAGTTACGCACACCGCAGGATGTATTATTTACTTGTCGTTATATTATCACATTGTTTCCAATGTGTAAAATATAATTTTTTTGAAGCAATCTCTTGCTTGTGACCTTATTTTAATACAAATTATTTTTGCATGCAAGTGATTAATCTTCTTCTTTTGCAATTTGATTTTCTGGATAAGAAATCCAATCACTCCAGCTACCTGTATACAATTTAACATTTTGAAAACCAGCTAATTTTAATGCAACTATGTTCGGACACGCTGTAACACCAGAACCACAATATACGATTGTTTCCTTCTCTTTATCAAGATTTTGGAAACGCCCTTGCTGTTCCTCTTCGTTTTTAAAGTGTCCCGATTCTAAAAGCCCATCTTTCCAAAAATAGTTTACTGCCGTCGGAATATGCCCTGCCTTCGAATCAACGAGCTCTTCCGCACCAGCATAACGTTTTGGTTCCCTAGAATCAATTAATGTCATATTTGCACCTGCACGAATTTTCCCTCTCACATCTTCCATCGTTACAAGCATATTTTCTTGTATTTCCGGTATAAAAGGTTTTCGTGCAATAACTGGGATATTCGGCGTTGTGTGTAGTCCATTCTCTTTCCAAGCTGGAAATCCGCCATCTAATATATATACTTTCTCATGTCCTACATAGTTTAATAACCACCAGAGACGAGAAGCATTTGCACCCGCTTGACTGTCATATGCAATTACTGTCGTATGTTCACCAATACCAGCTTGTGAAAGCTTGTCTGCAAACTCCTCAATATTCGGCAATGGATGGCGACCACCATGTTCTGTTACAGGACTTGATAAATCTAAATTCAAATCAAAATATAACGCATGAAGAATATGTTCTTCCTCATACTTTTCTCTACCCCAATTAGGATTCGCTAAATCAAAACGACAATCGATTATACGGACATTCTCATCTTCTATATGCTCACGTAACCATTCGACTGTAACTATCATCTTTAACGACCTTCTTTCTCTTGCAAACGACTTACATACTCCATAACCATTTCTTCTGTAACAAATTTACGCTGCAGTGTAACACCATTTTTTGCAAGATCATTAATTTGCTTTGTTACAACATTAATGATATCAACCGAAAATTCTTTCCCCTTTGACGCAAGAGATACGGCTGCTTCAATAGCTGCTTCACGCTGCGCATCTAATTGTAAACATGCTTTTACACTTTCATTTTGTTTACGAGAATGTGCTGTAATTGCTTTATGTACTTCCATCTTCTCTTCCCCCTAAATAAGTTATACGTTCTTATTCAATTCCATTGCAAGCCGAATCATATCGCGACATACAATCCCATTTTCAATAATCTCTTCTTCATAATGCTTTGAAAAGTAATCAAAATCAATAGAAAAAATACGAAATCCACATTTTTGATATAAAGCAAGTTGTGAAACACTAGAATTGCCTGTACCAACTTCAAGTTTTGACATACCATATCCTTTAGCAGTTTCTACGGCATGACTTAATAGCTGCTTTCCAATCCCTTTTCCTTGCAAATGCTCTACAACCGCAATATTCATAATTTCCATTGTCCTTGGTCTTGTTTCCAAAAGCACATATACACCGATGATTCTTTCTTCTTGTTTAGCTATATACGTATACCCTCTCTGTACATATGCATCAATTTGGCTTTCACTTGGATCAGCAAGAAGTAATAAAGATTTCGGTATAGCTTCTTTCGAAATACGCTCTATGACAACAGACATAAAAATTCCCCCTCCTCTATTGTTCTAAACCCCCCTTGTCTACCATAGATAATAGAAAGGAGGGATTCACCATGGACAACAATGAGAAAAAATGCAACGTCATCTCTATTGATGGAAAGAAAAAGAAGAGCGACACATATTCCTATCCAAAATTAGTAGTAGAAAACAAAACGTATGAGTTTTCTTCATTCGTCTTATGCGGTGAAACACCAGACGGCAGACGCTTAGTTCTTACCCATATGATTTCTACTGATGAGTTTGCAGGGTTTGTAAAATCTTTAGATACTGTACTACAAAAGAAAATTGAACGAATCTTTTTTTCATAACAGCTATTTAATATAAATTTCTTTTTCAATTTCTACTAACTGCTTTTGTAGCTCTTCTTTACTTTGTTCGTATAGCGATACATCAATTGTTTCAGCTAAAGCGAATAATATACTTTCATAATAATTCTCAACGTCTTGCTGCATCACTTTTTGGAATAGGTTCCATTTTGCATCCCACTCTTGCTTATAATGATGAACGAATAAATCTTCTTCATCAACTACATAGTTTGATACGAAAGGTTCTAACACTCCTTTAGCGTCTTCTTGCATAAAAGCTTTATCATTTTTTTCAAAAAAGCTTTTCTCATTTTTAAAATGTGCTAGTGCCTTTTTAAAATCTTTTATTTCTATTGAAGGAAACGGCTCTTTATGTGTAATAATTTTATATTCATAATCCACTGTTCCACCCATAGAAATCGATTCATTTTCCACTTTGCAATTCACAACAATTTCATCCTTTGCACGCTTCATCGCTTCATCTATCCATTTTTCAAGACGTAATGATGTCGCACGCATTTCTTGTAATAAATCATGTTGAATAAATGAAACTAATTCCATTACACATTGCTGCAACTGCATTTTCACATTCCCATCTGTTCGTAACGACGCCGGATTAATAAATTCAGTAAACACATCGTTATAGCGTAAAAATAGACGTTGGTGTACATAATAAAGCAATTCTTTCACTTCATTTTGCATTGCTTGCTCTTCAGCAAGTACACTATATGATGAAATAATATGAAGTAGCTGATTACGCTCTGCTTCATATTTTTTTGTTTGCTTCTCTTTCTCATCATTTCCCTGCTTTGCGCCATTTATCATATTTACAAGAAGCTGATTCGCTCCTTGCAATGCACCATATAAAGCATGCACAGATACAAGCATTAAATCCCTCATCATAAAGGACGTAAATGATTCTTCAAACTTAGTAATCCCGGAGTTTTGTAAAATACCATACTTTTCTTTATCAATACTTTTCCCTTGCTTTTCTTCAAGCGCACATAAACTTGAAATTGCAAATAAACGTGGATTTCTAATACCGTATTGCAGGAGCTGATCCGCAATATAACCTTTTACCATTTCAAGTTCTTCTTCAGATTGTGCTAAATCGGCAGCATTTATTAAGAAGAACATTTTATCAAGTGCAAATGTATCCTTTACACGACCGAGCTGAATTAAAAATTCACGATCCGCACGAGAGAAAACATGATTATAGTATGTTACGAATAAAATAGCATCTGCGTTTTTAATATACTGGAATGCAACATCCGTATGGCGCGCGTTAATAGAATCCGCCCCTGGTGTATCTACAAGAGCTACTCCTTGCCTTGTTAAAGCACAATCATAATAAAGCTCCATATACTCAACAAAGCATGATTTTTCTTCATTAGCTACATAATCAGAGAATTCCTCTAACGTAACTTGTAATTGTTCCCCTAAATGATTAGCAACTGCCTCATATCCTTTTTGTACCGCTCGCAAAAAGCTAAATGTTGTTTTTTGCTTCCCGCTTGGTGAAGGGTATTTCATAATTTGATCAATTTTCGTTAACGCTTCTTCCAATGTAGCAATTTCATAGTGAAACATTTTATAAACAGCTTTCATATCTTCTAACAGCGCTTGCTCTGACTTAAACTGGACAATTACCGTTCCATGTGGTTTATCTTCTGTAACTGGCAAAATTTGATTTATTGTTGCTGTCGTAGGGTTTGGCGATACAGGAAGTACCTTTTCACCGAGCAATGCGTTAGCAAATGATGATTTCCCAGCACTAAAAGCTCCAAATAACGCTACTGTAAATTGCTTCGTTTCTACACGCTGTCTTTTTCCAACTACTTCTTGCTGTAGATGTTTCAGTGTAGGCAATGGATCTAATATCGTTTCAGCTTTCTTCACTTTTTCTAATATACGCTGAATATTTAAAGCTTTCGTTCCTTTAATCTCTTCTTCACTAGCCGCTACGTTATCATTTACAATTTCTTGCTCTTGTAGTTTAAACTTCTCACTAACAACTTGTTTTTTACTTTGTAATATTTCGTCTATTTGCAATCCATCTGGTATAGAAACATTTTCATTCCAAATATCTCCTAAATAGCTCTCATATTCCTCATACGTCTTAATGTACTGTAATTTTGTTTCTTTTGCTGTTTGTAACATCGTGTATTTTTCAATTTCTTCTTCAATACGAGCAATCTCTATCTTCACTTTCTTCTGCAATATACCCGTACTTTTTCCAAAGATTTGCTGAGATTTCATAAAGTATCTTTTCTTTAACTCATTTGCAACGTCAGCAGTATAAAGAAGTAAGTAATCACCGGTAAATCCAGCCCCCTGTTTAATTGTTTCAGCCAACACTTCCGGTCCGAAAGCAATTTCTAACGCATATATGTCTTTCCCTATTTCCTCTGTAAATAACCCTTCTTCTTTTAAGAAGACTACAATAAATTCTTTCACATGAAAATCAAGTTGCGTTTCAACAGTCTTTTGAAGAGCAGAATAAAAAGCATCTACACGTCTCTGTTTTTCTTGCTCCGTCTTTCCTTTCGCAAATAACAAACCAACTTTAAACTTCGTTAATTTCGTTTCTAAATATTTATTTGCCAATTCTCTCATTTCAAATGGCATTAAATACGCGTTATCTAATATGGCTTGTAAACCTTTTATAAATTCATTTCTCACATCAGATTCTTTACTAGCCACCCGATCTTTATTTTCAGTTAACTCTTCCTTTTTTTCAACTATCTCTGAAAGTGACAGTGGTGATGTTAATTCTTCTTCATATTTCATGAGATGTTTTTCATTTTCAGAAAGAATAAACGAACAATGTTCTTGCAGTAAATATTCTGTTTCTCGCTCCATTCCCTTTCTTACATACTGCTCTTTTTCTTTCATGATAGAAAAGATTAATGCTTCTAAACTTTGAATTTCATTGTATGGATGATTCATCATTCGCAATGATGTATAGAAAATACCATCTACTTCAATATCCCAGTTAGAAAAAGACTGTTTTACACTATCTCTATACTCTTCAAACGATAACTCATTTGCTTTATGTTTATCTATTTGGTTTACAACGAGATAAACCGTTTTATTACGTTGTTTCAATTCTTTAACAAACTGTAAGTTAACCTCTGATTGGACATGGTTATAATCCATCATATAGAAAATAACATCTGCTAGATGCAGTGTTGATTCCGTCGCTAATTGGTGGGCATCATCCGTAGAATCAATTCCGGGCGTATCAACTAACATAACCCCATCAGGAATTGGCGCATCATTTCGATAAATATGAACACCAATTACTTCATCACCGTCTTTACATATTTGTTTTAATTCTTCTGCTGAATATGCGCCGTCATATTCATACTGTTCTCCAGACTTAATCGTTACAACAACACGATCAGATCCTCTTTCAATTTTAACAACGTTAGCACTCGTTGGAATCGGACTTGTCGGTAATAATTGCGCTTTATATAGGTGATTCATCATTGTCGATTTCCCCGCAGAAAAATGACCACAAAAAGCTAGCATAAGCTGCTCTTGTTTATATTTTTGAATCACTTCAAACAACTTCAAACTATTCTCTACATCGCCGTTTTTTTGCCACTCTTCATAAAAACAAACAAGTTTTTTCATACCGTTTGTCTGTACTATGTTTGTCATCCCCTTGTTCCCCTTTATCCAAGATGTATATACTTTATCCCGCTATTTGTGGGCAGTAAAAACCCGTTTCGTGCGGCTAGTAATCAGTGAGGGATAGACCTCCCCGCTGATTAAAGTTTCACTTTATTATCATACTAAATTTTCAGCATATTCACATCAAAAATAAAAAATCCCTTTCATTCTTTTTACAAATGAAAGGGATTTTATGTAATATTATTCATTTTGTTGTTCCTACTCCATTTAATACATACTTTGTAACACCAACATATATAGCAATCGTTCCTGCAACAAGTGCATACACCATATTAACACACCAACCTTTTTTGATAATGATTATCACTTTTGAATACATTTTATCATTAAAGAGAATCATTATCAACAAATTTCTAAAAAAAGAAAGCTCCTTCGGGAAAAGGAGCTTTACTGCCTGTTTTAAAGAAGTTTAAAACTTGCTGTGCACTCTTATTATATCTCATAATACACATCTTAGCAGTTTTAAAAATTGGAAATAACCTATATACCCTCCTCTTTACATTTTGTATAATAGAGTGAAACTGTAATTAGTGGGGATATTTCCCATCCCCACTAATTATTAGTTGAACCAATCGGGCTTTTACAAGCAGCCCGACTCCCACCTAACTTCCTCGTATTCACTGAATTTTGAGGTGGGAGTCTTACTGCTTGTTAATGCGGGATAAAAGGGAATTACTTAACAAGGAGGAAAATAATGACACAAAATATTTCACAAGGCGAGAGGATACATTCCATCGATATTATTAGAGGAATAGCTGTACTAGGTATTTTTCTTGTTAACTGGCCTGTTATCGCTGGGATCGACTCACGTGATCTTTCAGGAGTTTATGAGGGGCTAAATAGCTATATCCGTCTATTTTACGATATGTTTATTCAAACAAAGTTTTATACTATCTTTTCGTTTTTATTCGGCCTAGGCTTTTACATTTTTATGAATCGTGCTGAGGCGAAAACAGATCGTCCGAAAACTTTATTTGTTCGCCGCTTGCTTATTTTATTATTATTTGGGTTCTTGCATTACGTTCTTTTATGGGACGGAGACATCTTACATAGTTATGCCATCGCTGGATTTTTCTTATTGTTATTTTATAAGAGAGAGCCTCGTACTATTTTAATATGGGCATTAGTTTTACTAAGTATTTTTCAATTTTTCATACTAATCGCTAGTATAGTGGTTGCCTTAGTACCAAAGGCAGAGTTAGGGTTTTCCTTACCGATCATGCCACTTGAAGACTGGGTGTCACAAATACAAAATCGTTTCCATGCATTTTATTCTGAAGGAATTGGACTAAATGTATTCATGCTCCCAGAAACAGTTGGACTATTTTTACTTGGTTTATACGCCGGCAAAAAAGATATTTTCCGCCGCACGAAAGAGTTGGATCCAAAGCTTAAAAAATGGCAAATCATTATGTTCATTTTGACATTACCAATGTGGTTCTTCATGGTCCGTTACTTCTTATCAAAACCATCTTATGAACCATTTTATATGCAGGCCTTTACAATGTTTAGTGGAAAAACATTATTCATATTCTACATTTTCACGCTCATGCGTTTATTACAAAAAGAAAGATGGCAAACATTATTACGTCCGTTCCAGTATGTCGGACGAATGGCGTTAACAAATTACATCACGCATACGATTGTTACGTTACTTGTATTCGGCCTATTTTTCAAAAATTATTATCCCGCTCCATTATGGGTGGGACCACTGTTTTGCATCGGCTTTTATACGTTACAAATCTTTATTAGCCACTGGTGGCTTTCACGTTACCAATATGGGCCACTTGAGTACATTTGGCGTCTTGGTACGTACGGGAAAATGATGCCACTTAAAAAGAAAAGCAAGGTCTCATAATGAGACCTTGCTTTTCTATGCTTCTCTTACTGCACTTTGCATCGGAACTGGCTCTTCTTTTACTTTACGCTGCGGCACCATATTAAATACAATATTTAAAAGTACTGCTGATGCACTTCCAAGTACAATTCCGTTATCTGTCAAAATACGAATGTTTTCCGGAAGCTGTGAAAATAACGTTGGAACAACTGTAACTCCAAGTCCGATTCCGACAGAACATGCAACAATTAATAAATTTTCTTGTTTTCCAAAATCAACACTGCTTAACATTTTAATACCATATGCCATAACCATGCCGAACATTGCTAGCATTGCACCGCCAAGTACTGATTTCGGAATAATTGTTGTAATGGCTGCGATTTTAGGAATAAACCCAAGAGCAATTAACATACCACCACAAGTATAGATAATGACGCGATTTCTTACTCCAGTTAATTGAACAAGTCCTACGTTTTGAGAATATGTTGTGTATGGAAATGCGTTAAAAATACCACCTAGAACCATCGCTAATCCTTCTGCGCGATAGCCTTTTGTTAATTCTTTTTCACCGATCTTTTTATTGCAAATATCAGATAATGCGAAATATACACCTGTTGCTTCTACAATCCCTACGCAAGCAACTAAAATCATCGTAATAATTGGCGTTAATTCAAATGTTGGTGTACCGAAGTAAAATGGCTGAATACCGTGGAACCAATCCGCTTCTCCAACCGCTTGCAAACTTACTTTCCCCATAAATGCTGCAACGATTGTACCGAACAATAGACCTAGTAATATAGAGATTGAACGGATAAATCCATCAAAGAAACGATACATAATAATGATAAATAATAAAACACCAAATGCTAACGCTAAATTTTCTAGACTTCCGAAATCTTTACTTCCAACTCCTCCAGCCATATCATTAATAGCTGCTGGAACAAGTGTAACCCCAATAACTGTAACGACAGATCCTGTTACAACAGGAGGAAACAGTTTTACAAGCTTCCCAAATAATTTCGCGAAAATAACAACAAATAATCCCGCAGCAATAATTGCTCCATATATAGAAGACACCCCGTATTGTTTTCCGATTGCAATCATCGGTCCAACCGCTGTAAATGTACAACCAAGTACAACCGGAAGCCCAATACCGAAAAAGCGATTTGATAATGCTTGTAAAATCGTTGCTACGCCGCACATTAATAAGTCAATCGATACTAAATACGTTAATTCTTGTTGATTTAAACCAAGTCCCCCGCCGACAATAAGAGGAACAATAATTGCGCCAGCGTACATGGCAAGCATGTGCTGAATACCAAGCGATGCGATTTTAAATGGGTGCTGCTTCATCGTTAGTTCACCTCCGCAGTTTCTTGCTGTACAAATGTAACTGTGCCGTTATCAAGTGATGCAATTTCTGCTAGTGATTCAACACGAACACCCTGTTCACGCAGCTTCTTTCCTCCATCTTGAAATGCTTTTTCAATAACAATGCCAATTCCCGCAATACTTGCCCCGGCTTGCTCTACTAAACTCATTAAACCTAAAGCAGCCTGACCATTTGCTAAAAAGTCATCAATAATTAATACATGATCATTTTCGTCAATATGATTTCGAGATAATGAAATCTCGTTCGTTTCTTGTTTTGTAAATGAATATACGTTTGCAACATACATATTATCTTGTAACGTTAACGATTTACGTTTTCTTGCAAAGATTACTTTTACACCAAGCTCTAATGCAGCCATAACTGCTGGTGCAATGCCTGAAGATTCAATCGTCACGATTTTTGTAATGTTCTCTTCTTTAAAACGTTTAGCAAATTCTTTTCCGATCTCTTGCATAAGTACTGGGTCAATTTGATGATTTAAAAATGCATCTACCTTTAATACGTCACCAGATAAAACCTTTCCTTCGTTCAAAATCTTTTCTTGTAATACTTTCATGTTTGTTCCCCCTCTTATGCAATAAAAAACTCCAAAAGCCGCCACCACTCGTTACAAGTGAGAGACGCGCTTTTGGAGTTTCGCAAAAAAGAATGCTAAACAAGCAAATATATTCGTCCTCACTCATAGTCAAAGTATTTACGGTACTTCGGTAGAAACTTGCAGGCCATATCCCCGCGATTATATGAGTGTAGCTAACTATTTATTTTATAGAAGGATTATAACGCACTTTTTTCACTTTGAAAAGCATTTATCGAAAAAACACGTACGAATTTTATGAAAATACCATTTTCGTTCGAGTTTTTCAAACTTTCACATTTCATATTACAACGTCGTTAATATGATAGGACCATCCTTCGTAATCGCAATTGTATGCTCATACTGTGCAGATAATTTCCCATCCATCGTCCGTGCAGTCCATCCGTTTAAATCTACTTTAGAATATCGCATACCGGCATTTACAATAGGTTCAATTGTAATTACCATTCCTTCTTGTAATTCTTGTCCTTGCCTTGGCTTACCAAAATGAAAAATTGCTGGTTCCTCATGAATTTCTTTACCAATTCCGTGTCCCGTAAAGTCTCTTGCAACAGAAAACCCTTCAGAGGCTACATAACTTTCAATTGCGTATCCAATATCTCCAACATGGTTACCACTTATTGCTTGCTCAATCCCTTTATATAAAGCACTCTCTGCTACTAACAATAACCTTTTTGCTTCATCAGAAATATCTCCAACTATATACGTCCATGCAGAATCCGAAAGCGCACCATTTAAGTTTACTACCATGTCAATTGTCACAATATCGCCTTCACTTAAAGGAACATCTGTTGGAAACCCATGACACATTTCATTGTTCACAGATGCACATATTGCGTATGGATAATCGTTATACCCTTTCTGTTCGGATCTGGCACCATGCTCTTCTAAATACGCTTCAACAAACGTATCAATTTCTTGTGTCGTTATTCCTGGTTTCATCATTTTTTCGATTTCTCTATGACAAGAAGCTAGTAACTTCCCAGATTCATGCATCAAATCTATTTCATTTTTCGTTTTAATTGTAATCATACTACCTCTCCTTACTAAACTTGCTATTTGCTACTAAACTTCAATCATACACATCCTCTTCCAAAATTTCAAAACTTCTAATTACAACAAGTACAAAAAAACATCATTTATTTCTACATCAAAATAAAAAAACAGAAGCTCTCCTCTGTTTTTTAATCATTTTTACATATATAATTCATTTTCAAAAACTCAAAACAACTACCATTTGTTTTCTGTATAAATGTTCCAACAGCTTCGAATCCTGCTCTTTTATACACTTTAATCGCTCTTTCATTAAATGCCGCTACCGATAGTGTTATATAATTGCATCCGTATTTTTCTTTACTAAAAGCTAGTCCAGCTTTTACGAACTGTAGACCAAATCCATTCCCAGTTATATCAGGTCTCATTCCAAGACCTATATCAACCGTTTGATTATTTATGTTACTAAAACTAAAGAAACCAATGAGAGTACCATTTTCCTTCACAGAAAATGTATGATTCCCTCTACTCTCATCCTCTAAAAACTCAGCTAAATCTTCTTCATCTGCCTCTATATCATAAAAGGAATACTCCCCTTCATAATGCCAGTTATATGCAATTTCTTCTGCTTCCGCTCGCGACATTACTGTAAACATATAGCCCATTTCTCTCACTCCCTCATAAAAAAAAGCTGCAATTAAGCAGCTCCTGTTTTATAACTCATAAATCTCTTTATATTTAGCTTCTAAATAATCAGCTAAGTAGTTTGCATTTAAACCTTCACCTGTCACATCTTTTAAAATTTCAAGTGGTTTTTTCGTTTTGCCATATTGGTGAATATTCTCTGTTAACCATTCACGAATTGGTGTCACGTTTCCTTCTTCTAATAATGCATCAAAGTTTGGAATATCCTTTAGCATCCTATGTTTAAATTGCGCTGCATACATATAACCAAGCGCATAAGATGGGAAGTATCCAAATGAACCACCAGCCCAGTGAACATCTTGCAATACACCTTGTGCATCGTTTTCCGGACGAATTCCTAAATATGCTTCCATCTTATCATTCCAAGCCGCTGGCAAATCCTTCACTTGTAATGTACCATCAAATAATTCTTTCTCAAGTTCATAACGAACCATGACGTGAAGCGGATATGTAAGCTCATCTGCTTCTATACGAATAAACGATGGCTTCGATTCGTTAATCGCATCATAAAACTCATCTACTGATATATCATTGAATTGACCATCGCTATACTCTTTTAATAAATCATAATTTTTCTTCCAGAATGATTTATTACGACCGATAAAGTTCTCAAAGAATAATGATTGTGACTCATGAATACCCATAGAAGTTCCACTACATAGCGGTGTACCTTCAAATTCCTCCGCAATATTTTGTTCATATACAGCATGACCACATTCATGAATCGTGCCGAAAACAGCCATACGGAAGTCTTTCTCATCGTAACGAGTCGTAATACGAACATCCCCTCTATTTAATGTAATTTCAAAAGGATGTACCGTTTCATCAAGACGACCCGCTTCAAAGTTATAGTTCAATTGTTTTAATAACTCTAAAGTAAAATTCTTTTGTTTTTCTTTTGAAAAATGTTCAGCTAAAGCATTTGTTTTTAATTCTTTTTTAGACTCAGAAATTTCTTTCACAAGCGGAACGATACGTTCACGTAGTTGACCAAATACATGATCTAACACTTCTACTGTGATTCCCGGCTCATACATGTCTAATAGCGTGTTATATTTGTACGTTTCGTAACCCCAATATGTAATAAACTTCTTTTTGAATTCAACAATTTTTTCTAAATACGGACGGAACATTTCGAAGTCAGATTTTTCGCGAGCTTCTTCCCATACACTTTCCGCTTTCGCTTCTAATTTCACATACGCTTCATATTCCGCTTGTGGAATTTTCTTATTTCTATCATATTCTTTACGACACTCTTCAACCATTTTCTTTGTCGTTTCAGAAAGTTTATTTTCAACAATTAAAGATTCTAGTTCAGTTAAATAGTTCCCCATCTCATCTGAAGTCGACATCGCAAACACTTCGGATGAAAGCATTCCAATTACTTCTGAACGCTGGTCTACTCCTTGCTTTGGTGCACCTGTTCTTAAATCCCAAAACATTAAGCTTAATGCCTCTCCGTAATTCTCTATCTTCTTCACATATGTTAAAAATTGTTTTTCCACTTCATATGTAGCAACTGTCATAGTATAAAAAACCTCCTTTTTCTACCTCAAACTTATTTCGACACTGAAACATAAATTCCTTTTCTAATAGAAAAAAAGCTTGGCAAATGCCAAACTTTTCCCTACAACATTTTTTCGCTTAAAGTACTTTTCCTTCTACCGGAAGTACTTTCTTCACTGCTTCTATCACTTTTTCATCTTCATTATCTGATAAGAATAATGATATAGCACCTTTATCTTCACTTGTACGAATTAAACGTCCAATTCCTTGTCGAAGACGTAAAATCATATAAGGCACATCTACGTCCCAGAATGGATCATTCACATGTTTACGCTTCGCCTCAAACACAGGATCGTTTGGAGGGAATGGTAATGACCAAATAATAACATGTGATAATGATGAACCTGGAATGTCTAAACCTTCCCATAAATGAACGGCACAAAGTACAGTCTCTTCTTCATTTTGGAAACGAGAAACGAGCTGACTAATTTCTTGATCTCCTTCATATAGGAACGGAACTGACATTTGCTCTTTACTTACATATTCTTTAAACGCTGCAAGTTCTTGCGTTGTACGGAATAATACGAGTGTACGTCCATTTGTTTTTTGTATATTTTCAAGTGTATATTGACACTTTCTTTCCCATTCATTTTCTTTCGTATACGGAAGTAAGTTTACTGTCATTTGCTCTTCATAATCAAACGGCGAAGCAACTGAGAATGATAAGTAATCTTTTACCCCTAGACTATTTGCAGTAAATGCGAACGAATCATTGTCAGATAATGTCGCAGAAGAGAAAATATATGGAATCTTCTTCGAGAATACTTTTTCTTGTAACACTTCTTCAACTGCACGCGGCATAATAACTAACGTGAAAGCACCATCGCCTTCTTCACCCCACGTAATTACATTTTTCTCGTGCATGAAAAGACGAAGTGAATGCTCTAACACATCTAAATGCTCATCAACAATATTTAAATCGTATGTGTTTACTGTATGCATTTCACTTTCAAATACTAATGCATCACCGACTTCACCGATTTTCGCATAAAGTCTTTTCGCTTCTGCAGTTACCTTTTCTGTCACAGTAATTTCTAAACGATCAGAACCTTCAATTTCCTTTTTATTCTCTTGTAGTACCCCAAAGAATTGTTCAGTTTGCCAAATTGTTTCTTCTACTAAATGTGCGAACTCTTCACGAATATCATTTTGTAATAATCTCGTTAAAAGTTGCTCCATCATCGTTTGTTTTAAACGGTACGTTAAAGCTTTTTGAGCTGCATATTCTACAAGATGCCCTTCATCGAATACAACGCAACTACTTTCTGGTAATAACGGAATTTGTCCTTCACGTTTGCGAGCTTCGTACGTCCAAATATGATCCATATAGAAATCTTGAGAACAAATGATTAAATCTGCCGCTTTACGATAATGCTCGCGCGAAAGAGTTTGACCACAACGATGACGAGAATCACAAGTGAAGCAATCTTGGAAGTAATCCCAGTTTACCTTTGACCATTCCTCGTCATTTAACAGTGGAAATTCTTTTCGATCACCATAGTGAGTAAAGTTCTGCATCGTACCATGATCGAATACGAACTGAGGTAATTCGTAATATACATCTTCAATTACTTCTGGAGCTCGTCCACTCATAACATCTTCAAGTTTACGTAAACATAAATAATTATCCATTGACTTCGCAAGTCTAACATCAACAGATAGCCCTAATGCTTCAGATAACTTAGCAATGTCTCCTTCTTCTTTCACAAGCTGCTCAATTAACGTTTCATCTGCACAAGCGATAATAGCCGGCTTCCCTGTATAACGTGCATAACAAATTGCATATAAAAGATATACAATTGTTTTCCCTGTTCCTACACCTGCTTCTGCAAACATAACTTTCTTCTCTTGGAAAGCGCGCTCTAACTGAAACGCCATAAAAATCTGTTCATCACGCTCTTCAAAGCCTTTTTCCGGAAGAATGTCGTAAAACACATCTCCAATCCACTCATTCAACTTATCATAAAAATTATCTTGTTTTCCTACTTCAAATGGTAACCTATTCTCAGTAAACATCCTTAGCCTCCAACCAAACAGTTTTTCTATAAAAAGATATAGCAACTGCTACTCACATGTGTGCAGCCACTTTCCCCTGTTACAATACATAGAAATACACGAAAAAAAATTTTCCTTTCGAAAAAGGAAAATTTTTTTCTATATTAATGACCTTAAATAACGTTTATCAATCGCTGTTTCATGTGAAAGAGCTGACAAATATTCTTCCTGCGCTTTTTGTATTCCATCTACAATTGCACCTTGACTATCCACTTCTTTTCCGAGCTCATCATACGTACGGTGAATAGCTTTTTGAATCATCGATAATTGGAAACTATCCATATCACTTCCTCCTTTACGCATTACATAATAGCCAGTATATGCGTGCTGGAGGAGTTTTATACTATGAATTACGCGGTGGACGCTTTCCGAAGTATTGATAGTAATCTGTACGGATAAATCCGTTAAACAGTTTACGCTTTTTCGATGCATCTTTCCCATAACATTTCTCAAATGCTTCATAACTTGTTAATAAATACATTGACCACGTATCTAATGGGCGGAATACCTCTCCCATTTCTTTATATAATTTTTCAACAAGCGCTCTTTCACTTAAACGTTCTCCGTATGGAGGATTCGTTACAACATAGCCATATTCCTCTTTTGTCGTGAAATCTTTTACTTGCATTTGTTTAAATGATATAAGATCCCCTAATCCAACTTCTTCTGCGTTATCTTGGGCAACTCTTATCATACGGTGATCGATATCTGATCCAATGATTTGCAATGGTTGATTATAATTAGCTAAATCTTCAGCTTCTTGACGAGCTTCGCGCCAATTTTGTTTACCAACCCAGCCCCATTCATCCGATGCAAAGCCTCGGTTAAATCCTGGTGCGATATTTTGTCCAATTAATGCAGCTTCAATTGGAATTGTACCAGATCCACAGAAAGGATCAACGAAAGGACGATCCGCCTTCCAGTTTGTTAACTTAATTAAAGACGCAGCTAATGTTTCTTTTAAAGGCGCTTCACCTTGCTCAAGACGGTATCCACGTTTATGAAGACCTACACCACTCGCATCGATTGTTAACGTCGCAATATCCTTGAGCATTGCAATTTCAATACGGAATAACGGTCCATCTTCTTCAAACCAAGTTGTGCGTCTATACGTTGTTTTTAATTTCTCAACAACAGCCTTTTTAACGATACGTTGGCAGTCTGAAACGCTAAATAATGTTGATTTCAAAGATTTCCCAATAACAGGAAATTCTCCGTTCTCTGGAATATAATCTCCCCAGTTTAACGCTTTTGTTTTTTCAAATAACTCATCGAATGTTGTTGCTTTAAATTCGCCGACTTTAATTTTCACACGGTCTGCAGTACGTAACCATAAATTCGTACGACAAATCGCTTTTTCATCCGCTTCAAACGTTACCTTTCCGTTTTCCACTTCACATTCATAACCAAGATCGCGAACTTCTCGGGCAACTAACGCTTCAATACCCATTGCCGCTGTTGCAATTAAAGTAACTTTTCCCATTTGCATTCACCTCTTATGTATAATCAAACAATAATTAATAACATGTTGTCCTATTAATTATCACATATTACGAAGAATATTCTCACTTACCATTTTAACTCACAACTTATAACTTCATACAAATAAAAAGCCCTCCTCTAACAAAGGAGAGCTGAGTTATTTCATAGTTGGTTCATAACGTTCTGTAAGCCATGTTCTGTTCCTTTGTACTGCAAACGGCCCACGCCTCGTACTCCGGTGGTAATCATCTATCTACAGGTTACGAAAACCTGTCCTTTTCCGTCGTTCATTTCCTTGGAAAAGATTCCCCTACCATTATTTGGGTTTCTCGCTCGTGGGGTTTACCTCGTTCCACTCCTATCATTTCTTCAAGGACTTCGTCACTGTGGCACTTTAAAGGTAGTCAAACCATATCCGAAAGGACTTAGGTTTTTTCCCTGCCGTTAAACCAGCCTTGCAGCCAGAATACCCTAGCTTATGACTTGGCTAGGCACGAACACTACAGCCATCTCAGGCCGTGCGAGCATGGACTTTCCTCTACAACGTTGGCGTTGCAGCGATTACCCAAACGTTATGACAAACATTAGTATAGTGGAAACAAAAAGATTTTGCAATGTTTTTTTCTATGTAAAATGCTTTAACCTTTTTGTTACCTTAATTTATTCGTATAACTTACTTCCAAATACAGCTTTTTCTAAATTAGATAGACGTTTTAAAATATCCGTATTCGTATTGTTATACACTGGTTGTGCAACTGGTGTTTGTACCGGTTGTTGCGGAACTTGTGTTGCCGCTACTTTTTGTTCTTCTAATTCACGTTTCAAACGAGCATTTTGTTGTTTTAATTGATCAAATTCCTTATGAAAAGCTTCATAATCTTTAATAATCATATCAAGAAACTTATCTACTTCTTCTTGTTGATAACCTCTCATACCTGTTTTAAATTCTTTTTCTAAAATATCTTTCGCTGTTAATTTAATTTTATCCGAAATCATTTTCTTCACCTCAAATTTTTGCCAAAGCTTTCATTAACTAAATTTTTTCAGAAACAACGCCTTTTGTCAATCAAATATACGAGTACTATATTACATATTACTCTGCATTATTCCACTGTTCCTCTTCCATTATATCTTGTAAATCAGAAAAAAGAATGAAATAACTGTGATAATTTTCTATTTCTCCTTTTTTCTTAGCTGCTTCTACAATATATTTAGGGCTCCCAGACTTTTCTTCATCATATACAGCTAAAAGTGCATCGCTTTTTTCAATAAAAAATTGATTCTTTAATTTAAATTGCTCTGGGCTTTCGTACTTCCGTTTCGTAATACTATCAATATGATCTGCTTGTGAAAGAATAAATTCGTAATATTCACGGTTATCTTCCTTCCAATTTTCCTCTTGTTCTAAAAAAGGAGTAAATACAGCTAATTTTAAATTTGGATATTCTACTTGAATTTCAAAAACAACTTCAGCAGCCCATAGCTCTACTCCTAACTGACCACTTATAATAACCCACTCCAAACCTTCTTCTACAAAAACAGTTAATTTACGACGCAGCGCCTTTTTTATACACTCTACTCCTGGATGATCATTTTTAAATATTCCAAGTTCAAACGGCTTATATCCTGTTACAGCAACAACCTTCATATCAACACTCCAATTACAAAAAAAGAACTAGCATTTCGCTAGTTCTAACATATCATTTACTTTTTAAACATTCCACCAACGTTTGGTCCGATATTTGGTCCAAATGGTGATACGTTCGGTCCTGGTCCATATGGTGATACGTTCGGTCCTGGTCCATATGGTGATACATTCGGTCCTGGTCCAAATGGTGATATTTGATGCCCATGGTGATGATGGCCATGACCGCATGGTCCACATCCACCGCCAAATCCACCAACAGATCCACCGCCAAATCCTGGATCACCAGGATCTACAACGTTTACGTTCGAGTTTGTTTGTGGGAAGAAGCCTTGATTTTTAATTTGTTGATGATGAACATGCGTTGTATGGGTTGGAAAAATGTGTGGCACCACCGTTGTTGAAAAAGAATGTGTTACGCATTGTTTCGTTGGATGAATGACAGGAGCTGTCGTACAAATAGGTCCTACAGGCTTATGCCCTCCAAAGCAAGGATGACAATGATGCATAGTTTTTTCTCTCCTCTCTCATTAAAAAAATCTGACTACACTTTACAATATGAGCGAGGGGCTAAAGCCGCTTGTTATATATACCCATTTATTTCATGGAAATTTGTCTAGTATCCAATTTCATACGTAATACCTATTATAGACAACCCCCTACTATTATTTACCAAAAAAGCCCCCGACTTGCTTAACAATCCCTGTTACTTGATTCATCGCGTTCATCATTTGTCCAGCCGTGTTCATCATTTTATTTACATCGTAGTTACCATCTGATGATTTAAATTGTGAAACAAAACTAGAAAACTGACTTGGTTGCTGTTGCTGTTGCTTTTGTTTATTCATCGTTGGATATGGTTGTTTTGGTGGATAAAACATAGCTTGTTGATTTACATATTGAGCTGGCGACATGTAGTTTTGTGAATTCATATACGCTTGCTGTGGTTGATTCGTATACATTTGCTGCGGCTGATTCATATGCGGTTGTTGCGACTGATCCATGTGCGGTTGTTGCGGTTGGTTCATATACGCTTGTTGCGACTGATTCATGTGTGGTTGTTGCGGTTGATTCATATACGCTTGCTGTGGTTGATTCGTATATGCTTGTTGCGGTTGATTCATATGCGCTTGCTGCGGTTGATTCCCAAAAGACACTTCAAATGGTTGATAATAATTTTGGTTTCCATAATGAGGCTCGAAAGGATACATATTATATCGCAAATATGTATCCTCATTATATTGGTACATATTTTGCTGTGCATATGGATTTGCTTGCTGATATACATTAGGTTGTTGAAACATGCATTCTCTCCTCCTTGGCATAAGTTTCTACATATAGAATATGTACCTATAAAATAAAATGTGTGACGGAGTACCTGTCTGTTTTTGTCGGAAGTTTAAATTTTTAAAAAAATTAGAAAGTAAACCCTTCCATGCTATGATAATAAGGAAGAAGATTCTCATGGGGGAGGAATCAACATGGTATTAGGGGATTTAAAACAAGCGTTTTCTCAAAAAAAGGGGTATTACACAGAAAATTCGAATGAACTGTTAGACTTTGCAAGACATTGTTATCTTGAAGGAAAAGTATGCATATCAGATTACCGAACATTAATACGAGAGTTAGAAATAAACGGTGCAACAAAACCTACAACAGTGACAGAGGCATAAAAAAACAAGAGGGTTTTCCCTCTTGTTATTTACATTGATCTACGATATTTTGCAAAGTATACGAAATAGCTTGATGAGTTTCAAAGAAACGTTTGCCTTTTCCCTTATTAACAAAACATTGTAGCACATTAGTTTGTAAATTATCATACACTTGATCAATTTGTTGTACATGTATATACTTAGGTCGTTCTTCCTTTATCCACCTATAAGCTAATTCTTTCCACATCTCTAACTCCGCATCTACAATATCAACAAATGGCTTCATATCCTTATAAAAATCATATTCAGCCATCTCTCTTTTTTTCACATTCGCTTCATCATTATACTGCATTAACTTCTCCGAAGACTGGATTAATGCTTCATGTCCCATTTTGTTCCCACCTTATTATGCACTCACTACGACGTTTTGAAATGTCTTTACCCAGCTCCCTTTTTCTTCGTGATGCACTAATTTATTTTCCATATGTTCTATATGCATTTCTGTTATTTCTATCTTATTGCATATTTTTTCACCTTTATCCTTCAATGCATGATTCATTCTAATCCCAATCTTCATTTCCAGCAAATCGAGAGAACTTAACATTTGATCCATTTTTTTCATAACATCTTCCTTCTGAACCATCGCCATATTTAAAACGCCCCCTTCTTTGCCTTTCCTTTGTCATGTAATTTCGCCGATTGATTAATTACTCCTTCTCACATGACAAAACTAGTTGATATTCGTCAAAGAAATCATTTAGTATGCCATTATTAGAAATGGTAACAATACAAAAAGGAGGTGTATTACGATGGCAAAAAATAAAAACGAAAAAAAGAAAAAGCAAAACAAACAACAAAACCAACCTGAGACTGGTAATCCAAAGCTTGATGGTCCAAATTTCCCCGCTACATAAAGTGAAACTTTAATCAGTGGGGTTTTGTTCATCCCCCACTGATTATCAACCCGCACCAATCGGGTGTTTACGGACAGCAGGGCTTCCACCTACCTTCTTTGCTCCAGCCAAATTTTGAGGTGGGAGTTTTACTGTCCGCAAATAGCGGGATAAAATGACACTTTAACCAAAGTGGCTTTTACAAACAACTATTTTCTAGTCTATCTTACCTCTTCGCTTTCGATAAATGTTGAAGTTAAAGTCGTACTGCCGACAAATAACCGATTAGAAAGTAACTTGTTGTAGAGCTTATTACTTTTAATAAAGAAGTCCCGCCTTCATTTAAGAAGGCGGGACTTCTTTATTATATCATGAACTCATCTATTCTTTTAACAAAACTACTTAATATAGAAAGAGTATGTATTTGCTCCCTCTTCTTTCTATACCATTCTGTTATATTAATTTCTCCCTTAGGTTTTTCAAGTAAAAATAATGAATCTATTTCCAACCCTTCACTAAACCAATCTTTTTCAATTAATTTTTCATGAGTGACAATAGAATACACTTCCCGAAGAGCCGGCGTACATGATTTTCTAATTCCCCTTATATTACATTCATAATCCATTCTTGACCCTGTATGCCTAGTTTGCACTGCAAATTTATAAAAAGAAGACTTATACTTTGAATGAAATAGTAACCAAGCTAATTGCTTCCCCAGTTCTATACGTTTTTGCAACGTTTCAAATTGATAAACTGAAAATCCATACATTCCCCCTTCCACCGTTGGAAAAATAACTGCACTAACATGAAATATTTCTTGAAATTTGAACAGTGCAGTATCAAATACGTGTTTTTGAAAGTATGCATTCTCAATTACTGGTTTTTGAATTTTATTTTGTTCATTAATAATAAGTGCCGTCATAAGCCTATTTATATCTTTTTTCTCCCAAAACGCGACCCATTCTTTTTCCATAAAAATTGATATGTTGAAAAATTGTAACAAATGGAAGAGCGGCGCACATCTCTTTTTACTTTCCTCATACAGTAATAGTTGAGGAAATGCATCTAAGAAAATGAGCCAATTGGCTTTCTCATACAAAAGAAATAATCGTCTCTTAACTGTTTGAGATAAAAGATTAGAATAATATTCTCCTTCTAAATCTGTCATGTTCCATCCCCCATTCCTTGAAACCATACTCGCTAAAAAAGACCATCTAATTTCTCTATTTCTCAAATAATATTCTTGGTAAGATTGTGTACGTGAAATATTATCTACGTTAGCTACATCCGTTCTCTCCTTAAT
The DNA here is from genome assembly GCF_008042285.1 of Bacillus sp. AR13-1. Classification (NCBI taxonomy): domain Bacteria; kingdom Bacillati; phylum Bacillota; class Bacilli; order Caryophanales; family Bacillaceae; genus Bacillus; species Bacillus sp. AR13-1. The sequence continues at coordinate 68,269 of NZ_QNUA01000039.1, forward strand.
AGTAAGAACTATAACTTTTTCCTCTTCTGTACAAAAAATATCATTACGGTTCTGTTTAATTTTTTCATAGTCATTCCATCGAAACATGAGTAAGTCACCATACCTTTCTTGAAAAAGGTCACATCTTTTTTCATTTTTTGATATAATCACCTTTGTAAGTAATTCTTATCAAGTTGGGAGTGGACAAAATATGACCATTCGTTACCCAAATGGAAAAAGGTACGATCAAGCTTCACAACCTCATAAAACACCAATAAAAAAACATACTTACAGTAATAGAGGTATGTCCCTTGAAGAGGAATTGAATGAAACCAATCAATATTACTTAACCCATAATATTGCATGCGTACATAAAAAACCTACACCTCTTCAAATTGTAAAAGTAGATTACCCCGCTCGAAGTGCTGCAGTGGTAAAAGAAGCGTATTTCAAACAACCTTCTACAACAGATTACAACGGTGTATACAAAGGGAAATACATCGATTTTGAAGCGAAAGAAACTAAAAATAAAACCAGTTTTCCACTTCAAAACTTCCACCTTCATCAAATTGAACATATGAAGCAAGTAGTCGCTCATAATGGAATTGCATTTGTTATTATTAAATTTACACTTTTTGATGAATTTTATTTATTAGATGCAAAACATATTATTGCATTTTGGAATCGTCAAAACACTGGTGGACGTAAATCGATTACAAAACAAGAAATAGAAGAGCATGGGTCTTTATTATCATGCGGTTATCACCCTCGAATTGATTATATCCGCGTACTAGACACGGTTTATTTTTCGTGATAGAGTCATCACTAAGGCTCTTTTTTCGACTTTTGGGGGAGAGAATGAAAGGTAGGAGAAAGTATAATGTCAGATAATTATCGTTCTCGTACAGAACGAAATCATGTAAAAAATCAAACGAAAGAAACAAATAATAAAGAAGAAAAACCAAAGAAAAAAGGTTCCTTTTTCAAGAGATTTCTTATAGGTTGTCTACTTCTTGGTATCGTCGGTCTCGTAGCTGGCGTTTCGGCCTTCTTTGTTATGGTAAAGGACGCTCCAAAACTAGACAAATCAAAGCTAGTCAATCCTTTATCAACAAAATTCCTTGATAAAAACGGGAATTTCTTCTATGAATACGGTGCTGAAAAACGAACCCATGTTACATACGATCAAATTCCAAAAGTAATTGAAAGTGCATTCCTTGCGACTGAGGATGCTCGTTTCTACGATCATAATGGAATTGATTTTAGACGTACTGGAATGGCAGTCATGGAAAATGTCACTGGTGGTTTTGGATCACAAGGTGGTAGTACGATTACACAGCAAGTAGTTAAAAACTATTTTCTAACGATGGACAAAACTGCAAAAAGAAAAGTGCAGGAATGGTACTTATCTTATAAGTTAGAGCAACAGTACTCAAAACATGAAATTTTAGAAATGTACTTAAATAAGATTAACCTCGGTAATCGCTCTTACGGTATTTCAACAGCAGCAAAAAAATATTACGGCAAAGATTTAAAAGACATACAACTACACGAAGCTGCAATGCTCGCTGGTTTACCCCAAGGTCCTAACATTTATGATCCAACAAAACCAGATAACGTTGATAGAGCAACGAAACGTCGTAATATCGTATTAACATTAATGAACCGACACGGGTATATAACGAAACAAGAAATGAATGATGCAATGCAAATCCCTGTAACACAAGGACTTCTTCCATCTTCAGAAGTGACTGAAATGAAGTATCAGGCATTTATAGATGCTGTTGTAAAGGAAGTTGAAAAAGAATACCCTGATATAAATATCGGTTCAGACGGTTTAACGATTCATACAACACTTGATCAAGATGCTCAGGATTACGCTGAAAAAATTATGGATGGGAATCTCATCAAGTATCCAAACGATCAATTCCAAGGATCATTCGTATTTATGGATACTCAGTCTGGAGAAGTTCGAGCAATCGGCGCTGGTCGTAAAGAAAGTAAGTCTACTTTCAAAGGTCATAATATGGCAGTTGATTTAAAACGCCAAGTTGGTTCAACAATGAAACCAATTTTCGACTATGGTCCTGCAATTGAAAACCTTCAATGGTCTACTTATCATCAATTAAATGACTCTGAATATACTTACTCTGATGGCACAAAGATTAAAAATGCTACAGGTAATTTTAAAGGTGACGTTTCACTTCGTGAAGCATTGAAGAAGTCATTAAACATCCCGGCTTTAAAAACAGCTCAAGCAGTCGGTATTCCTAAGGCACAAGAGTTTGCTGAAGGTTTAGGAATGACGTTTAAAGATGGGAAAGCATATGAATCTACTGCAATCGGTAGTAATGAAGGCTCTCCGTTAGATGTCGCTGGAGCTTATGCAGCATTTGGAAATGACGGTGTTTATAATAAACCTCACTTCGTAAAAGAAGTCATCTTCCCAGACGGGAAAAAGAAAAGCTTTAAACCGAAAGAACAACGTGCAATGCACGACCATACAGCTTACATGGTTACTGATGTTCTTCGTGACGTAGTAAAACCTGGTTCTGGCGGTACAGGGCCAACAGCATATGTTTCTGGATTCGACGTTGCTGGTAAAACAGGAACACAAAACTTTGATGCAAAAGATATAAAAAAATATGGCATCCCAGCTGATGCGAACAGAGATAGCTGGTTCGCTGGATATACACCACAATATACGATGGCTGTGTGGACTGGTTACGAAAAGAATGGTCCAGAAAATTACATTAGCGATCGTTATACTAAAATTGCACAACAAATGTTCCAAGTAATGATGAGCAAATTCGCTACAGATAAATCTCGTTTCGAACGTCCTTCTTCTGTTCAAGAAATAAACGGAGAATTGTACGTAAAAGGTGCGAAAAAAGATGCAGTTAAACAAATTAAAGTAGATCCACCTAGTGGCCTTAATGTCGCTTTCGATGGCGCTAGCACAGTGACACTGAACTGGTCTGGACCATCATCAGATGTTGATGCATACGCAGCAAGCTATAAAGCTACTGACGGTTCTAGTGGTAGCTTATCAGTAAGCGGTACGACAGCTACTCTTGGTGGTATTAAACCAGGTGTTACTTACAGTTTCTCTGTAGTAGCGAAAAAGGGTACTGGAACAAGCCCTGCAGTTGGTGCATCCTTCACTGCCCCTGGCGGAACTCCAGATGCGAAAAAAGCTGACGAAGAGGCTAAGAAGAAGGTTGACGAAGAGGCCCTGAAAAAGGCCAATGAAGATAAACTAAAACAAGAAGAAGCTACAAAAAAAGCTGAAGAAGATCAGCGTAAGCAGCAACAACAGCAACAACAGCAACAACAGCAACAACAGCAACAACAGCAACAACAGCAACAACAGCAACAAGAACAAGAACAACAACGTAAACAGCAAGAAGAAGCTCAAAAGAAAGCTGCTGAAGAAGAGGCTAAGAAGAAAGCTGAAGAGGAAGCTAAGAAAAAAGCTGAAGAAGAAGCTAGAAAAAAAGCTGAAGAAGAAGCTAGAAAAAAAGCTGAAGAAGAGCAGCACCAACAGAATACCGGAGGAGATACACCTCACGCAGACGGAGATGTTGTTACATCAGAGTCTTAATAACAAAAAAGAAGTCCTTACTCTTAACGAGAAAAGGACTTCTTTTTTGTTATCATTTTCTTAACATGTAGCTTTTCTATTTCAATATACAACTGTGCTAATTGAATATACGAATGATAATTACTCGGTTTCTTTATAATAAATGAGTATCGTTCTATAAAATTAACAGGTTGTGCTTCCAATTCATTCGTATTTACTTGTATCTCATACAAACTATGAACAGGCTTCTCATTTAGCCAATATACAATCGATAGCAAGTGTGCTGCAAAAAGAATCATCGGACCCTCAGCTTCTTGTTTTTTTCTGTTCCGAAATAGTATAGCAATTTCTTCATGCTTGCTTTTCCATATATTTAACACCGCTGGAATACTTGTTTCAATTTCATTCCATGGCTCATATTTTCTTTCAATATCAAATATAAAGTAAGTATTTTGTATTATTTCTTCAAAAGATTGGTCTGTGTGATACGTAATCGAATTTGCACTCTCTTTAAAAAATGGTACGCACCGAAACTCTTTCGGTATTTCTATAACTCGCTCCATCCTTTATTTCCCCTTCATTCGTTTCTTTCCTTCGCGACATATTTCTAGTAATCGACACTCTTCACATTGTGGTCGCTGCGCCTTACAGTAATAACGTCCGAAGAAAATCATACGGTGGTGTGTAACTCCCCACTCATCCATTGGAATCTTCTTCATCAATGTCTTTTCCACTTCTAACACAGAATCTTTCCATCTACAAATTGCTAACCGTTTACTCACTCTCTCTACATGCGTATCAACAGCAATCGCTGGAATCCCAAATGCTACCGAAACAACTACATTCGCTGTCTTTCTCCCTACTCCTGGTAATTTCGTCAGCTCATCACGGTCTTCTGGAACTTTCCCGTTATAATCATCTAGTAACATCCGGCACAATTTTTGAATATTTTTCGCCTTATTTCTAAACAATCCAATGGAACGTATATCTTGTTGTAATTCTTCTAAAGACACACTTAAATAATCTTCTGGTGTTTTATATTTTTGAAATAAGTTTTTCGTCACTTTATTCACAAGTGCATCTGTACATTGCGCAGATAATGCCACTGCGATTACAAGTTCAAATGGATTATCATGAATTAATTCACAATGCGCTTCTGGATACATATCCGCCATTGTATCTAAACAATAACGAATTTGCGTTTTGTTCAACATATCTTTCCTCCTACACTACTGCTCCAACCAATTATAAAAAGGCACTTTCCCAGTAAATTTCGTCTCTTGTTTTGTCGTTTGCTGTGTGCGTTGTTGATTCGCTCTAAATTTCTGGCCTTGATTTTGCGCTTGATCTACCGTTTTAATTCCGTTCTTTTTCCACTCAAACAAAATACGATCAATATACCGGAAATTAAGTTTACCACTCATAACAGCTTCACGAAGAGCCGCTTGAATTAAATTCGGATGGTGTTGATCTTGATCTTCCCACATCCCTAATGTTTCACATTCAAATGGCGAAAGTGGTCTTCCGAATTCTTTTTCAAATACTGTATATAAATTTACTTGAATTTGCTTTTGTTCTTTTTGCTCTTCCTCTATAGATTCATTCATTAAAAAGTGCAATATTTTTTCCCACAGTGGTTGTAAAGAATAACTTTCACACATCATCGCTTCAGATCTTCGTCCACCTTCTAGTGCTAAAAAACCTTTTTGGATTAAAGTCTGAATCACTTCCATGCATTTCATTTCTGTTATCGTCATCCGTTCTGAAATCTCTGAAGGAGTCGGGAACGAATTACCTGATTCTAAAAATGTGTGTACATGAAGTACTACCATAAATTCCGTCTCATTTAAACCTAGCTTTTTATAATGCATCATAAGCAATTTAGGAATCGCTATGCTTCCCTGTTCAAACCATTGTAACATCATTTTCTTTTTCATCACCAAACACCTCGTTCTCTAGTATAACACACCTTTAGCCATTTCTTTTTGCCACAATTCGTCAAAAAAACCTCCCTATATATAGGGAGGTTTTTTGCCATTTACTACAAGAAACAGACGATTAAGCCTGTACTTTACTTTTCATGAACGTATGAATTCGTTCTAATGCTTTCTCAACTTGCTCAAGAGATGTCGCATACGATAATCGAACGTTATTTGGTGCACCAAATCCTGTACCTGGAACAAGAGCCACCTTTTCTTCTTCTAATAATGCTTTTGCCCACTCATCAACTGTATCATACCCAGCTAACGCTACGGCTTCTTTTACATTTGGGAATAAGTAAAAAGCACCTTGTGGCTTAATACAAGTGAAACCAGGAATTTGAATTAATTTATCATAAATAATGTTCAATCTTTCTTCAAACGCTTGACGCATTGTTTCTACAGGTTCTTGTGAGCCTGCATACGCAGCAATTGCACCGTATTGAGCGATTGAAGTAGGGTTTGACGTACTATGACTCGCTAAGTTCGTCATCGCTTTAATAAGCTGCTTATTTCCTGCTGCATATCCAATACGCCAACCTGTCATAGAATGTGATTTAGATACACCATTAATAATAAGTGTTTGTTCTTTTAATACATTAGAAAGCTGGGCAATTGAAGTATATTCCGCGTCACCATAAATTAATTTTTCATAAATCTCATCTGAAACGATTAAGATATCATGCTCTAAACATACTTCTCCAAGCTGTTGTAATTCTTCTTTGCTGTAAATCATCCCTGTTGGATTGCTCGGTGAATTAATAATAACAGCTTTCGTTTTCTCTGTAATTGCCTCACGCAGCTGCTTTGCTGTAATTTTGTACTCATTGCCTTCTAGACCTTCTACATAAACTGGCTTACCACCAGCAAGCTTTACTTGCTCAGGATAACTTACCCAATAAGGAGTTGGGATGATAACTTCATCTCCTTCATCAAGTAACACTTGGAATAATGTATATAATGCATGCTTGGCACCATTACATACAATAATTTCAGATGGATCATACGCAATTCCTTGATCACGAGTAAACTTCTTCACAATTTCTTGTTTTAACGCTTGTAATCCACCTGTTGGTGTATATTTCGTATGTCCTTCTAACATCGCTTTATGCGCAGCATCCATAATATGTTTTGGCGTATTAAAGTCAGGTTCTCCTGCTCCTAATCCAATTACATCATGACCTTCTGCTTTTAATGCTTGTGCCTTTGCTGTAATTTCTAAAGTTGCAGATGGTGTTAAAGCAGCTACTCGCTTTGCTAATTTCATTTGTAGTTCCCCCTACATCTATTTTTCAATGCTGTAGTGTCCAGCATAAACCCCATTTTGAAACTCTAAATAGTAATACGTATAACGATCTTCCTGATCAATATATGTAATTTCCCACAATGGAATATCGTTTTGAGCACCTAATTTTACTTTTATAATTTCTTTTGGTTTCGGCTTCGGCTCAGCACCTTCTCCTGTAGCTTGTTCAGCCAATTTTTGCAAAGCTTCTTTTTTAGAAATACCTTCGCTCTTTTTCTTCACAAGGACATTTCCTTTTTTATCAGGCACCCAAACGATAAGTTGTTCTCCTTTTTCATCTGTACCTTGTACGACTGTATATGAAGATTTCCCATTATAATAATCAACAGTATTTACCTTTGTAAGCTTTGCCTTTTCTTTCGCAATTTCTACAGACTTTGACTCTTTTGGAATTTTCTTTTCCATCGCTTTATTATAAACATATGCCCCATATATTCCGCTAGCAACGATAACGATAATGATTGTAAAGATCCACTTTTTCATTGTATCACTACGTTCTGTAAATCGTAAATACAGCTGTTTCTTTATCTTTTTCGTCTAATGCTAATCCGAACATGAGGTCCTGCTCTTTTAACGTACGATTCAAACCATCAACAATTTTATACAAGTCAGACGAATATTTAATACGCGTCGTTGATAGGACTTCGATTTTCTTATCCATGAAAAAACTCCTCCGTTACACAAAAATTTCTAATTATAGAAGAACGCAATGCGGTTACAATAAGAGTACATTCTTTACAACCCCTGCTTCATCACCCATCTATTATAGCAGGACATGTACAGCAAAAAAAGGTTTCAAATCGAAAAGCAATATATTTTGTATACAAGAAGTAAGAAAAATAAAATTCCTCCTACCCACATTTTTTACGCCTGAAGTTTAAATGTACTTCAGGCGTATTTTTCTTCCAATTTTATTCATTTGACGATTCTTCTAACTGTACTAACAATTCTTCTAACGGTCCTTCATAGAGCGGTACAGTTGGGATTGATTGTAAAAATCGTTTTCCATAGGAAGAACTTGTCAAACGACGATCTAATACAAATACAGTTCCCGTATCTGTATTTGTTCTAATAAGACGACCAAACCCTTGTTTGAAACGCAAGATTGCTTGTGGGAGCGCCAACTTATCAAATACGTCTTCTCCTTGATTTTTTAACCACTCTCCTTTTGCTTCCATCATCGGCTGATGAGGAGGGGTAAAAGGCAGACGGACAATGACAAGACAACTCAGAGCATCTCCAGGTATATCTATCCCTTCCCAAAAACTACTTGTTCCTAACAAAATCGATTTGTCGAACTCCTGGAATTTTCGGATTAGACGACTTCGGCTCTTATTATTCACACTTTGCGTTAATAATAAATATCCTTCTAATGTCTCATCATTTTTCAAATTCGTATACGCTTCTTTCAACATTTCATACGAAGTGAATAAAACGAGCATTCTACCTTTTGTAGCTTTCGCTATTTTCGCAATATGTGCCGATATAGACTCAATATATTCTTCATTACTTGCTTTCTTAATAAAAGGTACATCCGTTGAAACCATTAATTTCATTTGCTCTTCAAAACGGAATGGTGATGGAACCTTTAATGTATTGGGAGCAAAATCATGTAAACCTAGCTCCTCTTTTATATAGTCGAATGAATCATTAACTGTTAACGTTGCTGATGTGAAAATAACACTCTTTTTCTGGGTTAAAAATTCATCAGCAAATCTTTCACCAATATGAACAGGCTGCGCATATAGAACTGTTGAATGAATCGTTCCCTTCGTTTCAGTCTCCATCCATGTCACGTATGAATTTTTTTCTAAAATGAGTAATTGTAAAGATTGTGCCATCTTTCTCAACAACTCAATTAAATGCATATATTCACCTGTAACGACATGCATCTCCCATTCTAATTTACTTTGCAATATTTCAGCTTGCTTCTCAAGTGTAGTCAATAACTTTCTTACATCATACACAAATCGATTTGTTAACTCGGTAATGCTATCCCATAACTTACCTTTCTCTATTTCCGTGTTATATCGATAAATGAGTGGCATATTGCTCATCCCTTGTTCCTGCTTTGTTTGTTTAAATACGAAAGTCCGTAACATTTGGAATAGTTCATCCGCATCAAATTTCAATTCCTTCAAACTATGACTCACCATACGGAAAGTCGAACGCGATGCTTGCTCTGATTTTTTCATCATTTTATATACTTTAGAAAGTACATCATCTGTTTCTAGCGTACCAAGACGAGATAAAGCTAATTGAAAATACATGCATGAGAACTGTTCACCTAATGTTCTACTCGCCGCTTCCTCGATATGATGAGCTTCATCAAAAATAATATGTTCACATGAAGCAAATAGTGGTTCTTCACTTGAAAAATCTTGAAATAATAACGCATGATTTGTAATAACGATATCTGCAAATAATGCTTTATTCTTTGCTCTTTGATAAAAACAACGACTATACCAGTTGCTTTGCATCCCGCCTGGACTATGTACATCACTACAAATACGGTTCCAAAGTAACTTGCCGCCCTCAGGAATATTTAATTCATCACGATCGCCAGTTTCCGTTTGCAATAACCACACTAAAATTTTTGCCTTTGTGAGCGCCATATCATAATTTTTCTCTTCCTCTTGCAAAGCATATTCAAATTTGTGTAGACAAAGGTAATGCTTTCTTCCTTTCAGAAGAGCTGCTTCAAATGAAAATGGCATTATTTTCTTTAATAAAGGAATTTCTTTTTCTAGTATTTGTTGTTGCAATTGTACAGTTTGTGTACTTATAATGACAGGCTCTTCTTTTTTCTTTGCGAAATAAATACTTGGAAGTAAATATGCAAGCGTCTTCCCCGTACCTGTTCCTGCTTCAATCAGTGAAAACCTAGAATCTCTTAGCGCTGTATATATTTCCTTCATCATAATTTGTTGGCTTTCTCTTTTTTCAAACTTTGGCATATTCAATTCAAGTTTATCGATTGTCTTATGTAAGAAAGCATCAAATTTAGATGAGTATGTTTCACTGAGGCTTAAAGAATAATTCCGCTTTCGAAGCGCAATATTTCGATACACCTCACACTCCTCTGCCTCTTCTTTACCATGCATCATTTTCTTTAAAATATTTTCAGAAAGTACATCAGCTATATCACTTTGGAAAACATCACTTAATTCATAAAGCGATTGTAATGTGACAAGTGGTAACTTTTCAATTTCACTTAAAAATTGTAAAAACAACTCCGCTGTTGCAAGAGCATCACTATCCGCACGATGTGGTTGATCGTGCTCTAGTTCATGCTGCTTAGCTAAATCACGTAATTTATAACTATCAGCTGTTGGCAAAAGAATTTGCGCCAATTCAACTGTATCAATTTTAGGACAATGTACTTCTGTATATCCAGCCTGCCTTAATTCTTCATTTAAAAAATTCCAATCAAAGTGAACGTTATGTGCAACAAAAGCCGCACCTTGTAATAGCTCAACAATCATCGGGGCTACATCTCGAAATAACGGGGCTTGTTTTACAAGATTTTCATCAATCCCAGTTAATTCTGTAATAAATAGGGGAATCTCTCTCTTCGGATTAATAAAAGATGAAAAAATCTCTAATATCTCTCCATCTTCCACTACAACAGCTGCAATTTGGGTGATTTTATCCTTCCCATCCTTCCAGGAGTTCCCTGTCGTCTCTAAATCAACAACGACATAACGCTTACTCATATATGTAACACCTCAATTTCTTACCTATCAAACACAAAAATTATATAATGTTACTATACCACGTTTTACCTCATCTTAATGAAAAGATGCACAAAAAAGCTATCTCCTTAATTAGAGATAGCCTTCCTACTTATAATATCGTGCCAGCTTTTTCAGCACCTAACATTTCAATAATTTGATTATCATCGTCTAATACTGCAATTTTCGGCTCTTGTTTATGAATATTTTCTTCTGCCACTAAACCATAGCAAATAATAATAACTTTATCACCCGGTTGTACAAGCCTTGCAGCTGCACCATTTAAACACACAACACCGCTACCGCGCTCTCCTTTAATAACATATGTCTCTAAGCGAGCTCCATTGTTGTTATTTACAATTTGTACTTTTTCATTTTCTACAATATTTACCGCATCCATTAAATCTTCATCAATTGTAATACTACCTACATAATTTAAATTTGCTTCTGTTACAGTTGCACGATGTAACTTCGCTCTCATCATTGTGCGAAACATAGATGCTCCCCCTTATTTCCCCATTAATGTTATATTGTCAATTAATCGTACATTTTCAAACTTAACCGCAATCGCTAAAATGATTCTTCCTTCAATTTTATTTATTGCTTTTAATGAAGGATATGCATATAAATCAGCATAATCTACAGTGCCTTTCGTATACTTCTCAATATGCTCTTTCACAAGATTCATAATGATTTCCGGATTACGTTCGCCTGCCTCAATTCGTTCTTTCGCTATACATAGACTGCCGTATAAATGAGGAGCCTCTTCACGTTCTTCTAGTGATAAATACACATTACGAGAACTTTTCGCTAATCCATCTTCTTCCCTTACAATATCAACTGGTACGATCGTAACGGGAATATTAAAATCAGTTACGAATCCTTCAATTACAGCTACTTGCTGTGCATCTTTCATACCGAAATAAGCACGCGTTGGCAATGTAATATTAAATAGTTTCATTAGTACAGTCGCAACACCAGCGAAATGACCAGGTCTTTGTTTGCCACATAATACGTCGGTACGCTTCACAACTTCTACTGTTGTCGTTTGTTCTGCTGGATACATCTCTTCTACACTCGGATAAAATAAATAATCAACACCATTTTCTTTTGCTACATTTTCATCTCTATCAATATCACGTGGGTATCGATCTAAATCTTCATTTGGTCCAAATTGTAGTGGATTTACAAATACACTTAAAACTACAATTTCATTTTCTTCCCTTGCCTTACGTAGTAACGTAGCATGCCCTTCGTGTAAATACCCCATCGTTGGAACAAAACCGATACTTTTTCCACTTGTACGAAGTTCGTTTGTAATTTGCTGCATCTCTTGCACTGTAGTTATGATTTTCATTATTGTTTTCCTCCGTATAACGCTAAGCACTCTTCCTCTTTCATTGTGAATGAATGTTTTTCTTCAGGAAATTGCCCTGTCTTTACTTCAGTAACGTATTGCGAAATCCCTCGCACAATCTCCTCTTGAACAGACGTATATTGCTTCACAAATTTCGGAACACGATTTACGCCGTACGAGATAAGATCGTGGTATACAAGAACTTGCCCATCTACTTTTTGTCCTGCTCCAATTCCGATTGTAGGAATTGTTAACTGCTCTGAAATAATTTCTGCTAATTGCATTGGCACACATTCTAGCACAAGTGCTATCGCACCAGCTTCCTCACATTTCTTTGCATCTTCTATTAATTTTTTTGCACTTTCAGCATCTTTCCCTTGTACTTTATACCCACCTAGCACTCCTACAGATTGAGGAGTTAAACCTAAATGCGCCACAACGGGAATTCCCGCATTCGTTAAGTAGTGAATAGTTGATATAACTTCTCCAGCACCTTCTACCTTTAATGCATGTGCCCCGCTCTCTTGAACAATGCGACGTGCATTAATCATCGTATCTTGCGATGAGACATGATAAGACATAAATGGCATATCAGTTACAATAAACGTCTCTTTCGCTCCGCGGCGTACAGCTTTCGTATGATGAATCATATCCTCTACTGTTACTGGAACTGTTGAATCATACCCAAGTACAACCATTCCTAGAGAATCACCCACTAAAATCATATCGACTTTAGCTTCTCCTGCTAATTTAGCAGATGGATAATCATACGCCGTTAGCATTGTAATCGGCTCACCTTGCTCTTTCATTTTCAAAAAATCTGTTTTTGTTTTCAAAAACTACTCCTCCTTTATGCAGGAGAGAGGAGATGGCCGAAATCATATAAAAAACCCCTCTGGCCATAAAAGGGCAGAAGGGTTGTGTGTTAGTCGGCATTATTCATCCCTCTGTCCCAGTCCGTTATTGGATCAAGGCAGAATCCAAATTATTATTTTTTCATACTGCGTAAAATAATGGTGCAGTTCGCTTTGATACTGCCCATATTCGAAATAATTATAGCAAACTCTGAAAAGGAATTGCTACATTTTTTCGAAAAAATAATTTTTTATCCCTATTATGGTATGTGAAATTTATTAGTATCTAAATGACAAAAAGAAGCTCCAAAATAGGAACTTCTTTTACTTAATTTCTATATCAGCAGAATGAATGTGGTGCACTTGTCCTTGATGATCCTCAAGTAACAATACACCATCCTCCGTAATTCCTTTTGCTAGCCCATTAATAGTTTCCTTCATCGTTCGAGCTGTAATTTCTTTTCCGATACTTACTGCGTAACTTTCCCAAAGAATTTTAATAACAGAGAAGCCATTTTTTAAATACTCTTCATACAATTTCTCTAGTTGCAAGAAAATTTGTTGCATAAGTTCCGCACGAACAATCGGCTTACCCGATTCAATTGCTAATGAAGTTGCAATTTGCTGAATTTCCTCATCAAAATGTTCTTGTTTCTGATTTGCATTAATGCCAATTCCCATAATAACAGCATTAATTTTATCTGGATCAGCTTGCATCTCCGTTAATATACCGACAGCTTTTTTACCTTGAATTAAAATATCATTCGGCCATTTAATCCCTACGTTTACACCGGTACATTTTTCAATTGCTTGCGCTACGCTAACAGCTGCTAATAAAGTAAGCTGTGGTGCATGATGAACTGGAATCGAGGGACGCAAAATAATACTCATCCAAATTCCTGTTCCTTTTGGGGAATACCATTTTCTACTTAAACGTCCTCTACCTGCTGTTTGTTCTTCAGCAACGACAATTGTTCCCTCTTCTGCGCCTTCATAAGCAAGTCTCGCTGCAATATGCTGAGTAGACTCAACCGATTCTTCAAAATAAACCGTTCTACCGATACGCTCTGTTTGTAATCCTAATTGAATCTCATTCGCAGTTACTTTATCTGGTTTACTAGCAATTCGGTACCCTAAGCGGCGTACAGCTTCTAGTTCATACCCTTCATTACGAAGGTCCTCCATATGCTTCCATACAGCGGTTCTCGAACAACCAAGTTTGTCACTAAGTATTTGACCAGATACAAATGCACCATCTGCTTCAGAAAAAACTTGTAATAACTGCTTTCTTATAGTAGATTGCATCTTTGTAGCCACTCCCTTATATCCTCTTTCTTATTAACTAAATCTCCTTGTACGATTGCTTCTTCAATATTTTGAAGCATTTCGGCAACCCACGGACCTGGCTTTTTATCTGTCCAGCTTAATAAATCATTACCAGTCACATTCATTTCTTGACGATTTTTTATCGGCAATGCATGAAATAATGATTGTACTTGCTTAACAGACGCACTATTATAACTTTCTATTATCGCTTCATATACTCTTTCCGCCATCTCAGCGATGCGAATCCCAGTTTTATAAAGAAGGATTGTATCCCACTCCTTCTCCTTTCTAGAACGAATTGCTAATAAAACCGCTACGATATCTTTAATCTTTTTATTCGAGAACTTCCATTGACGCAAAAAGACAGATGGATGCTCTTCTCCGATACAATATAAGAAAAATGCCCACGCCTCAACGTCTGTTTCGAAAGAATCCCATTTATACTGCGTAGCTTTCAAGAGTCTTTCTTCTGACATTTGCAAATATGGCAGATGAGAAAATAGCTTAGTTTCTACTAACTCTTGAAGACCATTCACACAATATGTACCGGTCAACAATTTTTCAAATTCAACTGTAATTCTTTCAATCGCTATATGTTCGAGCAAATGCCCATACGTTTCAATTGCTTGTTTCGTCTTTATTTCCAAAGAGAAACCTAACGTACTTACGAACCGAATACCACGCATCATTCGCAGTGCATCTTCTTGAAAACGGTCTGCAGCATCTCCAACCGTTGTAATTTCCTTCAGACGAATCGCTTCTTTCCCAGCAAATAAATCAACCATTTCGCCTTCCTCTGTCATTGCAATTGCATTCATCGTGAAATCACGTCGTTTTAAATCCTCTTCTAATGAACGGACAAATTGAACACTACTAGGTCTTCGAAAATCTTCATATTCGCTTTCTGTTCGAAAAGTAGTTACCTCATACGGTTCACCATTTTCTACAACAATTACAGTTCCATGCTCAAGACCAACCGGAACATGTCTTGGGAAAATAGCCATTACTTCTTCTGGTAAAGCAGATGTTGCGATATCGATATCTCCAATCGGTCTATCGATAATAAGATCGCGTACACTTCCACCAACGAAGTAAGCCTCATGTCCGTGCTGTTTTAACATCTCAATAATTGAACTAGCTTTTTTAAATCTTTCCATTCTTGTCATCCCTTAGTATGTCATAATAAATCGCCTCATACTGTGAAACGATTTTTTCCGAACGAAACTGCTCATATACAGATTTCATCGCTCGCTCTCCCATATTACGGTGAAGTTCTTCATTTTCTAGTAGCTGAATTGCTTGCTTAGCTATTCCGTCTGTATCTCCAACTTCACATATATATCCTGTTTCACCATGTTGAATGACCTCTGGAATGCCCCCAACCCTCGTTCCGATACTAGGCACACCACACGCCATCGCTTCTAATATAACAAGACCAAAACTTTCCTTTTCTGATAAAAGTAGCATTAAATCACTCATCGCAAGAAGCTCTGCAACATTATCTTGCTTTCCTAGGAATAAGACACGTTCCTCAATATGTAAACTTTTCACCAATTGTAAAATAGTACAGAACTCTGGTCCATCACCAACAAGAAGCAATTTCGCATCTACTTCCTTTACAATTTTGGCAAATGACTGCACAACATCCTGTACACGCTTAACCTTTCGGAAATTTGAAATATGAATCAACACTTTTTCATTTTCTCGTATACCATATTCTTTTTTTAATTGAGACATATCACGTTTGAAATAAACACGTTCATCTACAAAATTGTATACCGTCTCAATTTCTTTATCTGGTTTTACAAGTTCATTTGTTTCTTCAATTAACGAATGTGACACAGCTGTAACAACATCAGATTGTTCAATACCAAAGCGAATTAAATTATTTAACGAAGGGTCGGAACCTAACACAGTAATATCCGTTCCATGTAAGGTCGTAACAATTTTAATACGCTCCCCAATCATTTGTTTTGCTAAATATGCACAAATAGCATGCGGGATTGCATAATGCACATGTAAAATATCAAGGTTTTCTCTTTGAGCAACCTCTGCCATTTTACTCGCTAATGCTAAATCGTAAGGTGGATATTGAAAAACAGAATATTGATTTACTGTTACTTCGTGAAAATAAATGTTCGGGTACACTTTATTCAACCGAAATGGTACACCCGATGTAATAAAATGAATTTCATGCCCGCGTTCCGCCAATTGCTTTCCTAACTCTGTCCCAACAACCCCAGAACCACCTACAGAAGGATAACATGTAATACCTATTTTCAATTTCATTTACATCCCCCTATTAAATCAGCATGTAATAAAACCGGTTTCTTACTCATAAATCCTTCGGCATACAGCACTCCAACTTCTTTCCCAAACATCTTCTCCCGAGCGATTACAGTTTCAACGTATCCTTCGGTTAATGGCGTCTTAACACCATCACTCCCTGTTGAAAACTGACTTTCATACGCTTCTAACGCTTCCACCTTTTTAGAAAGGTATTCACTAATATCTATACAAAAATTCGGTTTATGAAAACCATTAATCATATAATTATAAAACGACTCTACACGGTGCGGCGGAAGTTCAGGCATATATTTACGAATTCCCGCTGAAAAGATAGCTTCTTCCACAAGTTTCGCGCAATTAGCATGGTCTGGATGACGATCTTCGTAATATGGTGCGAAAATTAGTGTTGGTTTATATGTGCGAATAATCTTTACAATTTCACGTATATATTCTTCTTTCATATACAAACCACGGTCTGGCATTGCTAAATTAATTCTCGTTTTTACTCCCATAATACGAGCTGCAGCCTTTGCTTCTTCTTTTCTTAGTTCTACCGTTCCATTTGAAGAAAGATCAGCTTCTGTTAAATCGCAAATGCCTACTTCATATCCTTGCTTCGTATACTTTGCAATGGTACCTGCCATGCCGATTTCAACATCATCGGCATGAGCACCAAACGCTAATATATGTAATCCACTCATAATTGTTCCCCTCATTTTCTTAACTTTCGGTAATCTAAATCTCCCCGCTCTAATGCATGCATTAGCATTTCAGCACTTGCCATATTTGTTGCTAATGGGATGGCGTATACATCACATAAACGAAGTAACGCATTAACATCTGGTTCATGCGGCTGGGCTGTTAGTGGATCCCGGAAAAAAATCACCATATCCATCTCATTTTTTGCAATCATTGCACCAATTTCTTGATCTCCACCAAGAGGACCGGATTGATATCTTGTTACAACTAAACCAGTTGCCTCCATAATACGAAGTCCTGTCGTTCCTGTTGCAAAA
The DNA here is from genome assembly GCF_008042285.1 of Bacillus sp. AR13-1. NCBI lineage: Bacteria > Bacillati > Bacillota > Bacilli > Caryophanales > Bacillaceae > Bacillus > Bacillus sp. AR13-1. Next base: position 85,692 of record NZ_QNUA01000039.1, read on the forward strand.
AGTTCATGTTTTTCAAAAATTGGTTTATATGCGTATGCGAACGAAACCATATCATCTTTCTTTTTGTCATGTGCGATTAAGGCAATTTTCATCCGTTGTCTCCCCTTTAGTCGATAATATTTTCTAAACCGTACACAAGATGATCAAGGTTCATTACTGTTTCAATTGATAGTTTTACACCTGACATAAATGATGCACGGTTGAATGAATCATGGCGAACTGTTAACATTTGTCCATCTCCGCCGAACATTACTTCTTGGTGTGCAATAAGCCCTGGTAGACGTACGCTATGAATGTGAATACCGTCTACATTTGCACCACGTGCCCCTTCTAATTGTTCCGTTTCATTAGGGTGCCCTTGCTCTTTTGGTACACGATTTTGACGGATTAATTCTACTGTTTTTACAGCTGTACCAGATGGTGCGTCTAATTTTTGATCATGGTGTAATTCAATTACTTCAACATCTTGGAAGTACTTCGCTGCCATTTGAGAGAACTTCATCATAAGTACTGCACCAATCGCAAAATTTGGAGCGATAATTGTTCCTACTTCTTTTTCTTTTGCATTTTCTGTTAATTGCTTTAGTTCTTCTTCAGTAAATCCAGTTGTACCAATAACTGATCGAAGTCCACGTTCAACTGCAAGTGTCACATGTTTCTTTCCAATTTCTGGTGTTGTTAAATCTAACAATACATCTGCTTCTACTTCATCTAAACAAGTATGTAAATCCGCGTAAATAGGTGCATCTAGCGCTGGCATTCCCGGTAAATCAGAAATTTTTTCTCCGCCATGCTTATAATCAATTGCTGCTACTAAATTGAAATGCGCTGTTCTTTCCATAAGAAGGACTGCTTCATATCCCATGCGTCCTCGTGGTCCAGCGATAATTACTTTAATTTCTTTCATGCGTCTTTCTCTCCCTCATCAATACGTGTCCAACGATCTTTATCACGTGTATTAAATTTATTCATTACAATGTTATGCGCTGTTTCTAAATCAATATTTAAACTATTTGCCATACAAATCATAACAAATAAAACATCTCCAAGCTCTTCCTCAACACTTCGTTCTTTCTCAGTCGTTTTCTTTGGTTTCTCACCATAATAATGATTAACCTCTCTTGCAAGCTCTCCCATTTCTTCAGTTAAACGAGCCATCATTGCAAGCGGACTAAAATAACCTTCTTTAAATTGACCGATATATGCATCTACTTCTTTCTGCATATCTTTCATCGTTTTTGCTTCCATACTAGTCACCTCTTATTCCTTCCTCTTTCATGTTAGCCAATTCATCGCGATTTGACAAATATTATTCCCTCATATCACTATTTACGACTCTTTTTAGGATAGACTATAATAAAGTGAAACTTCTTTTGCGTGATTTTTGCAAAAGATCAGCCTGAACCAATCGGGTCCCTGCGGCTGGTTCGACCTTTTCTTCTTCGCTTTTCCCTCTACCAGCCGTTGGGACGGGATAAAGTGAAACTTTCTTTTGCATTTTTTCCGCACAATATCAGGCTGAACTAATTAAGCTCTTATACCATTCTCTATTTTTACTATCAACTAGAAATAACTTATTATTATGTTCTATCGTTTAAGAGGAGCAATGCAATCATTACATAATTAGGGGGATTTCTAAATGACATCAAATTTGAAGATTCGAAATATCATTTTTATTTTAATCGGTTCCGCTATTTTTTCTTTCGGTATTGTGAATATCAATATTGAAAATCATCTTGCAGAGGGTGGATTTACCGGCATTACGCTATTATTATATTTTAAATTTTCACTTGATCCTTCCTATACAAACTTAATTTTAAACGTCCCTCTATTTTTCATTGGCTGGAAATTACTCGGCCGAACAACATTTTTATACACATTAATCGGTACATTTAGCGTCTCTTTATTCCTTTGGGTGTTTCAGCGCTACGAGGTTCTCAACTTACATTTAAACTTGCAAAAGGATATGACACTGGCTGCTTTATTCGCTGGGGCATTTATCGGCATAGGACTTGGAATTATATTCAAATACGGCGGGACTACTGGCGGTGTTGATATTATCGCAAGGCTAGCTCACAAATATGTTGGCTGGAGTATGGGAAAAACGATGTTTATGTTTGATGCGGTCGTTATCATTATCTCTATTCTTACATATTTATCATATCGTGAGGGCATGTATACGTTAGTTGCTGTTTTTATCGGGGCTAAGGTTATTGATTTCATGCAAGAAGGTGCTTATGCAGCAAAAGGAGCAACTATTATTTCTGATAAAAACGATGAAATTGCTTCAAAAATTTTATCAGAAATGGAGCGCGGAGCAACCTTTTTAAAAGCAGTTGGATCCTATACAAAAATAGAACGTAATGTACTATATTGTGTTGTTGCTAAAAATGAAATCGTAAAATTAAAAAATATCATTATTTCAGTAGATCCACATGCCTTTGTCGCTGTAAGTGATGTACACGATGTTGTTGGTGAAGGATTTACATTAGATGAAAATAAAAAACCGTTACATAATTAAATTCAGCTAGAAAAGCTCTGTAGCTTTTCTAGTTTTTTATTATAAATCTTTTAAGTTTCTCCAAATCCTCATAAATAAGCTCCAACAAACTCCGATTATAGAAAATAGAAGCTGGATGAAAGGTCGGAAAAATATGATATTCTTTTTCTGACCAAATAAATTCTGTACTGCTGCTATCTTTCAATCGCTGCACAGGTTGCTTTAACAATTCTCCATGAACATCCGTAATTTTATTATTTTTACCAACTAAACGCTGTAATGCAATATTACCAAGTGTGACAATAACCGGCTGTTGTATAAATTCCAGTTCATAATCTAGCAAAGGTGCATGGGCAAGTATCTCACCTTGATTCGGTGTTCTATTGTACTTCTTCTGTATTATTTCGCCATTTCGTTCCCTTTTCTCTCTCCATTTATAAGGTCTACTCCGGACCGCACTCGTAATATATACTTCTTCCCTTGTAACGTGAATACGTTCTAAAAATTCCATTAAATGTTTTCCCGCTCTCCCACTAAATGGAATCCCATTATGAATTTCTGTTTCACCAGGTGCTTCTCCAACAAGCATTAATTTCGGGTTTTTAGGGCCCTGTCCACTTAAAAAACCTTCTAATTGGTATGTAGCACTACGCTCCTTCACTTGTTTAACTAAATAATATGGATATTCTATGTCCGTCACCTTCTTTCATCATTCCATACTTATCTTTATTTTAACTAGTTCTATACCCCATATTCTCTCTATTATTTCCATTTGTAACATATTATAAGATTCAATCCACAAAACAAAAAAAGACTATCAAAATTGATAGTCTTTAATCGTCGCTACGCTGCATACCAGTATAAATTAATACGAGACGTAATAATTCAAATACTGCTACAGCAGCTGCTGCTACATATGTTAATGCTGCCGCATTTAATACTTTACGAGCTTGACCGTACTCATCTGTTGATACGATACCAAGTGCTTCAATTTGTTGCATTGCGCGTTTTGATGCATCAAACTCAACTGGTAATGTAACAAGTTGGAAAATAACACCTGCTGCCATTAAAATAATTCCTAGTAACAACAAACCAGACATTTGTGCAAATACACCAATTAGGACAAAAACCCATGACATGTTTGAACCAAAATTAGCAACTGGCACTAACGAATGGCGTACACGCATAAAGTTATAATCTTTCGCATCTTGAATTGCGTGTCCTACTTCATGTGCTGCTACAGCTGTACCAGCAACTGAATGACCATAATAGTTATCTGTCGATAATCTAACCGTCTTTACACGCGGGTCATAATGATCTGACAAATGACCTGGCGTTTCTTCTACGGCTACATTGTACAATCCATTTTCATCTAAAATTTTTCGAGCCACTTCCGCTCCTGTCATACCTGATGTTGAATAAACTTGTGAATACTTGCTATAGGCACTACGTACTTTTGACTGTGCATACAACGGTATGATCAAAATGATCGCGAAGTAAATTAAATAAAACATCATAAACCTCCATTGAAGTTTTAATTATAGTACTTCTCATTCTATTTTTTTCTTCCACCGTTGTCAATAAATAAACCTTACAATCCGTATCTTTATTTATGCGTATTATTTATCTTTAGAATGCAAGTTGCTTCTCCGCTTCTCTCTCTCCCCTTTATACTTTCTCCATCCAACATACGTTAAAGTGAACAAAATAAGTCCTCCAGTAATTGTCATAAACCAAATGAGAGAGGGAGCAATCTCATCTTTTTTTACTGTATGAAATATTTTTTGCAAATCACCTTTAATAATCCCTAGTTGCATTTGTCCACCTTTCGTTTTTAACATAACGTTACGAAATTCATCCAAATAAGATAAATGTGCATTTACACGCTGCGCTTCGTTTTCTGGCAGAGCAATCATTAAACTAGGATAAATAATATTAAATTCATTTAAAAATGTATTTAGCGTCTGTTGGAACTGTCCATCATCGTCTTTTTCCATCGCCTTTTCTACTTGAGAAAAAGCATTCATTATCTTTCTTTCTCTTTCCATCCAAAGTGGCTGATATTTAGATACTTGTGCATCAACAGCAAGTTGTAACGCTAACATATTATCCACTTTAACTTGCCTATCTGAATCTTCCGCGAGAGATTGTTTCGCCTTATCGTATGCTAAAGAAACGACTCTAATTTGTCCCGGAGTTACTTTTGAATTATTTTCATTCTCCTTTGATAGAAATTGCTCTGAGAAATGGTACAGTACTTGTATTGCCTTTTCATCTTCTTTTTTCTTCACTAACTGCAAAGAGTCATCTAGCAATCCAGTTAGTTCACTCCACTCTTCAGCATATATACGTACTGGAAACATTATAATTAGAAATGCTATCAGTCCAATTAATGTTCTCTTCATCCCGGTCCCCCCTATAACTACTAGTACAAAATATGTGGAATTGGACAAGAATAGAACAGAACAAAACCAAAAAATATATTATCTCTATGAAAACAAAAAAATTCTCTTTAAACAGAGAATTTTTTCTTTGAAACCCTTTTCTTTTTCACTAAATATTTATACACACCGTAACAAAGCATACTACCACCTAAAATCAATAATAAAATAATACATGCAGCATGCATAAAGAATTCTTCCGGTAACATTAAAATAACCGGATCTGTTTCAATATCAAACATCCAATAATCATTGCTAAATAAAAGCTTATGAAATAATACGAAACTCTTTTCAAAATTAATAGCAATTGGTAACGTAAGAGCTATTGGAAAAATAATTGTAAGAATCGCTCCGTGAAGTAAAAACTTTTCTTTTTTCTTTTTTAATAAATACGCTCCTCCTAATACAGCAATTACAATCGTTCCATACATTATATATTGAATCTTTACTAAAATATTTTTAACATCTACAAAATGAATGCGTCCATTTGTGGACATATCTAATGTCGGCAATTGTAATGCACCTTCATAAAACGGCGATAAATATGTAATAAGCACATCATAGTTTCTCTTAATTTCATCTTTCGTCATATCCGCTAAATCTGGAATATTTAAAAAATCAATTTCAAAATAATACAACCATTTTCCATATACAACTACCGTTGTCGCGAGAGCGAAAACAGAAAATGCTATGCTATAGGAAACTACTAAAGTGATCAATCGATCCAATATGTTTATACCGCTCTTATTTTTCTTCATTTTCTCCCCCTAAATGTCCTCACCATCATAAAGAAAACTGTTTTCGGTTCTCACGTAAGCAATAATAATATGTAATACACAGTACAGCAATACTTAACCAAAACGTAAAATAACCAATTTTCTCTACAAATAAATGCATAATCCCATATCTCGGCATTTGCCAAAATAAATAATCAATTGCATCATTATGTAATGTCCATATGCCAACTACAGTGAAGTGCCATTTTTTTATCCGATAAAACGGAGCATATAACATTCCCTGCACTGCCATCGCAAAATGAGATAACATTAACATATATCCCATAAGGCCAATAGGGCCTTTTACATAAATCATAATTGCATTTACAACAACAGCCCAAACACCATATTTTATTAAAGTAACTATCGCTAGCGCTTCTATTAACCCCCAGTTCTTCTTCATCAAAAAAGCAATTAAAACAAAGACAAAAAAGAGAGTCGCCATAGGGCTATCTGGTACAAACGGCCAAAATATAGGTGAGGTTTCTTTTAATTGATTTCCATACCATATGAATCCGTAAATTGTACCTAATATGTTAACAACCAATAAAAATAATAGTACCGAACGTTGCCTTAACATTGCATACAAGTAAGCCAATCTGTATGTCCAACACCTTTCAAACAAAGTAATTCTTTCATCGAACTCTACTCTATTATATAGCAAACTTTCCGTCATCGTAGAGTAGAAAACTGAAACAGATTAAATTTTCTTTAGAGATGGCTTTGCTATCCCTTTTCTGTTTCAGCTTCCCCTCATCAAACCGTACGTGAGGTTTTCCCTCATACGGCTTTCCGATGCTCTTCCTTCTTTAGCTTTCAGTTTGTTCTAGCTTCCTACTTTCACGAGTGTGTATGTTATTTTCTTCATCAAGTCCTTGATACGACCATGTTTCTTTCGAACATTTCTTTTCTTATTCCAGAAAAGGTTAAGCCGTTCTAAGACGTACCAATCTATTTTACCGAGCCACTTCTGTCCAATTGAAGATAGGCTATAATAATTTTTGAATCCTTGTAGAATTCTATTTAAACCTTTCACCATCAAACAGTGCCCAGCTTAGCTGGGTACGCAAAATAAAAAGCTGACCACAGATTTTGTAGTCAGCTTTTCTATTATTTTTTATTATACTTTGCAACGAATTCCGAAAGCTTTTTCAGTTCCTCATCTGTACCTTTAAATACACCTTTAGGCATTGAACCTTTTCCATCTTTCGCAATTTTAGCGATTTCTTCTGGTTTTAAAGTTAAGTTTTGCAAAGCCGGTGCTGCCGCTCCGCCCTGTAAATTGTCACCATGACATGTTAAACAAGTATTTTTTTGCATCAACTTGTAGCCGTCATCATTTTTATCAACTGGTGCTGTTTTTACAATTGCTCCTTGTTTTTTTGCAGCTTCCCAATCGTGGTGTGCTACAGATTCCCAAGTTAAAAAAATAATCGATGCAATTGCTAAAAGCATAAACCCCGTTGCTACAGGACGCTTCAATGGTGCTCTTTCTGGGCCTCGATCTAGAAACGGAGCTAATAGTAACGCTCCAAACGCAATCCCCGGCATAATAAACGCACCAATTACAGTAAATGAGCCTGAAGCATACGAATACTTTAATAACTGATACAAGAATAAGAAATACCAATCTGGAAGTGGTATATATCCTGCATCTGTAGGATCCGCCATTCTCTCAAGCGGTGACGGATGCGCCACTGTTAAACATAAATAACCGACTAAAAAAACTGCACCAACCATCCATTCTTTTAACAAGAAATTCGGCCAAAACGCTTCTGTTTTCCCTGGATATTCAGAATAATCTTTTGGAATATTTGGTTTCCGGGCTACTGGTACCCGAGAATCTCCTACAAACTTCATCCCTTTGCCGCGATGCATAATCTCCCTCCTTTTGTTCTTTCCCCTTTAATTTAGCAATCTCTTATAGCGGACCGGAAATACCTTGTTTGCGAATCATGATGAAGTGGAAGGCCATTAAACCTAGAAGTGCTGCTGGTAAGAAGAAGACGTGAATAGCAAAGAAGCGAGTTAATGTTTGAGCGCCAACGATTTCGGAATGACCAGCGAGTAATGTTTTAATATAAGGACCAATGAGCGGCGTTTGCTCTGCAATTTGAATCCCTACTTTCGTAGCAAATAACGCTTTCATATCCCACGGTAATAAATATCCGGTAAAACCAAGACCTAACATAACAAAGAAAATAAGAACACCAACAATCCAGTTTAACTCACGAGGCTTTTTATACGCACCTTGGAAGAAAACTCTGAGTGTATGTAAAAACATCATTACAATTACGAGACTAGCACCCCAGTGATGCATACCACGAACAATTTGCCCGTAAGCTACTTCATTTTGTAAATAATAAACCGACTCCCAAGCATTTTTAATATCCGGCACATAATACATCGTCAAAAACATTCCGGACAAAATTTGAATTACTGTAACGAAAAAGGTAAGTCCTCCAAAGCAATAGACGAATGCAGAAAAGTGATGTGCCGGGTTAACATGCTCAGGTACTTCATGATCAGCGATATCACGCCATATCGGTGTAATATCTAAACGTTCGTCCACCCAATCATAAATTTTATTTAGCATCTACTTTGCACCCCCTCTTGGCTTCGCTTTTCCTAAATACAGCGTTCCATCTTTCACTTTAGACTCGTACACATCAAGCGGAGCAAGAGGCGGTGTGCCTTTAATGTTCATCCCATCTTTTGTGTAACGTCCCCCGTGACACGGGCAAAAGAATTGATTAGGATGTGCTTTGTCCGAATTCCAGTTCACTGTGCAACCTAAATGTTTACATACTGGAGAAAACGCAACAATTTCTCCACTTTCATCTTTATGCACCCAAGCAGATTTTGGCTCTTCAGACTTGTACCACCCGTCAACCTGCTTCACCTTAAAATCGAAGCGCTTCGGCTCTGTTGTAATATCCTTTACTTGTCCAACAGCAACCATATCTGTTCCCGCTTCTTTTCTTAACACCGGATCAAGCGCAAACCTCGTCATCGGCATTAAAATACCCGCCGCCATAAAGCCTCCTACCCCTGTAAGTGTGTAGTTTAAAAACTGTCTTCTTGACACACGATGTTCTTTCTCGCTCACGAAAATTTCCCCCCTCTATCAGAAATTGTCCCCTCGTGAAAAAATTATATAAAAAATAAAAACTAGGACACTATCATGATATAATACCCTCTTGTATAGGTCAATATCATACTACTCATAATAATAAGAACTTTCTGTTTATTATTATTTTATCCATCTTTCTTCCAACATTTCCATAATATTTTTTATGTGTGCACGAATAACTTCCCTTTTCGCTTGGTCACTAAATTGGTCTAATGATAACGATGGAAACCAAAATAAATCACCCTGCACATCTCTCATATCTTCTTTCCATGAAAAGTCACTTGTCACATAGGCAATATGCTTAAAACCTTGCCTTTGCAAATGATCTGTCCATTCTTGCAAACGGTCTTTTTCATTCTTTTGGCTCTCTACCAAATACGTAAATGCGGGCAGTAAAAGCACTCTTCCTTTATACTCCCTTTCCAACTCCATACTCAAAGCCTCAATAAATTCACCTTGCTCTACAACCATTTTCATCCCTTTTGCTGCCGAAATAGACAAAAGGGGTATAATCCCTGTATCTACATACTCCCTCGCTTGCTCAAACTGTTCTACATCTTTTACAATCCATTTCACCTTTTCTCCCCTCCTCCATTTGAAATAACAGAACTTTCACTTTATATATATTAAACCATACTAAAAGAGGTAAAAAAAGAAAAACTACCTATTATTAAGTAGTTTTTCTTAAAAAGTCTGAATTTCGTAAAGATTACATAATCAAAATGAATTCTATAAAATCTTCAACTCTGCTGTTAACCTATGAAATGCTTCCTTATCTTGCTTATCCAAAGCTTCATCAATTTGTTTCAAAAGACGTTCTCTTCTAAATGAGAATACACTTTCTTCTAAAAATCGTTCTGCAAGCAATCGATCTTTTTCATTCACTTCAATATGCTTTGGCAAATATGGGTTTTCTTCTAATACAGCTACATAGTTTGCATTTTGGAACGATGATTTAAAATTAAGCTGAATATAAATATCCTCATCTCGATTCAAACGAATATCATGAAACGATTTTTCTGCATCTGTTGTCATTACATTTTGTTTGAAAAAGTGAAACGGTGTGTCTTTCACACAATTTGCTGACATTACTAAGCCACGCGGACAATATTTTGCATGTTCTACGAAGTGGACTTTATGCATTAATTGATCGTGACTCATTAAATAATTCAAAATCCATACACATTCACGCTGTTTCAGTTGGTAATTATTCAAAAACCATTTTACAAAATCCTTCTTCTCGTTTACAGAAACAGGGGTATTCATAGCGATTAAGTCCCTCCTCTGTCTTTCTCTTTTCTTTTTAGATTCAAGAAGCGGCATTCAGTTTCCTTCCAACTTATGAAAAATCCTCTAAATTATATAACAATTCTTCAATATGAATTTGTGTCGGGTCTAGTTGTATTAACTGCGTAAATACTTCTTTCGCCTCTTTTCGCATTCCTTCTTCTAATAAGAAATAACCGTACTCTTCCAAGAAATCTGGATGATTCTTAAAAGAAGTATATGCACTTTCATAGTGTTTTAATGCATCCGAATACATTTCTAATTGTTTTTTTGCAAATGCAAGATCCCAAAGTAGTTGTGTATCTGGTTCTCCACTGTCAATTGCACGCTCTACAACTGCAATTAGCTCTTCGTATTTCTCTTGTTCTTTTAAAATATACGCATATTTTAATATCGCACCTAAATGTCCCGGATCTAGCTCCAGCGCTTTTTGAAGCACTTCTTCTGCCTCCGCTATTTTACCTAATTTCGCCGCAATATTCGCTAATTCTACATAGAAAGGAACAGACAGCTCATCTACTTTAATTCCTTCTTGAAGTGTTTCATAGCTTTCTTGAAGCATGCCTTCTTTTTCATAGCTTTTCGCTAAATACATGTATAACGATGCGTATTCAGGATCTAATTCTTTTAATTCTTGCCAAGCACCAATTGCTCTTTGATATTCTTCTCCTTGGTATAATGTGAAGGCATATCCAAATAATGAGTGAATATCTTTTTGCTCTTCTAACCCCGCTTCATAGTAAGAGATTGCCTCTTCCCAGTTTCCAATAGCACTTAAAGTTTCTGCTAGACGAAGCGCAATGACAACACCACCCATAACTTTATGTTCTGCTAGTAACGATTCATAATAAGTGATCGCCTTTTGCTCTTCACCTTTACTACTATATAATTCTGCTAACCCAAACGTAATAACAGGTTCGTCTGGCATCATTTCTTTCGCCTTTAATAGTTTTTGTTCTGCTACATCATCAAAACCTTGCATTTGGAATAAATCCGCTACAAGTAATAACGATTGAACATATAAATCATCGTTTTCTGGAATATCATGAAGCACTTCAATCGCTTCATCTTCTTTATCTAAATCAATATATAATTCTGCTAAAAATACCGTAAATTCACTTTCTTCCGGATATAGCAAGCGTAAGTCTTCAGTAATTGCTAACGCCTCATCCATAAACCCAAGTGTATGATAGTAACGAGCGATATCATACTTCTCTTCATCATTAGCAACTCGTAGTTGTTCTTTTAATAATTGTAATCCTTTTTCTGCTTCACCGTTTTCAATATAAGAAACAGCCTGTTCAAACTTTTGCATAAACGTCTCCTTTAATTCAAAAAATATTCTCTTCTGTTCATTTATCATAAGCAACTAGGTGTAAGAACGCAACCTTTTGAGTGAACTACCTCTTCCTATACTTTCTCTCATAGCGCAGCTAATTGTTCGAAAAATTCCGGATACGATACAGCGACCGCATCACTATTCTCTATTTTCACTTCTCCATCTATAATACACGATGCGATTGCAAGCATCATCCCAATACGATGATCGCCGTGACTATTAACAGTATTTCCTTTTAAACTTTGTTTACCATATATAATCATACCATCTGGTGTAGCTTCAATCTTCGCACCTAATTTGCCTAATTCATCTACAACCGTATCGATACGATTTGTTTCTTTTACTTTTAACTCCTCAGCGTTTTTAATAACAGTAATTCCTTCTGCCTGCGTTGCTAATAAAGCAATTACAGGAATTTCATCAATTAATCTTGGAATAAGAGTTCCACCAATTTCTATTCCTTTTAGTTTAGATGTTTCAATCGTAATATCCCCGCACGGTTCAAACTCTTCATTTCTAATATGATCGATAGAAATAAGTGCACCCATCTTTGTTAATACATCTAAAACCCCTGTTCTCGTCGGATTTAAACCAACATTTTCCAATACAAGCTTACTATTTTGGACAATTGCACCAGCTACTAAGAAAAATGCCGCCGAAGAAATATCCCCTGGAACTTCTATGTCTGCACCTTTAAGTTGTTGTCCACCTTGTAATGAAACAGTCCGTCCATTAACATCTACGGTACAACCGAATGCACGCAACATTCTTTCCGTATGATCACGAGATTGCATAGGCTCTGTTACCGTAGTAATCCCTTCCCCTTGCAAACCCGCAAGTAAAACTGCTGACTTCACTTGTGCGCTTGCTACTGGTGAATGGTAATGTATACCTTTTACCTTACCACCGCGAATAGATAAAGGTGTATATTGTCCGTTTTCTCTACCATCAATTTGAGCATTCATCTGACTAAGCGGGTCTGTAACACGTTTCATAGGACGTTTTCCAATTGATGCATCACCAATTATCGTACTATGGAACGGCGTATTTGCTAAAATCCCAAGCATAAGACGAATAGTCGTCCCTGAATTCCCCACATCTAATACTTCTTTCGGTTCTTGTAAATTATGTAATCCTTTACCGTAAATCGTGACATCGTTACCAAACTGTTCAATCTGGACACCTAGTTTTTGAAAACATGCAATTGTACTTAAACAATCTTCTCCTAATAAAAAATTTGATACTTTCGTCGTCCCTTCCGCTATCGCTCCAAACATAACAGAGCGATGCGAAATAGATTTATCTCCTGGAACAACAATTTTCCCATTCAAACTATTTTTTCGTCCTACTAGTTTCAAACTGTATCCTCCTCACATTTTAAATAAGTTATATGTACAATAGTTCTTCTTATACGTCTACTTCTATTGTAACGTTTTCTTTCTTGAACGTGCAAACAACTCCCCTTATTGCAGTTCAAATGAAAAAGGCTCCTGTAACAGGAGCCTCCACCATTTCTTAAGAATATGTTTCTTCTTTCTTCACTTGTTCTTTTACAAGTTCCGTAAGTAATTCAATAATCTCATCATTTTCTTCTTTTAATCCAACAGTAATACGAATACCATCATGCATACCAAATGCTGCACCAGAACGAACGATATATCCTTTTTTCATTAATCGTTCGAAAGCTTCATTACCAGGTATACCAAGTTTCAAGAAAATGAAATTCGTTTGAGATGGATAGTAGAATACGTTATATTCCTTACAAAATGCATAATATTGATTTAATCCTCCGGCATTTTTCTTCACACACTCTTGTAAAAACTGTTGATCCTCTATTGCCGCTAATGCTACCGCTTGGGCGATAGTTGATGTGTTAAATGGTAGTCTTGCTACCTCTAGCTGCCCAATAAGCTTTGCATCACCAATCGCATATCCAATACGAAAAGCAGCTAATCCATATGCTTTTGAGAATGTGCGTAGCACCATAAGATTTTCGTACTTTTCAAGAAGAGGTAATGTTTGCGGATAATCTTCTGCCCCAGCATATTCATAATATGCTTCGTCCATAATAACGAGCGCTGACTTTGGAACTGATTCTAAAAATGAAAGTAATTTTTGTTTTTCTACATATGTACCTGTCGGATTATTCGGATTACAAACCCATACAATCTTCGTTTTCTCATCTACTTGTTGTAACATTGCATCTAAATCGTGAATGCCATCTTTAAGTGGTACTTCACGAACTTCTGCTCCTTCAATAACAGCATGGTGATGGTATTGCGAGAACGTAGGGTTCGCCATTACAACATTTGTTCCATTATGTAGCAAAGCACGACTAATCATTTGAATGACTTCATCTAGCCCACTACCAAATAAAAGTTGTTCCGCTTTTACACCTAAATGCTCTGCTACTTTCTCACGAAGCTCAAATGCCGCCCCGTCTGGATAGAGTGCATATTGATTAGCTAACGAAGTTAATGCTTCTGTCACACGCGCAGAGCAGCCAAACGGATTTTCATTCGATGCTAGTTTCACAATTTTTGACAATCCGTATTCTCTTTTTACTTCCTCAATATTTTTCCCAGGTACATATGCTCTCAAAGTTAACAATTGCTCTTTTACTCTCACTTTTCTTCCCCCAGTCATTGATATGATTTATAATGTCTTACTGTCATCTTTAATCATAACCGTCACCATTACGAGAATACCTTTAAATATGCATTTCATACCTGTTCTATGACTTTTTACACCATATCCTTTTGAAATGCTTCTAACGCAATATGAACAGTCTCATCTGAAATAGATACGACATTCACTCCCCCATATTCCTGCATAAGCACCATATGAATTGTTCCAGCATTTGCTTTTTTATCTTGTTTCATCAACTGAACGAGACGTTCTACATTCAAGTCACTTGGCATTTTTGGATAACCGTATTTCAAGAACCACTGCTTCATTTCTTCATAAGAAAGATCAACTTTGTACACTTGCTCACTTAAAAACATAGCAAATAGCATGCCAACCGCTACTCCATCACCGTGAGTAATATTCCCATATCCTAACTCTTTTTCAAGAGCATGTCCTAACGTATGCCCAAAATTCAAATGGGCACGTACACCTTTTTCTGTTTCATCTTGCGACACAATATTCGCTTTCACAGGAATCGCCTTCGTTAATATATGAATTAACTTTTCATCACGAAGATTCGTTAACGTTTGCACTTCTTCTTTTAACCAATGATATAGCTCTACATCACCAATAAGAGCATGCTTTATCACTTCTGCATAACCTGATCGCCACTCTTTTTCAGGAAGTGAATGTAAAAATGGCGTATGATATACAACAGCTTCTGGCTGATGAAACGCTCCAATCATATTTTTCCCTAGTGGATGGTTAATTGCTACTTTCCCGCCTACTGCGCTATCGTGAGCTAATAAAGTCGTTGGAACTTGGACAAAGCGAATACCACGCATAAACGACGCGGCAACAAATCCAGCCAAATCTCCAATCATTCCGCCTCCAAGTGCGATGATTAAAGAATTTCTATCTAATTTATTTTCAAGAGCCGAAGTGTGAGCCTCATAGAAATTTTCAAAAGACTTCTCTTTTTCGCCACTCGGTACAACAAACGAAAATACTTTTTGCTCTACTTGCAATGCATCAACAACTGTCTGTAAATGCAGTGATGCAACAGCTTCATCAGAAATGATCATTATGTTAGATACTGCAGGATTCATTTTTTGAATAAGCGTTGTTAAGTGTGACAACGCCTCCCTTCCAACATGTACATCATATTCTTTTGATTTCGTTTGAATATGTATGTTCTCCATTAAAATCCCCTCGCATATTCATTATGTTTCTCAATATTTTCACGTATAAGATCGATACGATCTAATCCAAATTGTTCAATTAAAGCTGTTGCGAGCTCCCAAGCCACAACAGCTTCAGCCACAACGCTAGCTGCTGGCACTGCACAACTATCTGAACGTTCAATACTCGCTGTAAAAGGTTCTTTCGTATCAATATCAACACTTTGAAGCGGTTTATATAATGTCGGTATCGGTTTCATAACACCGCGCACAACAACCGGCATACCAGTTGTCATACCACCTTCTAATCCACCTGCATTGTTCGTTTGTCTTCTGTACCCTTGCACTTCATCCCAAAGGATTTCATCATGCACTTCACTTCCAGGTCTATGTGCTGCTTCAAAACCAATTCCAATTTCAACACCTTTAAAAGCGTTAATACTCATAATTGCCGCTGCTAATTTTGCATCTAATTTTCTATCATAATGTACATAGCTACCTACTCCAATTGGCATTCCTTCTACAACTACTTCAACAATACCACCGATAGAATCACCATTTGCCTTCGCATCATCAATTGCTTGCATCATCTTTTTACCGGCCTCTTCATCTAAACAACGTACAGGAGATGCTTCTGTAGTACTTTGTAATTCCACAATAGAGTTATATTTAATATTTGCTGCCTGTACACCACCAATCTCGATAACATGTCCCGCTACTTGTATACCTAATTCCGCTAATATTTTTTTTGCAACTGCACCAGCTGCAACACGAACTGTCGTTTCACGTGCTGAAGAACGCTCTAATACATTCCTCATATCTCTATGACCATATTTAATCGCACCATTTAAATCTGCGTGTCCAGGTCTAGGTTTCGTAACTTGCCTTTTCATTTCTTTCTCTTCCTGCTCAGTTAACGGCTCTGCACCCATAACCTTTGTCCAATGTGTAAAATCACGATTTTCAACAACAAGTGCAATCGGTGACCCCATCGTCTTCCCATGCCTAACACCACTTACAATTTGCACTTGGTCTTTCTCAATTTGCATGCGTCTACCGCGTCCATATCCTTTTTGTCTTCTAGCTAATTCTTCATTTATATCATTCGCTACTAAAGATACCCCTGCCGGAACACCTTCTAAAATTGTCGTAAGTTGCGGACCGTGGGATTCACCAGCTGTAATATATCGCATACGTTATTCCTCTTTTCGCATATGTATTTATCCCGCTACATAAAGCAGCTATATTATCTTCCATCACTCTTTAAAATACAAAGAAATTATATAGTAAATCTAATGTTTGCTTTCCCTACTTGTAATTGTTCGATTATTTTCATAATAGTAGACCTTTTACTTTACATACCAATATATCATAACAGCCCTAACTTCGTAACTGATCGAAATAAAAAAAGTGCAAGAAGAATACCCCTATTCTTCTCACACTTTTTACTATTATCACAGTTATTAAAGCGTTTACAAATTATTTCAAAATAATTAGTAAATCCATTGATTCATTAATTTTGAGTAGTCTACTAATTCTTCTTCCTTAAAGAAAATAGCAATCTCGCGTTCTGCACTTTCTAAAGAATCCGAACCGTGGATAATGTTTTTCGCAACAGTTACACCGAAATCTCCACGAATTGTTCCAGGAGCAGCTTCATGTGGTCGTGTTTTACCCATCATATTGCGTGCTGTATCTACTACACCTTCACCTTGCCATACCATTGCGAATACAGGACCAGATGTAATAAAGTCTACTAATTCACCAAAGAAAGGTCTTTCTTTATGCTCACCGTAGTGTTGTTCAGCAATTTCCGGAGTAACTTGCATTAATTTTGCACCAACTAATTGAAAGCCCTTTTTCTCAAAACGAGCTACAATTTCCCCAATGAAGGCACGTTGTACACCGTCTGGTTTTACCATTAGAAATGTTTTTTCCATAAAAAATCTCTCCACTTCTGAATTATGTATGTAATTGTATATCCCCACACACATATTAACACCCTTATCACAATTGCGCAATAGTTTTGAAATAGAGAGATTATTTTATTTTTTAGACAAAACACTAAAATTTTCGTTTTCCAATATACTTTGCGACATTTTGCAACGCATACTTCGCCTGTCCACGAGGGAGTGGTTTTATTATTTCTAATGCTTTATGTAAATAACGTTCACTAAACGAAAATGCTTTATCAATAGCTTCGCTCGCTTTAATATCATCAATAATTTCTTTCATTTCACTTGCTGTTGTATTTTCATGCACAGATGTAATTTTTTGACGAAGAACTGGATCTTCCATGGCATACAAAACAGGTAATGTAATGTTACCTTGTAATAAATCACCACCAGCAGGCTTTCCAAGCTTCTCTTCTGTCGATACGAAATCTAAAATATCATCAATAATTTGATAAGACATACCAACAAAATATCCGTACCAAAATAGACGATTTACAGTATCACGATTAGCACCAGCAGCAATCGCTCCCAACTGACAACTTGCGGCGATTAACAATGCTGTTTTTCGTTTTATCCTTCTTAAATACGTTCTTAAATTTTGATCATAGTTATACTTATCTTTAATTTGTTCGATTTCACCTTTACAAACTTCTAAAATTGTATGAGACAACGCTTGATGTGCATCTGGAATTTCTATATTTGTTATACATTCAAGAGACTTCGCAAACAAGTAGTCTCCTGTATACATTGCAATACGATCTCCCCATTTCGCATTCACTGTTGCGCTACCGCGTCGTAAAAACGCAGCATCAATGACATCATCGTGAACAAGCGAAGCCATATGAATTAGTTCTAATGCAACCGCAACATGCTTAATTGCATCTAACTTATAATCCCCAAATTTCCCTGCAAGCAAAACAAAAACAGGGCGAATCCGCTTCCCACCTGCTTCAATAAGCTGTAATGCCGCTTCTTCTACTAACGGCTGCTCAGAAGCAACTGTCTTCTTCAATTCTTTTTCTATAACATTAATATCCGATCGTAAAAAAGAGTACATAAGTTGTAACTTCATATTGTTCACCTTAACCTAAAACGTCTTTTTTCTATTTTCTATTTTGATTCTGGTTTAATACCTAAATGCATAGCTGCTACACCAAAAGTAAATGGTTTCACTTGCACATTCTTAAGCCCAGCTTCTTCAAACATACGTGCTAACTCTTTCATCCCTGGGAATGTACTAGCAGATTCCTGAAGCCATGAATATTCTTTATAACTTTTCGCAAACATCTTTCCAAATAACGGCATGATATATTTAAAGTATAAGACATATCCTTGACGAAAACCTATCATCGTTGGTTGAGATGTTTCCAGGCAAATTACTTTTCCACCAGGCTTTACTACACGCGTCATTTCTTTTAATACTTGCATGTAATCCGGAACGTTACGTAACCCAAAACCAATCGTTACATAATCAAACGTATTATCTTCATAAGGAAGTTCCATTGCATTTCCATGCATAAGTTCTACTTGCTTTAATTCTAAAGCTTCTACCTTTTGTTTACCGACAGCTAGCATATTTTCGCTAAAGTCTAAACCGTAAACCTTCCCATCTTCACCTACAGCTCCCGCTAGTGCAATTGTCCAATCTGCCGTCCCGCAGCATACGTCAAGTGCCTTACTCCCGGGTTTCACATCCATAATTCGCATCGTTTCTTTGCGCCATGCCTTATGCCTTTGAAAACTAATTACAGAATTCATCACATCGTATTTATCAGAAATTTTCTCAAATACGTCATGTACTCTTTCTTCTTTTGATTGTTGCATGCTCGTACCTTCTTCCAATGTAAAGTTGCTTATATCCTTGATTTATCTCTTAACATAGAAATTATCTCATTAACTTCTGTATGATTCTCTAAAAAATTTTCTTCTTGCTTTCTCATTTCCATAAGCCATTCATTAATAACTGTTTCCAAATTTTTATCATCATCCAATGAGATTTTTTGGACTGCTTGAAAAACAGGTGAATTTTGTTTATCAGCATACAATTGACACTCTTTTTGAAGACGATTTTTTCCTAACACATAAGTTATATATGGTTTCCAATTAGATAACTGAAAATGATCACATGTTTTTTGCAAAAGCGCAGATTCAATTATTACTACACTTTCCATTATGTCTTGAATCGTCACATGTGCTTTTTGATACAGCATAATTTTATGTTCATTAATCTCCTTAATTCCTTCAGCAAGTGCACGAATTAAGATAATATCACAATTCATTGACAATAAGTAATAGTATAGACCACTATAATAATCCCCTGCAAGAACTGTCAATTGACGACGCTTATGGAATCCACTCGTCTCTTCGTTTGCTTTATTTGATACTTTTTCATGTGTATCAAGAGCAATTTGTACAAGCATAATCGTTACGACATAATGATCAATTTGTTCTTTATGTATATTTGCACTTTTTAATGCACCGTATAACAGCGCTATTTTTTCTTCATCAATAAATGGTTCTTCAATATAGTTTATAAAATAAGGATGGCGTAATTTCTCCATCAATTTCTCTTTAATACCCGCATACCCTCCGTAGATGTCACACACAAAAAATCACCCTTGTTTTCTAATTCATAAAATTTATTATAACACATACATTCTATTTTCTATAATCAAAACTTGGCTACTTCTGCCAAACTGCCACCGAATAAAGCCTCAACTTTTATTCATACAAGTTATCTTCGTCTCTAACAACTACAAACATTCATTTACACAAAAGGCAGAAGTAATTTTCAACCTTTATATTCTTGCTCTTTAACATTAAAACTATATCATTTTTTTGTATATAAAAAAAAGAAAAGCAGTTTCCCGCTCTTCTTTAATTCGTCTTAATAAACGATAAAATTTCACTACGTGCTGCTGCATCATTTTCTAACACGCCGCGCACTGCAGTCGTTACTGTTTTCGCACCAGGCTTTTTCACACCACGCATCGTCATACACATATGCTCTGCTTCTACTACTACCATTACACCATGCGGCTCTAGTACTTCCATAATAGAGTTAGCTACTGTTGATGTAATACGTTCTTGTAGTTGCGGACGACGCGCAATTGTGTCTACAGTACGAGCTAATTTACTTAGTCCCGTTACTTTTCCACCTTGCGGAATATATGCAACGTGAGCAACTCCATAAAACGGAACAAGATGATGCTCACACATCGAATAGAATGGTATATCTTTTACTAGCACAAGCTCTTCGTGGTCTTCTCCGAATACTTTGTGTAAATGCTCTTTCGGATCCTCATGCATTCCTGAGAATACTTCTGCGTACATTTTCGCAACACGTTTCGGTGTATCAAGTACTCCCTCGCGATTTGGGTCATCTCCGATTGCCTCTAAAATAAGACGTACTGCATGTTCAATTTGTTCTAAATTAACTTTTGCCATCCGCTAGCCCTCCCGAAAAACCTAAAAGTGATACGAACACATTCTAGCATATTTATGTTTTTAAAAGCAAAAAGAAGAGTTTCCAAAAAGGAAACTCTTCTTCCCTGTTAATATGTAAGGATTATTTAACCGCATCTTTTAACGCTTTACCAGGTTTGAATGCAGGTACTTTACTTGCAGCGATTTCAATCTCCTCACCTGTTTGTGGGTTACGACCTTTACGAGCCGCACGCTCACGAACTTCGAAGTTACCGAATCCGATTAGTTGTACTTTATCACCTTGTTTTAAAGCTTCTAAGATAGAATCAAAAACAGCGTCCACTGCTTTTGTTGCGTCCTTTTTAGAAAGGGAACTTGCTTCTGCAACAGCATTGATTAAATCTGTCTTGTTCATGCCATTCACCTCCTCCCAAAGATAAGACTGTATAATGATCATAAAATGAGTCTTACTTTCATTTGTAGGCAATTTTTACAAATTCTATACTACAAAGATGTAGATAAATCATTATCAACGCCTATATTATACGATTCTCCTTTATAATTCAATATTTTTAAGGAAATTGTTACTCTAAAAATGTGAAATTCTGATGAAACTTGACAATTTACAACAAAATATTAGATAATGACTGTTTATTTTTCTATTACGTACTCAAAAAGAAAAAAATCCCTCTGCAATTAGAGGGATTTTTTTCTTATAATATAATCGCAATTAATCCGCCAGATCCTTCATTAATAATTCTTTCTAGCGTTTCTTTTAATTTATAACGAGCGTTTTCTGGCATTAGAGATAACTTCGCTTGAATTCCTTCTCTAACAATAGAGCTAAGAGAGCGCCCAAATATATCAGAATTCCAAATTGATAGCGGGTCATCTTCAAAATCTTGCATCAAGTAACGAACTAGTTCTTCACTTTGTTTTTCAGTACCGATAATTGGTTCAAATGTTGATTCTACATCCACTTTAATCATATGAATAGACGGCGCAACCGCTTTTAATTTAACACCGAACCTTGAGCCGTGACGAATAATTTCCGGTTCATCTAAGCTCATATCAGCTAATGCAGGCGCTGCTACTCCATATCCTGTTTGTTTTACCATCCGCAGGGCATCCGCCACTTGGTCATACTCTGTTTTCGCATGAGATAAATCGAGCATAAGCTTTAATAAATGATCTTTCCCTCGAATCTCTACTCCTACTACTTCTTTTAAAATTTGATCATACAATTCATCTGGCGCATATAAATCAATCTCTGCCACACCTTGCCCCATATCGATGCCAGCTAGACTTGCTCGATCAATAAATTCATATTGACTAAACTGCCAAACGACACGGTCCACATCACGAAGACGTTTTATATCCTTTACAGTCTCTTGAACCGCTTCCTGATAACTTTGGCGTAACCAATGCCCTTCATTTAGCACCATTACCCAGCTCGGAAGGTTTACATTCACTTCTAAAACCGGGAACTCGAATAATGCTTCTCGCAGTACGTTATACACATCTGTTTCTCTTAAACTCTCTACACTCATCGCAATTACTGGGATATCATATTCTTCTGATAAACTTTGACGTAACTGCTCCGTATCTGGATGGTATGGCTGTACAGTATTGATAATCATAATGAAAGGCTTTCCTACTTCTTTTAACTCATTTACAACGCGTTCTTCTGCCTCTATATAATCTCTTCTTGGAATTTCACCAATTGTTCCATCTGTTGTAATAACGACACCAATTGTTGAATGCTCTTGAATTACTTTACGTGTTCCTATTTCTGCAGCTTCATGGAATGGAATAGGCTCTTCATACCAAGGAGTATTAATCATGCGCGGACCATTCTCATCTTCATAGCCTTTTGCTCCTGGAACCGTATATCCAACACAATCTACTAATCGAATATTCACTTCAAGACCTTCATCTACTTCGATAGAAACCGCTTGGTTTGGAACAAACTTCGGTTCCGTCGTCATTATTGTACGACCAGCAGCACTTTGAGGCAGTTCATCCTGCGCTCTTTGACGGTCTGACTCATTTTCAATATTGGGAATAACAACAAGTTCCATAAACTTTTTAATAAATGTTGATTTCCCTGTTCGAACAGCTCCTACAACTCCAAAATAAATATCACCGCCTGTGCGTTCCGCAATATCTTTAAAAATATCTACCTTTTCCAAGTGATTCCCTCCCTCAATATTTTTGGGAATAATTCCACGTTTATAGTCAACTAATACCTTCTCTAATGTTGCCTATAATATCTGATATAATATAATGGTATTCTAGAAGTTCGGACAATATATCATATAATTTTGTCCAATTTCATATGACTATTTAAAAATACCTTTTGTTTGCATCGCAAGTTGTATAACATAAAAAACCTTTCTTCTAGAACTTATTCACTAAAAGAAAGGTTCATGACTTATGATTTTAAAAAAATTGGTTCTCCATTTTTTACTGTGTACGGCAAAGAATATGCAGGAACAAACGGGGAATCCTTCGATAGTATACTCCGGATATCTTCACCTTCTTTAAATTGTCCTTCATTTTTTTTCAACGCTTCATATAAGTCGATTCTATAATCAACAAACAATTCTCCTTTTTCATTAATTACAAGAGGGAGACCTTTTCCTGAGTACGGACTTGTCACTTGTGGTACATCTTTATATCCTAGTTTTTTGAAGTCTAATTCATAAACACCATCTGTAATCACTTTTTTAAAAGGTGGATATTGATGTTCATCACGATACATCCTTAGCTTCAATGCCACTTCTTGAATTTGTTCCGCCATTCTCACATCAATTAACTTTACTGTCGGATTTTTTTCAACATCTATTAATACATATTGATATACCCCACCACTTTCATACGCATTCCCTGGTGCCTCTTGTATGTACCTTGGAGCAATTTTTTGAAAATCAATTGGATACTTCTGATAAATCGGCGTACTCATATCACGCGTCTTAATTGGTAATAAACCATCCGTTTGCTCCTTATATGTATTAATGGCTTTTTGTACAACTTGCAACTGGTCTTCATAAGGAATAGCACTTTGTTTCATATTTTCTCTTGGATACATACACCCTGTTAAAATGCTCATGCAACAAAATATTAAAATAATATGGATTTTTTTCACTGACAATCACCTTTTCATGCTAGTATGGACTGTTGCTTTTGTAACATTTACCGAATACACATCCTTTATTGCTCAATAGGGCCACTAAATACAACAAGGAAAATAACAATTCCCGATACAATCATGAGGGTGTACGCTACTAAAGCTGTAATCCCTTTCAAAAATTTATTCTTCATTTTATGCCTACTCAATAAAATAAAACTTACTGCAAGAAACATAAATCCAATTGCCCCTAAAGCAAACCACATTTTCATAAGCCCTTCCGACATATATACACCCCTTTACTTTCAATCTATTTTTATACTATTTTAACAAATTAAAATCTTTAAACAAATAAAAATCATCATTTTTCCGTGAATTGATGATTTTTATTTAAAATAATAAAACCGAAGCACGAAATGATGCGCTTCGGTTGACCAAATATGCCCTTAACAGCTCTATTCCCATTCTTTCATAAATATCATATGCATTCTCTAAACTCTTTGTTTCTCATAATTTATTTTTTAAACATTTTACTTAACGAACCAAAATCCGCCGGCATATTATTGTTAATAATCGCTTTTACAATTTGATCCTCTTGCTCTTTTGGCACTTCGCGTCCTGCCATTAGAGCAACTTGATGAATCAATTGGCGAAGCACTGTCTCATCACGTAAGTTCGCATTTTGAACAGACGACGCTAATTTAAAAATATCTTCTTTGTTCACTTTCGCTTCTTTTTCAATGTTATTAAAAATGTTGTTATCCATTCTTTTCACCCTCTCCTCAAGTTACTCTTCATCCTATGCAGAGATGAAAAATTGGTGAAAAGACCCATAAAAAATAAAAAACGGTAGAAGTACGAAATGTACTTCTACCGCTTTCTTTATAACAAATCAGGTATCGCTTCAACTTCATGTTTTCGAACACGTCCCATCAATGAGCCTACTGCATCTTTCACATTATTCCCATTGAACAGCACGTCATATAAAGCAGCTGTAATCGGCATTTCAACTTCCATTTTCTCTGCCAATTCATGAGCAGCTTTCGTTGTTCTTACACCTTCTACAACCATACCCATACTTTCTAGCACTTCTTCTAAAGAGTGCCCTTTTCCAAGCATATTTCCAGCGCGCCAATTTCGGCTATGCACACTTGTACAAGTTACAATTAAGTCTCCCATACCAGTTAGACCAGCAAACGTTAACGGATTTCCGCCCATTTTTCTTCCTAAACGAGCAATCTCTGTTAAACCACGTGTCATTAATGCCGCTTTCGCATTATCACCTAATCCAAGCCCGTCAGATATCCCCGCAGCTAGTGCAATAATATTTTTTAAAGCACCACCAAGTTCAACTCCAACGATATCTGGGTTTGTATATACACGGAAATAGCTATTCATAAACAAATCTTGTACTCCCTCAGCCGCTTCCATACGCTTTGCTGCAGACGTAACAGTTGTCGCTTGACGCAATCCAACTTCTTCAGCGTGACTCGGCCCAGATAGTACAACAACATCCTTAATCAAGCTCTCTGGAATTTCTTCCTCAATCACTTCCGAAATACGTTTTGACGTACCTGGTTCGATTCCTTTACTTGCATGAATCCAAGTAATTGGCTCTGTAACAATTTCTTTCATCTCTTGCAATACGTCTCGGTACGCTTTCGTCGGTACTACTAGCAGTACTGTATTTACATCTACTAATGCTTCTTCTAAAGAAGAGTAGGCTACGATTGTGCTTGGCAATGTAATCCCTGGAAGATATCTACTGTTCTCACGCTTCGTATTAATTTCATTCATGAGTTCAGGACGGTTTCCCCAAATACGTACATCATGCCCATTGTCAGCTAATACCATCGCTAACGCTGTTCCCCAGCTACCTGCTCCTATTACTGTGATTTTTGTCATAAAATCACATCCTCTCCATTAGTCTCTTGCTCTAGCGATAATGTGAATCGGCGTTCCTACAAAACCGAACGCTTCACGTAAACGGTTCTTTAAGAAGCGCTCATATGAAAAGTGCATTAATTCTGTATCGTTCACAAATATAACAAATGTTGGTGGTTTTACCGCAACTTGTGTCGCATAGAAGATTTTCAGACGGCTACCATTATGTGTCGGCGTTGGATTCATCGCTACCGCATCCATAATTACATCATTTAATACATTCGTTTGTACACGGATGCTATGGCTTTCATTTACCTCATTGATAACCGGTAATAACGTTTGTGTACGCTTTTTCGTTTTCGCAGATAAGAATACAATCGGTGCATACTCTAAAAATTGGAAATGAGCACGGATGTTTTCTTCAAATGCTTTCATTGTTTTTTCATCTTTTTTCACTGCATCCCATTTGTTTACAACGATAATAACAGCTCGTCCTGAATCATGAGCATATCCAGCGATTTTTTTATCTTGCTCAATAATTCCTTCTTCTCCGTCTAAAACGACTAAAACAACGTCAGAACGTTCAATCGCTCTAAGTGCACGAAGTACACTATACTTTTCTGTACTTTCGTATACTTTCCCTTTTTTACGCATACCAGCTGTATCGATGATTACATAATCTTGATCATCTTTACTATATGGTGTATCAACAGCATCACGTGTCGTTCCCGCTATATTACTTACAATTACACGTTCTTGACCAAGAAGTGCATTTACAAGTGATGATTTCCCTACGTTTGGACGTCCAATTAAAGAGAAACGGATTGTTTCATCGTCATACGCTTCTTCTTCAATCTTTGGAAAATGATTTGCAGCTTCATCTAACAAATCACCAAGTCCTAAACCGTGTGTACCTGAAATCGGGAATGGCTCGCCAAATCCTAATGCATAAAAATCATAAATATCACTACGCATGTCTGGATTATCAACCTTATTTACCGCAAGTACAATTGGTTTTTTAGAACGGTATAAAATTTTAGCAACTTCTTCATCTGCTGCAGTTACACCATCGCGACCATTCGTCATAAAAATGATAACATCCGCTTCATCAATCGCTACTTCCGCCTGTTGACGAATTTGTGTCAAGAACGGCTCGTCTCCAATATCAATTCCACCTGTATCAATAATGTTAAACTCATGATTTAACCATTCTCCCGCACTATAAATACGGTCTCGCGTTATACCTGGTATATCTTCTACGATTGAAACTCTTTCTCCAACAATTCTATTGAAAATAGTAGATTTCCCCACGTTCGGGCGGCCTACTATCGCTATTACTGGTTTCGGCATATACTTTCATCCTTTCAACTTGCTTCTGTTTATTATGTAAAAAACCCTTCTTTGTGCAAGAAGGGATTTGCATTCCAGAATATTTCTCAACGTATCAAAACACCTCACATTATACCACACGTTACTAATGTTTCACAATAATATATACATTATCTTGTAAGCGATGTGCAATACCATCTAAAATAGCCTCTAAATTATTTGCAACAAATTCCAGTTCCTCTGTCGACTCGCAAATAAATAAAGGGGCACCACCTGCAAATTTCTCTGGCGTTGTTGTAATGACTGCGAGAATAACACTTTCTAACATCATCTCTTATCTCCCCTTCCTTTCGGAGCTTCTGATGACATATGAACAGCACTCTCTAATGTTGGTACATTTCCGATTACCCCTATCGCTTTTTCTGCATCTTGATCTTGCGGCAGAACAAAAATCCCAACTCTCCCATCCTCTAAATCACGCTTCGCTAACGGTACAAGTGCCGGCGTTCCAGAATCTCTATATATTCCTAAAGCAACCGAAACATCATGTAAAATAGCTTGCCGTTGTCCTAAGTTTGAGATTGTAACCATCGCATCTATCGATTTCGGTTTTAAAATAAATCCCATTCCATATTTCATAATTTCTTCTTGCCTTGCTGGCAATCCAATATTCATAATGTAAATATTATCAATATAAAGTCCCGCTCCTTCAAAACGAAGTGGAACGTGCTCTATTTCTACAAGGTCATGAAGTCTTTTACCTGACATTAATTTTTTCGCAATGAAAAAACTTACTATACCAGTAATTACCCCGGCAATCCATGAATCGAATCCTATATACGCAAACGTTGTTACAAACGACGTTAACATCGCCAAGTAGTTACGACTTTCAAATACTAATGCAATTCCTTCAATGTATGTATTACCACGTGGTACGAGCTCATATCCATCTAATTGTTGAAGCGTATTTCTTTCCATATTGCGCACATCACGAAATTGCGTCGCTGCTAACGTAAGAAATGTAATTGCAGAGAAATCTTTTTTCAAAACAGACGGAATCGCAATTGCTCCTAAGGCAGCCGCAATTAATCCCATCGCGATATGAATAATTTTCCCGTGAAGCCTCGTCGGATATTGCCTCGTATCGGTACGAAGCATTAACAACCTAGTTATTGTACCTGCAATTACGCCACATAAAATAGCTGGTGTATATTCAGTCATGTATTACCCTCGCCTTTCTTTTACGTGTTTTCCTCTTAAATTGTTCCATATATACCGATGCCTTTGTAATCCAAAGTAAAATCGCCATAAATAAAGTGGAAACAGCAGCAACATCTAAAAAAGCTAAACTGCCGTATTCATAAGGAAAATGTAATTTACGAAAAATCAGCGTCACCAATAATTCTCCTTGTAACATCCCTATATATAAGGAGCATAATCGTAATATGCGATCCCCGTGCAATAAAACCGATGCATACACAAGTGCACCGCTTAACAGCAACAACCTATCAACCACAATCCAAATTGGATCATATACTTCTAACAAATGAAAGCTTGTATATAACATTGCAATAATAAGTGCCGAAAGTAAGGTATATAATTTTTTCCAAATAGAATATAACGCGATACCTACAAAAGAAATAATACAAAGCAAAAGGGCATTTACCGATATTGTGAAAGAAGCAATCGTCACATTTAACGGAGAACAAATAATAAAAATTAATATACAAGCACTTATCTTCCAACGAATAGATTCCTTTTTCATAAAAAAGGTCACGACAATCCACCCTATCCAAGCAACAAAATAAAAAGTACTCCCATCCATCATTTCACCTCCTATGATTTCCATTATGGGAACTTTTTATGAAAGTTAATCCTCCTTTTCTTTGTGCATAGTTTTTCTCATAACAGCAAAACTTTTAATAAGGAGGTGTAACTCACAATGGGTAAAGATCGCCAAGAACGAAAGCTAAGAGAATCACGCCGCGTTGAATCTGATCGCGACCAATCACTTCAATATCCCGGTGCAACAAGTCTTGATACACCGGAGCAAGCTCGAAAGCAGAATCAGCATTAAATAAAGTGAAACTTCAGTGGGGGATTATTAGCCCACACCAATCAAGCTGCCCTCAAATAGGCAATACAAAAAGACGGTTTCGATATTGTACGAAACCGTCTTTTTACACAATTATTTTATTTATTTCTACTCGTAATATAATTCTTTTGTTTTCGCATTATAAACCCTATCACTCAACGAGGCATTAATCGTAACTACACCTGTTGGTTTTTAGAATATGTAATAACATAATACGTATGTAGAGAAGGATCTTTACTCTTTACCTCTACACGTACATAATCCGTCTCTCTTATCTCATTTAACTTTCGCTCAACCTCTTTTTTCGCACCTACAATATCTTCTTTTTCTCCTTTAATTTCCCTACTCACAATGGTATTTCCTTGATCAGAAAGTAATACTACTTCAGCATTACTTAAACTCACTTCATTTGGTATATTAAAATAATAAATTGTATACGAATCTTCCGATGGATTTTTGTCTTCTCCTAATTCCCTTGGCAAAATTAGTGCTTCTATTCCACTTCCTGCATTCACCGTTGGATTCCTATACAATTTATTCCCGACTGCAATTGCAATATTCGTCGTTTTAATTGCTGATTGTGCTGTTGTTGAACTAGAATCTCCTTCTCTTACATTTGAAGTTAATGAAATTTCAACCTTTTTCTTATATCCAGAAACTGCTGTATCTTCTCTTATATTTCGTGCATGGATGTTAAAATCTTCACTATTATATGTAATGCGTCCTATTGTATTTTTACTATTTGAAGATACATTATCTCCTTTTTTATTAACATCCTCATCCCCAAAATTATAGTGAATTTTCCCTTGTTTCTTTTGACTCTTAAATAGCAATCTCTTATCTTGTTTTATCGCTAACCAGCTATATAGAGAGGAATACTTTCTTACTTTTGCCATGTTTCTCTCCACAAACACAGAAAAAGTAAGAATACTCAAATAATTCAGCGGCATATTTTCTACATTTCTTCATTTTTATAACCCCTTTTTTTCAATTTTAGCTTTTCTGTATGATATTTATATATACTTTTATCATAATATAAACTCTCTCTTTTTTCCATTTATAGAATTATATAGAATGATAACTTCTCGCCTTCCCTCTTCATTTTACGAAAATAAAACGCAAAAAAATCAACCGGATGGTTGATTTTTTATCGCCTACTATAATGTGCAGTGTCAATCCCTCGCTGCGCTAACCAATGGTACGTTTCACCTTTTACAACAAGAGGTACAGATTGTAACTCTTCTATCGTCTTCACGCCAAGAGCTGTCATAATAAATTTTAAATCTGTATGTAAAAGATCAATTTCATCCACTAAATTCTCAACACCATCTTGCATTAAAATACGTAAAAAGTATCCAGCAAACGCAGTTGTATTCGCCCCTAATGCGATTGCCTTCGCCACGTCAAGTGCTGTTTGTATACCCCCAGATGCAATAAAAGAGAGGTTATTATTTGTAGAGGTTGCTTCAATAATCGAGGTAGCTGTTTGTATGCCCCAGTTATTAAAATAAGAAAGCATTCGCTGTCTTCTTTCATTTTCAACAGCAGCAAAATTCGTACCACCTTGTCCGCCAATATCAATTGCTGTTATACCTATATTCGCTAACTGTTGTACTGTTTCCTTACTCATTCCAAAACCGACTTCTTTTACGATGACAGGTACTTTACTTTTTAAAACTATTTTCTCAATCCGCTGAAGTACACCAGTAAAATCACGGTCTCCTTCTGGCATCGTTAACTCCTGTATGACATTTAAATGAATTTGCAGTGCATTCGCCTCAATCATATCAACGGCACGCTCTGCCTGTTCGACAGTTGCCTCACTTCCTAAGTTTGCGAAAAAAATCCCATTCGGATTTACTTTCCTAACAACTTTATACGAAGCCGCTTCACTTTCATCTTTTAAAGCTGCCATTTGCGAACCTACAGCCATAGCAAGGTTATGATGTTTCGCTACATATGCTAATTGCTCATTAATATGTAATGTTTGCTCTCCTCCACCACCAGTCATCGCATTGATAAAAATCGGCGAACTTAGTGAAAGTTCGCCGATTTTTGTTTCACATGTTATAGTGTCATAACTTGAATTTGGCAAGCTTTGATGCACAAAATCAATATCATGAAAGCCATGCGTACGAGACTGACCAGTAGAAAGAGCATATTCAATATGATCTAATTTACGTTTTGCCCTTACCACTTGTACCCCTCTTTATTTCTTTAATTTTTTCAGTTGTTCACCAATAATATCACTTAACTGGAAAGTAGCCGAATCAGCATTTGGCTCATATTGGCTATAATCTTCTGTTACATTATTTTCTTCAAGCGTTTCTTTTATGCTTAAAGAAATACGTTTTTCTGCTACATGGACTTCAAGTACTTTCACTTTTACTTCTTGTCCCATTTCCAATACTTCATTTGGATTTTTCACGTGACGATTTGCAATTTGAGATACATGTACAAGCCCTTCAACACCAGGTAAAATTTCAACAAACGCACCGAATGTAACAAGGCGTTTTACTACTCCCTCACGAATATCTCCAGCTTTTATTTCGCCAGCAACATTTTCCCAAGGTCCTGGCTGAGCTGCTTTAATTGATAAAGAAATACGTTGCGTATCAGCATCAACAGATAACACTTTTACCTTTACCTTTTGACCTTGCTCTAATACCTCAGAAGGTTGCTCTACACGTTCGTGTGAAATTTGTGAAATGTGAACTAAACCGTCCACACCACCAACGTTAACGAAAGCACCAAAATCCGTTAATCGTTGTACTGTTCCTTCAACAATGTCCCCTTCTTTTAACGAAGAGATTGCTTCTTTTTTCTTAGAATCTAGTTCTAGTTCTACTACCGCTTTATGTGAAAGAATAACACGATTTTTTTCACGGTCTAATTCAACAATTTTCACCGCTAATGTTTTTCCTTTATAGTCAGCAAAGTCTTCTACATAATGTACTTCTACAAGTGAAGCTGGGATAAAACCACGAACACCAAGGTCCACAACTAATCCACCATTCACGATATCTTTTACAATAACATCAAATACATGACCAGAATTAAATTTTTCTTGTAATTCTACCCACGCTTTTTCTGCGTCAACAGCTCTCTTAGATAAAACAAGATCATCATCTTCTAATTTAATAATTTTCAATTCAAGTGTTTGATCTAATTCTACAACATCGCTTGCTTTTTCAATATGAACGTTAGCTAATTCACTAATCGGAATTACGCCATCTGTTTTGTATCCAACATTTACAAGAACTTGTTTCTCTTCAACTTTCGTTACAGAACCTGTAACAACGTCACCAACTTGTAATTCTTTTGAATTCATAACTTCTTCATTCATTTTCTCTACCATGGAAATACCTCCCTACAGAATTGACAAAGCATTTTTATGTATATACGAAATGAAAACAAATGTTTTCATTTGCATGTTTAAGAATTTATCATCACATATTCTGTTTCAATACAGTTCACAAGAAACTATATTAAATCTATATAAATAGTATACAGCAAAATCATCTTGAAGAAAGTATGATTTGAAATATAATAGCGAATATATTCTGACATTTTTTCCCCTCTGTAACTAACTTCTTACAAATTAGCCCATTTGTCAAGAAAAGAGACTTATAATTTGCAGTGACCCCTGTCAAG
>NZ_QNUA01000004.1:0-103283 GCF_008042285.1 Bacillus sp. AR13-1
CTTCCTATACGAACAACATTACATATTAATAATTTAGAGGGTTTTAAAAATAAAGAGGTGGTTTTTAAATGTATAATGATTCAATATATTTTCCTTATATAAATTATGATCAATGCTTCGATCGTCAATTCTCTGGTCCTCAGATTCCAGGTATACCTGGAATGCCAGGTTTTCCAGGTGTACCAAGTTTTCCAGGACAGCAAAGTTCACAAGCTCCAACATCTCCTCCCCCATCATTTATTCCTCAACAATCAACTGCTTCACCATTTGCTGTTGATCCAGGAGCAATTTCATTATGTTTATTTCGAAATACTTATATATGGCTTAGTAATGGTGAACATTTTTGGTATTTCCCAATTTTTGTAGGACCAAGGTCTGTTGCTGGTTTTAGATGGAACGGTAGGTTTTGGGTTATTTTTGGAATTGATACGAGAAGGATTATTTCATTTACATGTTTTTAAAAATTATAGAGTAACGATAGGGGTTTAATTATATAAACAAAAGAGGTATTTGAATGAAAAAATTTCAATCATTTGATGGTACAATAACTATGATTAACGATTTTGTAACAGGGTCAAACGAAGATAAAGGATGTAATAAATTAATGTCCGTTGATAATGGTTATGGGAATCTAATAAATTTTGTAGTGAAACCGAATACGTATTTTATCGACTATGCAACGGTAGTAGTAGGAGATAAAGTAACTGGGTTTTACGATGCTAACGCTCCTGTTCCTCTCATTTTCCCACCACAATTTCAAGCGATTGTTATGGCAAAATATACACCGCATCAAAATGTAAAAGTAGACTATTTTAATGAACAGTTGGAGAGTAGTGATGGAAAATTAAAATTAAATATTTCTCCTTCTACTCAAATTTTATTAACAAATGGTCAATTCTTTACAGGTAATCTTGTAAATCGAAATTTAATAGCTATTTATAGTTTTACAACAATGAGTATACCAGCTCAAACTACACCATATAAAATCATTGTTTTGTGTCAAAAGTGATTTCTATTCTAAAGGGTCTCTCGGTTTATCAAACTACAATCCTAAGTTGATCAAACTGTTTCCGTTCTTAAGTTGATGGGCATGTATGGTGATCCCACATCCATCAACTTAAGAAAAGCAAATACCTCAAAACAAAAAACACACTCGTTCTGATTAGGAACGAGTGTGTTTAGGTTATCTGAAAGGTACAAACTTCCATGTACTAGGTTTTTGTGTTTTTTCACCTAGTACAATCCAACTTTTCTCTGCATTTATATTCTCATAATTTAATGGATAACCATCTGTAAAAATATTATATTCTGTCGGGTTATCCGGGTTAATTTGAATTTTAAAGTCTGCTAAACTATCAGATTTCTTAGCAAGGTGAACCCAACTAGAATATTTGGACCAATTTAAATATTGATATTGATCATAATTAGAATGATTCATGCGAAGGTATACGCTTTCACCGTGGTGTAGCTTTGCATCATTATCTTTGTAAAATACAAATTCTATAGGTGTACCAGATAAAGCATTGTTCTTATTATTTGCAAGTAAAACATAATCGTAACGATTTGCTACATACCATTCAAACGTTAGACCTTGAAAAGGAGATTCACTTGGTACGATATAATAGTTTTTCCCTGCTTCTATAATATTTCCTGCTATATCATAGATTTGTGCAGTTTCTAAACTTGGAGCTTGTACATTTTTAGTAAACGTTTTAAACCAAAGATTTAGGAAACCTGCTGTATTACGCTCAGATTCTCCTAAGCTTCGCTGCACAGCTGGGGTAACCATTTCTTGCCACAATTGCGCCTTACCGCTATTGTAATACTCAAATGTTTTATCATTAGCGATATTTTGAATTTCAGGTTTAGCTACTCGGGCTGCATAATCAATCCATTCTTCAGGTGTAGATAGAGAGTCGTTATAATTCCCTCCAGTAGTGACTGCAAATTGATCTTGAATGGTTGTAACATAATTTTCAAAATAGCTATGATATTTTATAGCTCTCGTATCAATTGCGGTAAAATTTGCTGCATGCATAGGTTGGGTAGCATCTGTAAAGTAGTGCGTGGCTACTCCTAAGTAATAGAAAGCTTTTTCATAGTCTTTATTTCGTAAATGTTCTCCAGATTCATAAAAGTATTTCTTGCCTTGTGTAAGAGCGGTTGGATCTGTTTCTCCTCTATAATTTTCTTTAGTATCAGGATCATAAAAATGGGATTTCCATCCACCTTTAAAAACACCGCCTATTCCTGTTCCGCCATCGTTAAACTCTGCATTATAATCTGCATCATATAATCCTTTAGAAAATAGATCTTTATATTGCGGATAATTTAAAAAGTCCACAGCCTGCTTATTTGCTTCAACACTAGATTCTGTTTTCATA
The DNA here is from genome assembly GCF_008042285.1 of Bacillus sp. AR13-1. NCBI lineage: Bacteria > Bacillati > Bacillota > Bacilli > Caryophanales > Bacillaceae > Bacillus > Bacillus sp. AR13-1. Next base: position 2,385 of record NZ_QNUA01000004.1, read on the forward strand.
ATTTCAATAGCTTGTTTTGCAATCCATAAATGTGTACTTTTATCAGAATGATACGGAGCTTCTGCAGACCATCGAGCGGTAATAGGGTCATTGTCAGGTAAATCAATTTGATCGAGATGAGCATAACTACTTTGAGGAGCTACTCCTAAAATAGTTAAAGTCATTCCAGCTATACATAGTGTTGATGTGATTTTTTTCATTTTTTATTCCTTTCTAAATATGAAGATATAAGTATTATAAATACATCAATATCATGAAGATAGAGGAACCTAATATGTAATATTGCATATTAATAAATTAATATGAGTATATATAACATAAAAATCACTATAACGAACATGCAGGTTTCCTTTTTTATTTGTTATTTTTATCAGTAAAGTAGACTACATATCAACTTCAGATACTTGTTTTATGATACAAGTAATCAAACAAAAGGAGGGCCATACAACATAATTACACCATTATTAACAGGGCACTCTTTTAAGTACAGGAGATTATTAGCAGGTGGAGAAAATGTTGAAGATGTACAGACAGATAAACATATTCCATATGAAAAAAAATGAATTGCAGCAAACTCTAGAAAAGTACGATTCGAAGGAGTTTGAGTTATAAAAAGAAAATAGATAAATTGACAAGAGAAAAGTACTTTGTGTATATCACAGGTGTTTTTTATTTTCATTTTGATATAGGGCTTGAATTAAATTCCCATGTTTTTTTGCGGCCATCCAATACTACATATGTACATATTCATTATTGAAATTAGTAATAATAAAATGTATTATTGAAAAGCACTATTTATAATTCAAGTAATCAAGGCTATGTATCCATAATAATTTGAACATTCAGAGATTATAATATTGTCATAAAAATGAGGTGAGGTTAATAGAAACAGTACATATTAAATGGTATGGATTGTATAGTTTAAATGATTTTTATAATAGAGAAGAAGCTTTTAAGAAGGGAATATTTGCAATCTCTAGAGTATATGCTAAGAATGAAACATTGATCTATATAGGAAAAACCAAAAGAAGCTTTATACAAAAGATAAGGGAACTTAATAAAGATTGGATTTTTGATGAAAGCGAATTAAAGATTACATTAGGAATAATAGAATCTCCTAGTGGTGAAAGTTACTCTGAAAAAAAGGTAAAAGAGATAAAATCCCTTTTGATTTTACGACATACCCCAGTAGAAAACAACATATCTTTATTGTACCATAGAGGGCAGTTTAATTTGAAAATTATAAATAAGGGAAGAAGGGGCTTAATTGTTAAAAAGATTTCTACAGGAGATCTAATGTGGACGTAATTGGAATCACCTTTGAATAAAATTGAAGGTTTCTTACGAACAGATGCTTATCAATTTTTAATGTATTAAAATATTTTTGAATAACATATGTCAGATGCTTGAAACAACACAAATTTTATTATGATATGAAATCTTGTATGGGAATTGTAATTCATTCCCATTGTTTAATGAAAATATTAAGAATTATAAGGATAATGCATAAAGATTAGAAGAGAAAATAAACTCGGAGGTTTAAAAAATGGGACAAGGAAGCAGGTTTCAAGAAAAACAACAAAATCGTCGTAAAAAGGTGATTTTTAATATTGCATTTACTTTGGTATTAGTGACAGTTGGTATAGTGACATACCAGTTGTTTTCCCCTTCTGATACATCAAAGAAAGCAATTGCTCAAGAAAAGAAAGCAACAAAGATAGAAGAGAAGAAACGTGAAGTGAAAGAAGCAGCGCAGTTAGAAGAGAAGAAACGTGAAGTGAAAGAAGCAGCGCAGTTAGAAGAGAAGGAACGTGAGGAGAGAGAAGCAGCACTGTTAGAAGAGAAGAAACGTGAAGAGAGAGAAGCAGCACTGTTAGAAGAGAAACAAAGAGCAGAAAAATCGGTAAAAACCAGCGAAAATGAAAATAAAGAGGGAGAAAAAACGGCATCTCAAGAAAAGGGTTCTCAAACTAATCCTTCTTGGAAGCCAATTGGTACAGAGCAAGGAGCAAAACCTGCAATGAAATTTAAAGAAGGAACAGTAGATTGGAATGAGATGAAAAAAGCAATTTCTTATGCTGTTGATGCTCCAGAGGGTCAATTGATTTTTGATTTTATTGGAAATAATGGTGAAAATAAAGCCTACGGTAATGTACGAGATAAGCAAAGTAATAAAAAATATAAGGTTGATATTGATTGGGTAGAGAATCAGGGCTGGAAACCAGTATCTGTTCAAGTAGTAAAATAAACTTGGTTCTATATGATGTTTGAATTATTTGACACTCCCACCCCTAAAGGGGCAAGCTGACTAACATCAGTGGTGTTCTTGCTACCAAAGGAGAAGTCCATTTCTGGTATCGCTGACGTGCAAGGTTGCGGTGTGTCATCACCACTCTCACGACAGACCGTATAGGTTCGGGAGCTACGGTACTATCACCATACCGTACAGGTTCTTGTTCAGATGTTTAGCGTCTTGTTCTTGACGACACGTATCATTTTACCGGTAGCATGAATTCGGCGTCATCTCAAACAAATGAATAACTCATGGAGAGTGGACGAAACATACATAAAAATAAAAGGACAATGGATGTATTTATATCGTGCTGTTGATTCTGAAGGAAACACGATTGACTTTTATTTGAGTAAATCTAGAAATCATAAGGCTGCAAAGCGCTTTTTCAAGAAAGCTTTGCAGTCTTTTCATGTTTCAAAGCCTCGTGTTATAACAGTCGATAAGAATCCTGCTTATCCAATTGCTATCGAACAGTTGAAAAAAGAAAAAAGCATACCTGATGGTATGCAACTTAGACAACAAAAGTACTTGAATAACATAGTAGAACAAGATCATCGTTTTATTAAAAAACGTCTACGCTCTATGTTGGGATTTAAATCATACAAAACATCAGCCGCTATATTGAGTGGTGTTGAAGCCATGCATATGCTCAAAAAAGAACAAATTGATTTGCAGGACCAGTCTGTCCAAAATCGGAATATTTTTATGAACCGGCTGTTTGGATTAACTGCTTAACAGGTGATTCCGTTAGGAATCCTTGATTCTTTTTTACTTATCATTTTTCACACCAGAACCATACATTCTATCAATAAGAGAAATATGTAATTATGCATATCTTTTTTTATTATTTCGGTAGTATCAAAGCTTAATATATAATTAAAAGGTTTTTTAATGAATTGATAAGGAGATGCGAGTATGAAGAAAATCATAGGACTTATAGTATCATTATTTTTATTATTTTCTACTTATGCACCAACGTTTACAGAAGCAGCCGAAGCTTAAAATAAAGTAGGCTGGGTGAGGAAAATAGAGAGCCTGCTCGTAATGAGTAGACCTTTTTTATAACGTTTCTTTATAGGAAATCTTATATATATTCATTATAGATCATATTCACAATGTCAGTCCTTGATACGTCTGTAAAAACGTATCAAAAAGTGTACTTTTTAATTAAGCAAATGTCCCTTTTTCGGGGGGATGAGCAAAAACACCTACTTTAAAAATTTTTACAACAGAAACAGATAACGTGATAAAGTATTGATTACTGTGCATGTAATTATAATAAAAGAGCCTTCCCGAATGGTGTATTTAATAGTTTAGCTTATACGATTTTAGGAAATTAATAGCATTTTATACCACTATTATTAACCTAATTTCCAAGAAATAGAGGTGAATGTAGGATGACTAAACCTTTTAAAAAAAATAGTCGTTATATGGTTGGGCTGGACAGTCTAAGGGGCCTAGCTATACTAGGTGTTATTTTGTATCATATTAATTATAAGTGGATGCCTGGAGGATTTTTAGGGGTTACTGTATTTTTTGTACTTTCAGGTTATTTAATTACAGATATTCTAGCGATGGAGTGGAAGAGAAATAAGAGAATTGATTTGAAAAAATTCTGGCTTAGTAGGGCAAGACGATTGCTTCCAGGAATGTTTGTTATGCTCGTTATAATATTGGCATGGATTACGATTTTTCATAGCTCTTTACTTGAAAAAATGCGGGGAGATTCATTAGCGGCGTTATTGTATGTTAGTAACTGGTGGTATATTTATCATAAATTATCGTACTTTGATAATTTTAACCAGCTTTCTCCATTGAATCATTTTTGGTCGTTAGCAGTTGAGGAACAATTCTATGTTGTCTGGCCGTTTATTATTAGTTTAGGATTTTACTACATAAAAAAACAATCTCGTATGATTTTATTGATTTGTCTGGGAGCTGTTGTTTCAGCTTTAGCAATGGCAATTTTGTATGAACCTGGAGCTGATCCGAGCAGAATATATTATGGTACAGATACGAGGGCTTTTTCCTTACTTATTGGAGCGGCACTTGCCTTAATTTGGCCAAGCAATAGGCTTGCAAATAAAATTATGCCAAAGGCACGTTTCATTCTTGATATAGTGGGAGGAATTGCTCTCATTATTATTTTGGTTATGTTTTGGAAGACCAATCAATATGATCCATTTCTATACAATGGAGGAATGGTTCTCTTATCAATTGCAACAGCATTGTTAGTAGCAAATCTTGCTCATCCGGCTAGTCGCATTGCTCAATTTTTACGATTTAGACCTTTACGTTGGATAGGGATAAGATCGTATGGCATATACCTCTGGCATTATCCAATTCTTACATTGACGACTCCAAAAGTAAATGCTGGGGATTTTTCACTAATAAGAGCAATCCTTCAATTTCTTCTAATTATATTGATTGCTCAAATTTCATGGAAGTTTATCGAAAAACCAATCCGACAAGGTGCGCTTCGGAACATTCAGTTTAGGAACCTAAGGCTTCAAAATGTCACTTTAGGTGTTAAATTAGGTTTAATTTGTACATTATTCGTTTCGTCGATAGCCGTATTTGGGTTATTAAACGTTAGTAAGGCTAAGGAGAAGCCTCAACCAGATAAGGTAAAAGTAGTACAAACACAACCGGCGAAACATCCAGTTGCAGTTTGGGAAAATCCAATTCAAGAGACGCCCAAGAATCAAGAAGAATTAAAAGAAGTAGATTCTGCGCAACCTAAAAATTCTCCCAACATTACAGCGATAGGCGATTCCGTTATGATTGATATTGCACCATATTTAAAAAATACTTTTCCTGATATTAGGATTGATGCACAGATTGGTCGCCAGCTGTCAAAAGCGATTCCTGTAGTTGAACAGTTAAAGAATGAAGGGAATTTAGGAAACTATGTCATTATTGGGTTAGGTACAAATGGAACCTTTACTACGGAGCAACTTGTATCATTAATGGAATTAATTGGACATGAATGTAAAATGATATTTATTAATACGAGGGTACCACGTCCGTGGGAATCAATCGTGAATGAGAGATTGAAAGTGACGGTATCTAAATATCCGAATGTAACTCTAGTCGATTGGTATACAGCAAGTGCTGGAAAGAGAGACTACTTTGCACCTGATGGTGTGCATTTAACCAAAGTAGGTGCAGAAGCATACGCAGCACTTGTAGTCAAAGCTGTGAATCAATAATTCGATATGCTTTATAAACTTCTGTTGCAAAGTTAATTGAAATATAAAAGATTTATGGTTGAAAAAGACAAATTTTTTACAGTCATCAATAATGAATGGTTTCGATGCCTGTTACTATACGTGAGTCATGACGTAGGCTTTGAAATCCTGTGGATTTGGAAAAGTGTCTGTCGCTATACATGTCGATGGTCATGCTCAGTGAAATTATTAATAGGAAGAAAGAATGTAGCTTCCTAACTTTAAAAATAAGCCCAAAGAATGTAGCTTCCTTTCTTTAAAAATAAGCCCAAAGAATTATTTAATTCTTTGGGCTTATTTTTGAACCAGAATTGGGTATCGTTAGAAAGTTAGAGAGAAGGTGAAAGGAGGTTAGTAGATTAATTTCTTTCACCTTTTTATCATTTTAGCCAAGAAGACTCCTTCCTCAAGGAACGCGAAGTGAGTATGTGGGGGATGAATTGGCTTCGAATAAGGGATGGCAGGAAGCCATCTTAATTGTTCGACATATATAAACTGTTACTTCACTACCTATCGAATGTACGTTTGTTGTATAATAGATACATATCGAAATGGGGGTGAAACGAATGATGATCAATAAAGCATATAAATTTCGTATCTATCCAAATAAAGCACAAACGACCCTAATCAATAAAACGATTGGCTGTTCTCGTTTTGTATTCAATCATTTCCTATCTCTATGGGATAATGCATACAAAAAAACAGGAAAAGGTTTGACATATGGTACATGCTCTGCCAAACTTCCTGCCATGAAGAAAGAGTTTGTTTGGCTAAAAGAAGTGGATAGTATTGCGATTCAGTCGTCTGTTCGCAACCTTGCGGATGCTTATACACGCCTTTTCAAAAAACAAAACAATGCCCCGCGTTTCAAATCTAAGAAGAACAACATACAATCTTATACCACAAAACAAACAAATGAAAACATTGCCGTTGTAGGAAACAAAATAAAATTGCCAAAACTAGGTCTTGTTCGATTTGCCAAAAGTCGTGAAGTAAAAGGACGTATTTTAAATGCTACGGTTAGACGGAACTCTTCTGGCAGATACTTTGTGTCATTGTTAGTTGAAACAGAAGTGCAAGAACTTCCGAAAACAAATTCTTACATTGGAATGGATGTGGGACTAAAAGATTTCGCCATTTTGTCAGATGGAACAACCTATAAAAATCCGAAGTTTTTTCGATCGTTAGAAGAGAAGTTGGTAAAAGCACAGCGTGTTCTTTCTAGAAGAATGAAAGGATCTTCTCGCTGGAATAAACAACGAGTAAAGGTAGCTAGAATTCATGAATACATGGCAAATGCCAGAAAAGATTACTTGGACAAAATCTCAACTGAAATCATCAAAAACCACGATGTTATCGGTATAGAAGATTTGCAAGTATCTAATATGTTAAAGAATCATAAGTTAGCAAAAGCAATTAGTGAGGTATCATGGTCACAGTTTCGAACCATGTTGGAATATAAAGCGAAATGGTACGGCAAACAAATCATTGTCGTATCGAAAACATTTGCTTCAAGCCAATTATGTTCTTGTTGTGGATATCAAAACAAAGACGTTAAAAATCTAAACCTACGTAAATGGGACTGCCCTTCTTGCCTTACACACCATGATAGGGATATTAACGCAAGTATCAATCTAAAGAATGAAGCGATAAAGCTTCTAACCGCAAGGACTGCGGAGATAGCCTAATAAATTAGAGTTCAATAGAACTCTTTACTTAGGAATCCCCCACTTCTAAACGAAGTGAAAGTGGGGGTAGTTCAATAAACCGGTGGTCTTATGTTTATATATTATTCATTTGTATAAGTGTCATATTTTTCTATTGTCTTTAAATGATTTTTGTAATAGAAGCTTCTTATTTTTCTTATTCAAAAGTTCCCTTCACTATCGGAACTTTATTGTCTACCATAAACTTTCCTTTTGCAATGACGCTGTGAATGTCCAACGTTCCATTTTCTAACAATACGATGTCAGCATCCTTTCCGATTTGGATACAACCTTTACTTGAAAGCTTCAGCAATTGTGCGGGATTCGTGGTAATGACTTCTAGTGCCGTTTCTAACGGAATACCTTCCACTAAAACAGATTCTCGTACTTCGTGAAATAGCGAAGATACTTTTCCGACTTGAAGGCCTGCATACTCCCCATTGTTGTCAAAGAAAGGGAGGCTGGCCTGTCCATCTGAGGAGAAGGTGATGTGTCCGACTGGGACCCCATCTTCAAGCATTATACGTAATGCCTCACTGCATTTCACTTCCCCGTCCTCCAAAAATTGAGGAGTAGTACTTGTGGTAAAGTCTACGTAACCGCCTCGCTTTGCGTAATCAATACCCGCCCTGAATAATTCTTCGTTTCGGTTTATATGTGTTGGATGGAAGTGCCGAATCGGAATGTTGGTTTTATCCGCAATTTCATGTAACAATGAAAGTTTGCCTTCTCCGTCCCCTACATGAACTTCTATTATGCCAGCTTTTCCTGACAGAATACCGCCATTGCGTGCGGCAGTGGCGACTTTAACTATTTCCTCAAATGTAGGTTCTGATGATCTATGGTCGGAGATAGCAATCTCTCCAACACCGATAATTTTGTCAATTAAAATAATATCATCTTCGATTTTTCCCGTCAGCGTTTTTACTGGCACTTGATAGGAGCCTGTGTGAATGAAACAAGAAACTCCCTCTTCTTCAAGTGCCCGCGCCTTGGCAAGCAGACTTTCCATTTTACGTGTTGTCCCGTCAGTACCGAGTAAACCGACTAGTGTTGTAATACCTGCAGTTGTAATATCAGTAAGCATCAGCTCAGGTGTGCGGGTTTTGAATCCGCCTTCTCCGCCTCCACCAATAATATGAACGTGTGAATCGATAAATCCCGGAACAACCAAAAGATTTGCCGCATCAATGACTAGAATAGGAGCAAAGTTGTTAGGAATTGCGATTCTATCATCTATGAATGCGATTTTATCATCTGCAATTAATATGTCTTTCCGTCCTAGGTAGTTGGGTGCGTATACTTCTCCATTTTTTATTAAGGTAATCAATTCTTTTCTCCTCCTGTCAATACTTTTCGTTTTATATCAGAATGGACCATATCCTATGAAGTGAGCTATGATAACCGCTACTAATCCGATGAGATAGTGAATGAATACAAGTGGTAGAATCCACTTTGCCCACTTTGTCCAAGAAATTCCTGCAATCGCCAAGCCTGCCATTAAGGTCGTAGCGGTCGGAAAAATCATATTTCCGATTCCGTCAGCAAAAGAAAACGATAACACTGCAGTTTGGCGTGTAATACCCAATAAGTCTGCAAGTGGCACCATAATCGGCATTGTCAGCATCGCATGACCCGTGCCAGATGCTAGAACAAAATGAATAAGAGCTTGGAAATTGTACATGCCAACAACGCTTAAATAGTCCGGAATATGCTTGATTGATACAGATAATTGATGCAGCATAGGGTCAACGATATGCCCCTCATTTAATACAACAAGAATGGCGCGCGATACACCGATAATCAAGGCGCCACCGAGCAAGGATGCAGAGCCGTTGATAAAGGAGTTAACAATCTGATCTGCAGATAGTTTTCCGATGATCCCAATCATTATTGTCAATAAAAGGAATAAAGATGAAATTTCTGTAATGTACCATTCGAATTTGATTACACCAAACGCCAAAACGATATAATTAATTACAAAAGCTCCTAAGATGAACTTATGTCTTGCTGTTAACTTCTCACTTGATTGTAGTAATTTTTCCGCTTCTTCTTTTGTATATTTTCCATAGATGCCAATAGAAGGATTTTTCTTTACCTTCATTGCGTAACGATAGATATAAAGAACAGAAACAAGGTAGATGATAACAAATAAAATAAGGCGAAACACTATGCCTGAGAACATCGGTAATTCTGCGATTCCTTGTGCAAGCCCTACTGTGAAAGGATTCATGATGGCAGTTGTAAACCCTGACAATGCTCCTACTATGACGATAGCAGTTCCTGTAATTGCATCAAATCCCAGAGCCAACGCCAGTGGAATGATAAGAGGAAGATAAGCTAGTGTTTCTTCCGCCATCCCCATTAAAGAGCCACCTACAGCGAAAAACAGCGTCACGACAGGAATCAATAGTTTTTCACGCGTCGCCAACTTCCTAGCCATTGTAGCGATAAGCACATCAACCGTACCAGTTGCTCTTAAGGCACCAAAAAATCCTCCGATAATCAATAAGAAAAATATAATATTGCCGGCTTCTACCATTCCTGTATGGACAGCTTTTATCATATCGAAAAATCCGACCGGAGCAGATTCTATTGATTTAAAAGAATTTGGGTCTACAGTAGTCCGGTTATTCACTTCAATCCGTGCATATTCTCCGGTCGGTAAAAAATAAGTTAATAGAGTCGCTATTACGAGAATGCCGAATAGCAATACAAAAACATTAATTTTTTTCTCTTTTTTTCCAAGTGAAACAGCCTGTTCTTGTAGTTGGCTCATATGTGTTCCTCCTTTGTATTTAAAATAAATGGATTGAAATAGAACGCTTACAAAAATACCGCTAATAGACCATGTTCTTTTCTCGTATTCTGCTGTTTCCCTCCTTTTCATAACCTCGGACACTTCATTAATTTATATATGCAATATGTGTGCCAATATTGATAGTGTGATTTTTAAGGAGATTTTTATGGCAAGAGTAGAGATTTTGGTTTTTATTGTCCTTTTTTGGCGATATAATAGAACCAATTTAAATATAGGCAGGTGTCTTAATGTTAAAATCCTCACTTACACTTATAGCTGGAAGCTCAAAAACAACGCAAGCCTTACAGGAGCAACTAGAACAATTGCTTGGAGACTATGTTTATATTAAAAGCCATGCAGCGGATGAGGGAATACCGCAGTCTCTTGAAGATACAATTATTTTGTATTCATCAGCTTCTGTTTATGATCAAACAAAAGGTATGTATAGCGTGAATGCTGAGAAAATAATTGTGGGAAAGAGAACAGTTCATCATGAATACATTGATAAACTTTTAAGAATACCTGAAGATTCATCAGTTCTAGTGGTGAATGATAATGATGATGCAACAATAAATCTTATTGAATCCTTATATCAACTTGGTATAAATCATATTCAATTTATCCCTTTTCGGAAGGGGGTATTGTTTTATGATGATGTTCGAATTGCTGTTTCGCCAGGAGAAACACATCTGTGCCCTTCTTACATAAAAGAAGTAATTGATATAGGTGTACGTCTTTTTGATATGACAACAATTCTGGAAGTTGTAGAATGTTGTGGTTTGAGCAAGGATATATCCTCGAAGATTTCAGAAAGGTATATTAGCAATATCATTGAATTACAACGTAAGTTATTACATGCAGAGCGGGATGCTAAGCAGATGAGTGAGCACATCCAAAATGTGTTAGGAACTGTCGATGATGGAATATTAGTCGTTAACCAGGAAGGGCGGATTACGGTATTCAATGAACGTCTTACGGCATTGTTTCATATTGTGGCGCAAGATGTGGTTAATGAGTATGTAGAACATGTGATGAGTCGTCGGGATATTACCGATTTCATTATGAATGGAAAGGATGAAAGCAAGTTCTTCGACATAGATGGTGTAGATGTCGTAATTTTTCGTTTGCAAATGATGCAAGAAAATACAATTGTCGCAACTTTTAAGAGTGTACATCAAGCCTTTGAAATTGAAAAAACAGCGCAAAGAGAAATGCGTAATAAAGGATTTCATACAAAATACGGATTTGAGGATATTATCGGCGAACATATTGTAATGAAAGAGCGTAAGCGTATCGCCAAGAAACTTGCCTTATCGGAACATCCGATTTTAATTCAGGGTGAAACAGGGACAGGAAAAGAACTGTTTGCCCATGCTATTCATGAGCATTCATTGCGAAAAAACGGACCGTTTCTGGCTGTAAATTGTAGCGCATTAACAGAGAGCCTGCTTGAAAGTGAATTGTTTGGTTACGAAGAAGGGACATTTACAGGAGCACAAAAGGGGGGCAAGAAAGGTCTGTTTGAATTAGCGGATAACGGAACTATCTTTTTGGATGAAATCGGGGACATAAGTCTTACTGTTCAATCACATCTGCTGCGTGTTCTGCAGGAGGGAGAAATCCGCAGAATCGGTGGTGTAAGAATTATACCTGTTAATGTTCGAGTGATTACCGCAACAAATAAAGATCTTCAAGGAAAGATAAGGGCCGGTTCATTCAAAGTCGATTTATTTTACCGGTTGAATGTACTTAATCTCTGCATTCCACCACTCATTGAGAGAAGAGCGGATATACCAATTTTGATTAAACATTTCATCACAAAGAGCGGAAAATGGGTAAAGATAGAACAAGATGTGCTGGAGTATTTCATGCAATATGAATGGCCTGGAAATATACGAGAATTAAAAAGCACAATTGATTATATGCTGACAATTTGTGAGGGAAATGTCGTGACGAAAGGAGATCTTCCGTCCATGCTGGGACAAGAGGGGGGCAGCGTGAAATCCGAATATTCCGTATGTGGAAGTATACTGGAAATGAAGGAGCATGTTTTTATCTTGGAAGTAATCAAGCAATGTAACGAAAAAGGAAAGGCGGCAAGCAGAGATCTGCTTTCAAGTAAAAGCAAAGAATCAGACTTTGCTTTATCGCCACAGCAAATCCGTCGCCGCCTGGATATTTTAGAAAGTGAAGGATTTGTCGTAAAAGGAAGAGGGCGAGCCGGTACAAAGATTACTGATGCTGGAATAGAGTATCTGTATTTTCTTAAATCAAAGTATGCTGTGTATTGTTAAAGAAACCATTCCTATATTTTGATTTTTCGGTATTTTTTCTTCCGCTGGTACTTCTCGAATGATTTTCCAAGCGGCAGCATGTATATTTCGGTTTACTTTTTCTATTTCATCCTTGGATTTAAAGCTTGGTGATACAACGTGTACAGTTGTTTTACCAAATTGGTACGTAGCTGTGTATTTCTCTTCTGTCATCGTTTAATTTCCCTGCATATTAGTTTACTTTATTATTGTGCAAAAATATTGCCAGTTTACTATAACACAAGTCAGATGTTAAGTTGTATATCTTAATATTGGAAAAGAAAACGATGCCAAAAAACATCTGGATAGGGGAATATGAACGCTAGAAGCAGAATACATATAAGTGCTTTATTATCTTATATAAATAATGTTAACTATAAAGTAAACAGGGGTGTTCTATGAAAAAGGTACAGTTATTTATAGTAGCCGTTGTGCTATTTTTAATTACAGGTTGCGCAAAGATGGATGTTTCGAAAATTGAGGAGGAATTACGTGGATATGATAAAAAGATTAGTCTACATTCATACTCTGACCGTGGTTTATCCTATGAGAAAAGGGAAACGCTTGAAAATATGCAATTTCTTGATGTTGTAATTCATGGAAACGATGCTTTTCATAACTTGTCACATAACGAAAAAGTAAAAGTGTTAACAGATTGGAAGAAAGAAATTGATAATCAGACTTTGAATACCAGTTTTGATTGCGGAGATTTAACATGTAGTTTTGATCATGGATCAGTACTGGTCAAAGACAAAACAGACTTCTACTCGTTTTCTTTCAAGTCAGCTGATACAGTCATGAAGAAAAACGATGAACGATTTGAGCATATCAACTCAAAAGAGGAAGAAGCGAGTGAAACGTTTTACTATGAGTTAAATCAAAAGATGGAATGGTTTGTGTTGTCTTTGTATAATTTCAAGTTGCGAGGATATCCTTTTAGCTATGAAGAACTTTATCAAAAAAAGAAGTCTTTTACACGTTCTTTTGACGAAATGGTGAGGTACAGTGATAAAATTCAGGAACTGATGGTCCAAACGAAACAAGAAAATTTGATAGAAACATCTAAACGAATTCAAAATTACACACTTCAATATAAGGAAGTTTATCAGCCATTGCGTAATAAAAATAAAGAAGAAATGAAACAGCTAGATACATTAACATATGAAATAGCAAATGAATTACTTGTCATTGCAAAAGCGTTTCCGAATCCGAATATGATGGATGAAAAGGAGAAAGAGTTCAAAAACATTCTAACAAAAAGAGTTTGATTGGTTCTACCTAATATAGAAATTAAAATAGGCGACTTTTATGTCGTCTTTTTTGCATAGAAATGGATGTTACTTTTTGGATATGATGATTCGGGTTTTCTTGTATATCAAAATAGATTATGAGAGATTCAATTGATATAATTATCTTAATTATAAAGTAAAAGATGCTTTTGAAACCGCTGATATAGGTGCCAAACGTGGTTTCGTTAATTATTTCGATAGATACAAAGGTTATCCGTTAACAGAAGAAGAATATGAAAACAATATTACAAAAGCGTTTTTTTACAAGGGAAATTATTTTAAATCATAAAGAGAGTATCGAATTATAACTTTACATCTTGTAGAAGGTGATTCGTTAGAATTACATCTTGGTAATATAAAAGAATGTGTTGTCAATTTAGAAAGCGTTGATAATTTAAAAAACCTTATGTTGCAAAAGATAGAAAAAGAAGAAGTAGGATCATAAACACATATGCACCATTAGGTGAATACGTGGAATTTATAAAATAGGTTGGGACTGTTTCGCTCCCTACCTATCTATTTCTGAATATTAATATTCAATTTTATATATAAAAAATAAGCTCCGAAAAGCTTATTTTTTCATGATTATTCTCCTCTTCCTGTAACTGTCATTCCAACTGTGTAAATTGTATCTACAGAACCATCAGCACTTACAATTTCAACTTTGTAACGGTATGTTCCATTGTCTCCAATGTCTTCGCCATATCCTGTGAAAGTAGAAATTTCATCATTTGCTCCAGCTGGAACCCATTGATTTTGCCAATGGAAGAAAGTATCATATTCTCCCCAGTTATCGCCGTATTTCTTCTCGATGCTGACATTGTAATGAATATCTTCAGCTCGGTCATTTGTAATTCTTGCAATTACGTTTTGCCCAAATCGGTATTCCGTAGCGTGTACTTGAACTGTAACACCATTCACTGTTTCGCTAGGACCACAGATATAACGACAGAACTCGCTTGCTCCGTCAGCATGTGCTTTAGGTGTATCAATGTTCATAACCGTGAAACCGCCCAAAGCTAAAGCTCCTGTTAATAATACTTTACCAAATGCTTTCACTTGAAATTCCCCCTAAGTATATTCTCAATTCGTTCGATAGATATCACATTAAGTAGTTTTATAACACTAATCTAATCGAACGCTGTTTTTCCTCGAGTGTATTCGCTATTAATCTTTTATCGTGTAGTAATCTAATCTCTACATAAAATTCCATAGTTTTGATTCCATATATGTATCATGATTTACATAGAATAAATCTGTTAATACGTTTTGGTTATTTACTTATCCTACCTTCTTATTTACCTTTTATTGGTAAAACGTTATTTTTATTATATACTACTATTACCTATTTACAAGAAAAAATAACCCTGTATGTAAAAGTGCATAATAAAAAACGAGCCAATACTATAGTTCGTTTTTCACCATGCTAAGCACGATAAAGTCTCATTAACATTTTCTTCAATTTTTTGATGATACGATTTTTGGTTCTGGTGCAAAAACTTTGAAGTATATGAAAATGGCCTATCCAACTTGGACATACTGATACTAGCACCCTAAAAAAGGATGCGATTGGTATGGAAAAGCAAAATCTATTCAAGTGGAAACATTATCAACCGGATATTACTTTATTAACCGTGAGATGGTACCTACGGTACAACCTCAGTTTTCGTGATTTAGTCGAAATGATGGAAGAACGTGGGCTATCTCTTGCTCATACAACTATCATGCGATGGGTTCATCAATATGGTCCCGAATTAGATAAGCGCGTACGAAGTCATCTTAAATCAACCAATGATTCTTGGCGAGTCGATGAGACGTATGTGAAAGTCAAAGGTCGATGGATGTACCTATATCGTGCTGTTGATTCAAAAGAAAATACGATTGATTTTCATTTAAGCAAAACAAGAGATCATAGGGCTGCAAAGCTTTTTTTCAAGAAAGCTTTGCAGTTTTTTCATGTTCCAAAGCCCCGTGTGATTACAGTAGACAAAAATCCGGCCTATCCTATAGCGATTGAAGAGTTAAAGAAAGAGAAAAAGATGCCTGTAGGCAGGCATCCAAATAAGGCATATAAAATACCTTAATAACATTGTAGAGCAAGATCATCGTTTTATTAAAAAGAGAGTTCGTTCAATGTTGGGATTGAAATCTTTTCGTACAGCTAAATCTATTCTTTCAGGAATAGAAGCGATGCATATCATTAAAAAAGGCCAACTTATTTTACGGGACAAGTCTGTCCAAAATGAAATGAAGTTTATTCATCAATTATTCGGAATGGCTACATAAGAATAGATTCCATTAGGAATCTATATGCCTCTTTCAAATAGATGCAATCTTTGCACCAGAACCAGCCAACATTTGAAATATTAACTGTATCTTGATATGTATACGTAACTTCTGCAGAGCTGGGCATAACGATAAATCTAAGGCTAAGTTACTAATCATAAATTAGAGGAATATTTACTTTAACAGCTCCGTACCCGTCACGGTCGGCAGTTATGAAGGTATCCACCTGTGACGGATATTTGATTTATATTATTGAAGGAACAGGACGAAAGAATGCCACTAGAGTATTGTCGCAGGGTCCCAGTCGGATCTGCGCGCTTGCCCCAGCGTTCGCGAGTACAATCACGGCATTCAAGATAGCGGCTCTTCTACCTGATATGACGGCTGCGTTATAGCTCACAACTAGGGGACGGATTGGATCGGTGGGGGAATATTGACTGAGATTCGCAGAATGATAGATCGTCCAGGCTGTTACATTTGCTGACAGTCCGATGCCTTCTTTAGTGACACCAGACAGTGTTGTCCCGTTAAATGAAGTGAGCTTGATCGTAAGCGTGCAAAGGTTTTTTATAATTGTACCTACTTTCTAATTAGATTTAATATATTTTATGCTTGTCCAACAAAGCAGTGTGGACACTTACCATAATAAGTTGAAAGATAAATGAGATTATATTTTGGCAAAGCGTGAGGAGTAAAGGAAGGGAATTGAATGAAAACGCTATTTTAATAAGTAAATAAAAGAGAGCACATTTGAGTATGTGCTCTTGGATAAGGAGTGCTGAATTTTAATTTATTGATTCTCTTTCATCGGAGGTATCAAATTTATCGATTAATTTAAAGATAGCCTCTAGAAGAACCGTAGATAAAATAGCAAAAATCAATACAGCATGAGGTGTTAATTTCACAGTTGTAAAATTAAGATTAGCTAGCCAAAAATATCCGACATACATCGTCAGGAAGGTACTAACAATTGAAATTGTAAACCCTAAGAAACCTAATTCTTTTAGCTTTTCCTCAGATAATTTGAATACTCGTAATACTAAAGAGAAGATGATTCCTACTATGAAAAATCCAATACATAATGTCAATAGTGATATTATACTTGGATATTCAACGTCATCAGGCATCCATTGTTTATTCCTACAATTATAGCTGTAGGGAGCACAATAGGTATTAATAGTGGTGATACTATTAGAAAAATTGCCAATAGTCTACTGATGTTGTTTGTTCCATTGTTGTTTTGATTATTCATAAATCCTCCAAAAAATAATATAAAGATCAATATTCTAGAGGATTTTAACACAAAAGTGTTAGTAAGACTATAGCTAAAAATAAGGATGGTTTTAAACAAAAAATTCATTTTGTATGTATTTGAAACACGAAAAGAGCACTTAATAAAGTGCTCTCGTTACGAGTTCATTCACTTAAAAGAAAGGATACACCAAATCATACGGGATTTTTCAAAATGTGCTTGGATAAATTAATTAGTATTTGTAAAAAAGCAGCTAGCAAAAGCTAACTGCTCGGCTGGTTCTCCAAGGGGGAAAGGAGAAAGGTTAGGGACTTCATTAAATGAGTTCTGGCTATCGCCTATCTATATTATTGACGGAATATTGAGTTTTATTCAGGGGAGGAAGAGGAAAATGAACAATTCTAGACTGTCCCAACTTGGTTTTGGTCTGCAACATCAGAATCGTATGTGTTTGTTGCACTAACACCGCTAAAGGTATTGGCAACAAAAGCAACATTGGATGATCCTGAACCATTATAAGCCTTCGTATTTTCCTTTGGAGAAACGTTGTAAAAATCGCCTAAGTTGAAAGAACCGTTACTATTTTGTACAACCAGATTTCCAACAACAGATGGCATAGTTTTCACCTGCTTTATTAAGAAGTATTTAAATTATTATATGGTGTATGCGTCTAGAGGTTCATCTGGATCTGAAAATTTTGAAATGAAGTTTGTTAGAAAACATAACAAAATAATCCTTTTACGAAAAAAGGTCCTGTTGTCTCCAACAGAACCTTTCCTAAAATGGCAAAGAGTAACTCTTACCTTACTCTTTGTTCATATATTACAGGATTGTTAACGAAAATCCAAGGCTCCTTATATTGAGAAATAAAGAAGAATCATTCTAAAGAATCATATCTTTGTCATAAATAAAAGAGCAGTTAGCAAAAACTAACTGCTCATCTCCAAGGGGGAACAAGGAGAAAAATCTAATGTCATCTACAGTATTGACGGAATATTGAGTTTTATTCAGGGGATTTACTAATTATGTAGGTTACATGAGAAGCCCTATTAACATCCAGGCTGCCCCGATTAGAATTAAAGTTTCGAATGTAATCCAAAACTTTCTTTTTTCTGGTTTTTGAAATTCTTTAATTACAGAAAATATGGCACTTATTCCTACAAGAGTGAAAAGAGCAATTCGGATTGTTTCAGTCATTTGCATCACCACCTAAGATTTTAATAGTTTAATTATATAATAATTACCATTTTGTAGAAACTTAATAAAATAATCCTTTGAATAGAAAGCGAGGAATAACAATGGGACTAGGAAACCGTGGAATGGCATATGAAATGCTTATTAATCTAGCGAATGAAATGTATCAAAGAGGGGGAGTGGCGCTTATAAACAAGCGTCCAACTCCTGTGAAGGTGTTAAAAAGTAAAGGTGGCCGTGTATTAAATGGATTCTATGAAGCTAAAAGTACAGTGGACTATGATGGCGTTTATAAGGGACGAGCTATTGCGTTTGAAGCGAAGTCCACAGAGAATGCTACACGATTTGATTTAAAGAACATTGTGCAGCATCAGTTGGATTACCTGGAGAAAGCAGAGAAGATGGGAGCGGTTTGTTTCTTCCTTATTGAATTTAGCAAGGACAAGTCAGTATTCGTGGTACCACTATCAGCGATTCGATGTTATATAAGAATGTCACAGCAACCAAAAGGTAAGAAGTCTATACCGAGAGCAGACTTTGATATTTATGGATACTTAGTGGATCAGACAGAACGAGCGCCAGTTGATTACTTGCAATACATCGATGAACAAGGAATAATTCCAGCGATGTTAGAGGGCATGATCCAAATTGATTATGACCATACAAGGATAGCGAATAACATTGAAGCAGCAAAAGAAAAGATGAACAACAAGAAACGTAAATTGCTAAAGGCTTAATGGATAGCGGAACAACTTGCAATAGTGTGGTGGGGCTATGTTAATGCGCGATGTTCTCTTATTCAGTAGTTAGATAGTAAAATTTCACGTATCTGATGTGAATGTAAAAACCAAAATTTGAAATAGGGGGATTCCGACTTGGAGAGACAATTGATTTTGTTACCGGATATCGATGATAAGAAAGTACAGAAGGAAGTAGTAAGCGTATTAAAGGAATACAGAGCACTCAAGATGCGATTCAGCAATGACGTGGAGCAAGAAGGAATCAGTTTGTTTCCAGAGATACGAAATTCAAGAAGAATAAGCGAATTAAAGGTAAAACAGATGGAGAAGACTTTGGAGCATATCTTAGATAAGGAAGAAAGAGACATTATTACAATGAAGTTCTTAACGAATGAAAGAGTAAAAGATTCAGATGTTTATCATGACCTACTACTCAAGAAGACTTACTTCTATGAGAAGAAGCAAAGTGCAGTGAAACTGATTGCTACAGCATTAGGGAGTATCTAAAAAACGCGAACAAAAGGCGAACTTTTTTGGGGACTAAATAAAATGCCAGAAATTATAAGCTATTCCTATAAACAGTTCTTTGAAAAGAGAATACGTTTTGGGGATAGCGTTCCCATTATAATAACGTTACTCGGTGACGCGGAGGCTAGAGGGGATAAGAGCTTCCCGAAATTATTTATATTTTACTTCTTATTGAGTGTATAAGCGTTCCACCTTTCGTTTGTAGGCTCATAGGTAGTAAAACCACGCCTGTCATGTGGATTTCTTGATTTCTATGTTAAAACTAGATCGGCACCAATTGGATATGATGGTTTGATTGAATGAACTGCATGTCATAAAAGAAGGAAAGTCTAAATTATATTAGTAATTGCTACCGACAATTACCGATATAAGTCAGGCTGTTCTTCTTAAACGATTAACCGAGCAGAGAGCTTCCGCTCTTTGTTTGAGCCAATACAGCTGAACATTCCCCTCAGTTTTATGTGTTGGTTCAAACAAGGCGTAGGAAGAAACATATGCGTCTGGATATAAATCTTTTATAATTCGACATTGGCGAAAATGACATTAAGTAGCCGACTCTACGGAGTATAAACGAGAAGACTGAGAGTATCTAGAATAGCAGAGGCTTGAAGAGATACTTATTGCCATTTGTTCTCTCTCTTCCCCTTCAGGAGCTGTCACTTCGGTGAGGGCTTTTTGTTTTGTAGGATATTCTTCTTTTCTGTCGAATAGATAGATTGGGAGAGGTGGGGAATAAGTAAATGAAAAAATTTATAATAAGCATAGAAGCAGTCGATGGTAAACAACACGAATTTGAAATTGAGTATAAAAAGACAGTAACAGTTGCTGCTATAGAAAATTCTATACAAGCAAGAGAAGCTAGATTCTTCAGATTTGGAGATCGTATGGTTAATTTGGACAATGTATTCTCTTTAGTGGTAAAAGAGAAGAAGGATTAAATACAAAAAAAGCATCCAAAACGGGTGCTTTTTTCTTTGTTATATAGAAATTACACATTAACCATTAAGCATATTAGGGAATATCGAGCATAGAATGATATTGACCCACGATATCATCAAGTTTATTGCTGCGTTTTAGTGTTACCTCTATGTTCACGAAAGGGCACCTGGATAAGGTGCCTTTTTGATGAACTATTTTGATAAAGAAATCATATAGTATAGTGTAGGACAAGTTAACCGCTTATATCCTATTCAATGCTCATCGAGAAGTTCATTCACATATTTTAGCATCTACTGACGTGGGTGCTCTTTTTTATTGAGCAAAATGTACATTTAAATAGAAGGTTAATGGTGGGTGTAACATTAGAGGAATTAGAAAAGTGTTTTAATGAAGCTGTAAATGAAGAAGCAGAGTATGTAGCTGTTCAGATTGAAATGGATGGATTTCCTAGCGATGAAGTAATTATTAACGACAAACATAACATTGATTCTAAACTAGCTTATTATAAGAAAACGTACAATGAAGATTTAGAACATAGATACAATCCAGGAATTTGTATTGTAGGTTTTGCGTATGGTTATTAGTTCTCAGGAATCCTACGTGAATTAGGATTGTTGGTGAAGTAGTGATTAAACCAATAGCAATTATCGTAGGCGCTGCCGTCTTGTTTGTTGTTAAGGGGATGATAAGGGGTGAGGGGAATGTGGGGTCCAACAAGTTTTAAGGATGTTTTAGAGATTATTTGGTACTACAAGTGGGAGTTTTTCAAAGCACTACTTCCTATAGGGATTCCAGTATTTTCACTTGGATTAGGAACGGGTTGGCTGGTTCTGGTGCAAAAAATCTATAAAACTTGGACATACTGATATTACTACTCTAGAAAAGGTGTGTGATCAGTATGAAAAAGGAAAATTTGTTCAAATGGAAGCATTATCAGCCTGATATAATTTTGTTAACGGTAAGATGGTACCTACGGTATAACCTCAGTTTTCGTGATTTGGTGGAAATGATGAAGGAACGGGGCTTATCTATTTCTCATACCACGATTATGCGTTGGGTTCATCAGTATGGCCCGGAATTAGACAAACGAATTCGTCGTCACCTTAAGCAAACCAATGACTCTTGGAGAGTTGATGAAACATATATATAAGTTAAAGGGCAATGGATGTACCTGTACCGTGCTGTTGATTCGAAAGGAAACACAATCGATTTTTGTCTAAGCAAAACAAGAGACCGAAAGGCTGCAAAGCGCTTTTTCAAGAAAGCTGTGCGGTCTTTTCATGTATCAAAGCCACGTGTGATAACAGTCGATAAGAATCCGGCTTATCCAATAGAAATTGAACTGTTGAAAAAAGAAAAAAGCATACCTGATGGTATGCAACTTAGACAACAAAAGTACTTGAATAATATAGTAGAACAAGATCATCGCTTTATAAAGAAGCGTATCCGTTCTATGCTAGGGCTCAAATCTTTTGACACAGCTATATCCATTCTTTCTGGAGTATAAACCATGCATATGATTAAAAAAGAACAGATTAATTTACGGAACCAGTCTATCCAAAATCAGAAAGAATTCGTCCATCAATTGTTTGGACTTGTAGCATAAGATACGATTACGTTAGGAATATATATGCTTTATTCTCTTTTACTTTATTTTTGCACCAGAACCTAAAAGAATCAATGGGAAAATCAGAACTATTTGAGAAAGAAAAAATAAAAAAAAGAAGTGACTGTTTTGACAGAATTGAGAGAGTCATAATGGTACATCAAAACTTCATGAAGAGAAGAAGTGCACCTATTATCATATAGAATTTGTTGTGAAAGATGAAAGAAACAAGCATGCAATAATGATGAAGTATGGCATTATATATATTTCTTATTATTCGATAGGATGATGTTATCTGCATTACTAATATTGATAGATGGTGACCCCTACTAGCAAGCTAAGGTTTTGAAGTACCCCCTAAATGAAAACTTTCTTTCTCTACAGGTAGATATTTTGAGAAAACAGCTCATTTTTTTGTTTTGGGGTGCTTACTTTTCTTAAGTTGATGGGCATGGGGATAGTCCTTCTTGGCACAATCTCGTTTGTCAGTCTTCTTGGTACTCTTCAGCTAAGTGAGATGGATATGATGAAATAGGAGGACCAATTTTAAAGTAGGATAAGCTAGTTTTTGAAATCGGTATACAGTTCTTTAATAGATACAGTTTTTGTAACATGTCTTTATCTATTGGGTGAAGCATGCGATCTGTCATAATGAAATAATTGTGATGATAGATAAATACTTTCCCTTCAGGTAGAATCGTGTAATTAGATAATTTCGGGTAAATAGGTGGTCCATCTGAAAATTCATCTAAACTACGTTGCGAAACTTTAATAATTTCTTGAGCTGAAAATTTAAACTTGCGAAATGCTGTAGTGTTAATAAATGGACGTTTTTGATTATTTTCTATATAAAATAATTCTCCTTTTTCATTTTTTACAACACGTAAATTTGGAATGGGTTCTGTAAGAGATATAGGTGGTCCTTCTGTGTATTTGTAAATAAATGGTTCAGGTATTGGGACAATTTGATTTTGATTATATTTGAAGTAAGAAAGCATTTCTTTTGATATGGGCCTACGTTTATAATCATCAACTAAAAATACGTCACCTTGTGAATTTCTAAGCAATATACCATTTAAATCTTTAGATGGGAGGTTGGCATATAGATTTTGGAAGGAAAAAGGTGTTTTGAAAGTAATATCGAGCACTTTGTTAATAGGATAGAAAGGTTGGAATGTATTTAGACGTTTCCAAAACATTGCATCTCCGTTAAACCAATATAGAGGATCGGTCTCCCAATAATTACTGTATTTTTGATAAACCATTAATAAAATTCTTCTTGTATGCATAACTGAACAGTGATCCACAACATTTGCAGCTGTATATAAAATTCCCAAGGCTTTTCTTACATATTCATGAGTAGGTTGTAGATTATAATCAACACATTTTACGTGCTGAGAAGAATACACCACATCTATTTCAGGATTTTTTTGTAAGAAAGATAACATTTCAGCTAATCTATTTGGAACGTACATAGTATCATCGGTTAAATAGCAAATATAATCTCCGCATGTTAATGGAAGCGCCTCATTAATGAGCGTTGCATATCTTGTGGTTTTATATCTTTCATTACCTTGTATAAAACTATTCTTATAATAAATTCGAGGGTCATCTAAATACTTTTTTATGATATTTATAGTATCTGGATAAGAGTTATCATCCATAATAAAAAGTTCCCATTCTTTAAAAGTTTGCATCTGAACACTTTCAATAACTTGATTAATTAAAGAAGGTTTATTATAGCTAGTGAGGATAATTGAAATTAGGGGTTTCAAAGTTGTCACCTCTTGTGAGAATTTTGGATAGCTTAATATTTTCAGGTGAATATTAATTGAATCTTTGGAGTTAGTTGTTTCTAACTATTGATATTTTCTTTTTTGTACTTAAATAGTTTATTACTTGTTCATAGATATGGTATAGACTATAGCGGATTATAAAAAAGATGCATGGGCAAATAAAATAGCTACTTTATCATTTTATTACATATATAAATCTTTTTTAAAATTATCGGAACGGTTCGTCCTTTCTCTTTATATAATAACGTAACTATTTTTTATTTAATGATAAGGAGGAGAGTAATATTTGCCTAAAATTACAGTTATTATGACGAGTTATAATAAGCCCACATTTGTAGAAAAATCGATATTAAGTGTATTAAACCAAACTTTCCAAGATTTTGAACTTTTTATTATGGATGATGATTCTAACGAACTGACTCAGAAAGTGATTCAACCATTCATAAACAAGAAAAATGTACACTTTTATAAAAGTAATGTAGCCCATATTTCTGAACGAACAAAAAAAGTCAGATATGCTGCTTTAATTAACGAGGCACTTAAACATGCAAAAGGGGAGTATATTACTTATATTACAGATGATAATCAATACGAAAAAGAGCGACTTAAAATGATGTCTAGTTATCTTGATGAGAATAAAGATGTTCAAATTGTATATTCTGCATCAAAAACGATCCATCTAGATGAATCAGATTTACCTATCAAAACTGTTGAAAGGCCTGCAAAAAAAGTCACTAATAATGCGCCATGCGCAATTGATCATTGTTCTATAATGCATAGAGCATCTGTTTTGCCGATTCTTGAAAAAAGGTGGAGTACTTACTGGGATGAAGATCCTCAGTTTTATCGTATAGGAGATGCACGCTTTTTTTGGAGATTAAATCATTATTGGGATTTTTATCCTTTAGATGAAATTTTAGATATCAATTATATAACTTCACATTCAATACATGCGCAGTTATTTGCGGAAGAAAAAAATGAATTTGTACAATTATTACCATCACAAAGAACATGTAAAGAATTAAGAGAAGACTTAAGAAAAAAAAGAGGGTGAAATATTGAGTGACATCTATTTGAAAAATTACTGGTTATTAAATCTAGAATATATAAATGTTTTTTCTGAATTAAAGCATTATAATGTTCCTTTACCATTACTGAGTAATTTCTATCAATATTTGGACGAAGATGTAAAAAATAAAATGAAAGAAAAAGATTTTTATAAACAACTGTCAATTGAACCTATAGAGGAAACACAGTTGCAGTTAGAGTTTGAAAAAAGAATGTCTTCATTTCAATCAAAGATAAAAAGAATAAATCAAAATGGAGTGATTCTCCTGAATTCAGATTATCTCCGTTTTTCAGTAAGTAATTTTACTCACTTTAATCCAAATCATACAAAGATATTAACTAGATCAAAAAAGACAGAACTTTATGGTCTTCCTACAATTTGTGCACCAGATTATATAAATAAAGCCCCTAATACTGCACATGTTTTCATCGAAAAGGCTAAAAAAATCTATTCAAAGTTTAATAAACATCCACTATTTTCAAACATGTTTTTTCAAAAAAAATTACTCAGCGACCTCCCTATTATGATTGAGAAACTTAATATGGCATATTTCATATTTAAAGAACAAGTTATTTCTGGTGTGATTGTTGGCACAACGGAGGATATAGCAAGCAGAGCTCTTACTTTTCTATCTAAAAGTGAAGGGATACCGAGTTATTGTCTTCAGCATGGTGCGATAATGGGTGAAGAAGCATACTTTCCAGTTTTCGCTACAAAACAGGTTGTATACGGAAGATATGAACGAGATTGGTACCTTCAAAAAGGGGTCAGTGAATCTCAAATTGAGGTTATAGGGCATCCCAGATATGATGATATCTTCGATAGGGTATATATGGATAAAAAGAATCTTTTTAAACAATTAAAAATAGACCCCTCTACAAAAGTAGTTTTTATTGCAACCCAGCCATTTAAAACTTCATTTTATATCGAATTGACAGAAGAATTAGTTAAATGCAAAAATATCACAGTTATTATAAAGCCTCATCCTTGGGAAAAAGGGCGTAACCTAGTGGGAGAATATGTTCGGTTAAGTAACGTATATCCTAATGTTAAATATATAACAAATGAAGTGAACATGTATGATGTTGTTTTACATGCGAATCTTGTGGTTATTTCTAATTCAACAGTTGGGTTAGAGGCAATGTTATTAGATATACCTGTAGTTGTTTATAAATCGTTATTAGAGGATAGAGATTATAAGTATTATGATAAATTAGATTGGCTTGTAAATCACTCTATTGAAGATATGGTGAGCACGATTGAAAAGGTCCTAAACGATTCTTTGCAGTCAAGTCTAGCAAAAGAATTAAGACAACAATTTATTAGTGAAAATTATCCACAAGAAGTAAGCACCAAAAAGTTGCAAGGCTTAATTCAAAGCGCACAAGGATAAACATTATTTTAAAAAGAGGAGGTATTCATATCTATGTTTTTTAAAAATAAAAACGTTTTAATTATTGGTGGAACAGGAACAATTGGAAAAAGCATTCTTTCTAATGTTTTAGAGGGAAAGCCAAAAGTTATAAGAATTTTTAGTAGAAGTGAATATAATCAATTTTTATTACAAGAAGAATTTAGGGGTGAAAATCAAAATATTCGCTATTTAATTGGGGATATTCGAAATTATGATCGCCTATATAGCGCAATGGAAAATATTGATTATGTGTTCCATGTTGCGGCGATGAAGCATGTTTCATTTTGTGAATATAATCCGTTTGAAGCGGTATTGACCAACATTTTTGGAACACAAAATGTAATAAAAGCAGCAATTGCCCAGAAAGTAAAAAAGGTGATTTTCACAAGCTCTGATAAAGCAATTTCACCAACAAATAATTACGGTGCAACAAAACTAACAGCTGAAAGATTGATAACATCAGCGGAATATTCAAAAGGATCTAGTGAAACAATATTTGCAAGTGTACGTTTCGGAAATGTTATGGGATCGAGAGGTTCTGTAATTCCCTTATTTGAAAATCAAATTAAAGAAAATCACAAAATAACTGTAACTGATCTTAGTATGAGCAGATTTATGATGACACTGAAACAAGCAACGATGTTAACCATTGAAGCAATGAAAATAGCAAAGGGCGGTGAAACTTTCATATTGAAAATGCCAGTTATTTCATTAAAAGATTTAAGTGAAGTGATGATAGAGGAAGTTACAAAGTTGTATAGTTTGTCCAAAGACAGTATTAAGATTGAAGAAATTGGATTAAAACCTGGTGAAAAAATGTATGAAGAACTTATGACACATGATGAATCTTTACAGGCTTTTGAATTACCGGATATGTTTATCCTACCAAGTCCACTAAAAAAAGGTGCTCAATATGAAAATGCCAATAGAGCGAAGCCAGGATTTTATCGCTCAGATCATCAAGATGCGATTTCAAAAGAAGAACTTAGAAATTTGATTATAAACCAGCAATTACTAACAGGAGGGGAGAAACTATGAAAATATTAGTAACTGGTGGTGCAGGATTTATTGGTAGGTGGGTTGTAAATCGATTATTGCAAGATAAGCATGAAGTATGGATATTAGACAATTTAGCGAATTCAACTACAGCAAATATTATCGAGTTCGTTCATGATTTAAACTTGAAGCAATGTATACAAGGAGATATTAAAGATAAAAAATTGGTGGACCAATTATTTAAAGATCATTCATTTGACCTTTGTTATCATTTAGCAGCAAGTATTAATGTTCAAGATAGTATAGATGATGCTAGAACGACTTTTGAAAATGATACAATAGGTACTTTTAATTTGTTAGAACAATGTCATAAGCATAATGTCAAAATGGTCTTTATGAGTACTTGTATGGTATATGATAAAGCTACTAATACACAAGGAATATCAGAATTAGACCCCATTAAACCAGCTTCTCCATATGCTGGATCAAAAATAGCTGCTGAAAATATGGTTCTATCTTACTATTATGCTTATAAGCTTCCAGTTGTGGTAATTCGTCCATTTAATACGTACGGACCATTCCAGAAAACTGGAGGTGAAGGTGGGGTCGTTGCCATTTTTATAAATAATAAATTAGATAAAATACCAGTAAATATTTATGGAGATGGGGAACAAACAAGAGACCTTTTATACGTTGAAGATTGTGCAGATTTCGTTGTGAAAGCAGGCTATTCTTCTAAAGCAAATGGTCATATTATCAACGCAGGAACAGGACAAGATATATCAATTAATAAATTAGCAGAATTGATTTCGGGAAATAAAGTAAGTATTCAACATGTAACTCATATCCATCCACAAAGTGAAATTCAAAAATTATTATGTAACTATGAAAAAGCAAAAACATTATTAAATTGGGAACCGAAAGTTTCTTTAGAAGATGGAGTTATTAAAACAGAAGAGTGGATTAAATCTTTAAAAATTAACCCTAAGGAGAAAGAATAATGGCCAGGGAAATTCTCGGTATACATGGGGGAAATCCTGTTAGAGGAACATATTTGCCTTATGGTCAACAACAAATTGATGACCATGATATTCAGGCAGTTATAGATATATTAAAAGGAGACTTTTTAACGACAGGACCAACGATTCAACAGTTTGAGGAGGCTATAGCAAAATACGTTGGGGCAAATTACGCTGTTTCTTTTTCAAGTGGTACAGCTGCTTTGCATGCTGCCTGCTATGCAGCTGGAATCAAAGAGGGAGACGAAGTAATTACAACCTCAATGACATTTGTAGCAAGTGCAAATTGTATTTTATACCAGGGTGGAAAGCCAGTTTTCGCTGATATAGATTATGAAACATACAATATCAGTACTAAGTCTATAGAGGAAAAGATTACAAACAAAACAAAGGCTATTATTCCCGTACACTTTACTGGGCAGCCTGTAGAATTAGATAAAATAAAAAAAATAGCAAATGAGAATAACTTGATTATCATTGAAGATGCAGCACATGCATTAGGAGCCACTTATAAAAACCAAAAGATTGGTTCAATTGGTGATATGACAATGTTTAGCTTTCATCCTGTGAAACATATTACAACAGGAGAGGGTGGAGTAATTACTACAAATAATACTTTGCTTTATGAAAAGCTTGTTCAATTTCGTACACATGGAATTGAAAGGAATCCTCAAAAACTTCTTGATAATCATGGGCCTTGGTATTATGAAATGCAATTTTTGGGTTACAACTACAGGATGACTGATATACAGGCTGCTCTTGGCTTATCACAGTTAAGTAAATTAGATTCTTTTATTAAGATTAGAAAGAAATATGTAGACATTTATAATAAAGAATTTAATAGTTTACCTGAAATCATCATACCAAAGCAATTGCCCCAAACCCACTCAAGTTGGCACCTTTATATCATTCGGTTAAATACTAAATTATTAAAGGGTAATCGAAAAGAAATTTATGAGGCATTACAAAAAGAAAATATTGGTGTGAATGTGCACTATATACCAGTACATTTACAACCGTTTTATCAAAATTTGGGTTATAGAAAAGGCCTTTGTCCACAAGCCGAAAATTTATATGAGGAAATTATTACACTTCCTCTATTTCCTAAAATGACAAAAGGTGATGTAGGGGATGTAATAAAAGCAGTAAGAAAAGTTCTTTCGTTTTATAGAGTTGCTAAACATTAAATGAAAGGGGTGTTATTAGAATTGCGAAACAAAAAGTTGTTAAGAGCAGTAACAAAAGTTGATATAAAAAAAGGAGAAATCATTACAGTTAATAAAGTTGATATGGAACTAGGTATCGTTGAAAATGCAATGAACCAGCTTCAGTTCGAGGAATTATTACCTCAAGTAGCTTTATATAATTTGCAAGCAGGAACTCCATTAACGAAAGAGGTTATTGAACCTCCTAAAGTAGTAATTATTGTACTTTGTAGATTAAAATCTACTAGGTTGCCGTTAAAAGCAATATTGCCAATACATGGAATCCCTTCTATTGAACGCTGTCTTATAAATGCATTAGCTATTCCTGGGGGACACCAAGTCATACTTGCTACTTCAGATGTAGCACAAGATGATCCTTTAGAAAAATTTGATCTAGGTGGGAAGGTTAAAATTTTCAGAGGTGATCCAGAAAATACCGCAGATCGCATACTCCAAGCTGCAAAACAAGAAAAAGCAAACATTGTTATGCGGATTACAGGAGATTGCCCAGTTGTATCACCAGAAATCAATAATTATTTACTAGAGCAACATTTGAAAAGTGGAGCAGATTATACACAAGCACAGCTAAGTACGTTACCTGTCGGAACAGCAGGCGATATTTTCACATTAGAAGCAATTGAACGTTTGCTACAAACCCCAAAAACTTTAACCTATGCAGAATACCTTCCGTTTTATTTTATTAATAATCCACATTTATTCCGGGTCAATATAGTAAAACTCCCTCCGCCATTTTGTTACCCTACTTGGAGGTTAACATTAGATGAACAACCAGATTTAGATATGTTCAATGAACTTTATAAAAGTCTGAATGTAAAATCTAAACCTTTATTTTTTCATCAAATAAAAGATTATATCCTTCGAAATCCTGAACTTATTCAAATCAATAGTCATGTGAAATTGAAATGGGCAAATCAACAATCATTAGTGGATGAGTTAAATAGAGAAACGAAATTATAAATTAATAAATTGTAGTGCTTTTAGTGAGGAGGGAGTAACTTGCTTGAGAAAAAAATTGCCTTTCGCGCCGACGCATCTATTGAAATAGGTACCGGTCATATTATGCGTTGCTTAACACTGGCCCATGAGTTACGGAATAAAGGTGCTCAAGTTTATTTCATTTGTCGTAAGCTGCAAGGTGATTTGCAGCAATATATTTTAAATAAGGGATTTCATGTATTTTTGTTAGATGCAGATGGTGAAAATACGAATTTCTTAAGTACAGTACACGGGAGTTATTTGGATTGGCTAAAATGTCATTGGTTTGTTGATGCACGACAGACCAATGATATTTTGTCGCAACTTCCCAATTTTGATTGGTTAATTGTTGATCATTATGGATTAGATGAAAAGTGGGAAACTGCTTTAAGAAAAACTGTAAAAAAGATTATGGTAATCGATGATCTTGCAGATCGAGTACATGATTGTGAATTGTTATTAGATCAAAATCTATACGAGAGTCTTAATGAACGCTATAAAGAATTAATACCAGAGCACTCTTTAATAAAATTAGGACCTAAATATGCCATATTACGGCCAGAGTTCCATTCTGCTAAGAAATTTTTACAAAAAAGAACGGGTGCGGTTGAACATATTTTTATATTTTTTGGTGGGCACGATGTAACGAATGAGACATTAAAAACGTTAAGAGCTATACAAAATATTAATAGTGATACTTTAAAAATAGATGTAGTGGTAGGAAGCCAAAATCCTCATAAGAAAGATATTCAAAATTATTGCAAGAGCATTTCAAACGCTTCATTTTATTGTCAAATAGAGAATATTGAAGAGTTTATGATACGAGCGGATTTAGGGATAGGAGCTGGGGGCACAACAACATGGGAGCGCTGTTTTCTTGGATTACCTTCTATAACAATTACAACTGCACAAAATCAAATAGAAGTAACCAAAGCTGTTGCGGAGGCCGGAGCTACATGGAATATCGGTACAGCTGAAAGTGTTTCAGATGAAACCATTACGAAATGTCTAAACAAACTTTTAACAGATTCAGATAAAGTGAGAGAAATGTCTAATAAAGCTCTTGCCATAAAGTGTGCCAGTAATTCGGATGAAATAACAAAAATTATTTTAGGAGGATAGTATGTTAAACATTGAAAAATTCCATTTGAAATGTATAGAAAAGAAAGATTTAAATCTTATTTTAAAGTGGAGGAATACAGAAGAAATTCGTTCTGTTATGTACGAAGATCATAAAATAACAATAGACGAACACTATAAATGGTTTGAAAAACTAAAATATGATGAAACAATGATTGCAAGATTACTAATATATAAAGAAAAGCCAATTGGATTTGTTAATTTTACAAAAATAAATAAAATAGATCGAACTTGTAATTGGGGATTTTATATAGGAGACAAACAGAGTGTAAGGCGTGCTGGAACTGTATTAGGTATAGTAGCATTAGACTATATTTTTGAAACAAATGGCATACAAAAAGTATGTGCAGAAATATTAGAATCAAATCGTATTAGTTTAAACTTTCATCAGAAACTCGGCTTCCAGGAAGATGGAAGATATGTGAACCATATTTTCAGGGATAATGAATTTATCGACGTTATTACAATGACCCTTTTTTATGAACAATGGATGGAAAGGAAAGAAGCTATAAAAACAGAAATTGAAGGTGAAAAATATGAGTAATTTATATATCGGGGGTAGAGAGATTGGCAATAGCTCGCCACCATTTATTATTGCAGAAATGTCAGGGAATCATAATCAATCATTAGATAGAGCCTTGCAAATTGTAGAGGCAGCAGCAGAGGCTGGAGCACAAGGATTTAAAATTCAAACATATACACCAGATACAATGACTTTAAATATAGAAAATGGTGATTTTTTAATTCAGGATACGAAAAGCTTATGGAAAGGTAAAACACTTTATCATTTATATAAAGAAGCATATACACCATGGGAGTGGCATAAACCCATTTTTGATCGCTGTATAGAATTAGGAATGATACCATTTAGTACTCCATTTGATGAAACTGCTGTAGATTTTCTAGAATCATTGAATGTTTCTTGTTATAAAATCGCATCTTTTGAAAATACTGATATTCCCCTCATACGTAAAGTAGCAACGACAGGAAAACCAATAATCATTTCGACAGGTATGGCTTCTATTGCTGAATTAGATGAAACAGTAAGAGCTGCGAGAGAAGAGGGATGTAAAGAATTAATTCTATTAAAATGTACAAGTACGTATCCTGCATCTCCGAAATCTACAAATATAGCTACGATACCTCATATGAAGGAGTTATTTAAATGTGAAGTAGGTTTGTCTGATCATACACTTGGTGTAGGAGTATCTGTAGCGAGTGTCGCCTTGGGAGCCACAGTAATAGAGAAGCATTTAACGCTTTCGAGATCGGATGGAGGAGTTGACGCTGATTTTTCAATGGAACCTGCTGAATTTAAATTATTAGTAAGCGAAACTGAAAAAGCATGGGAATCTTTGGGGAAAGTATATTATGGCCCTACTGATTTAGAAAAAGATTCTTTAAAATTTAGAAGGTCATTATATGTTGTAGAAAACATAAAAGCGGGAGAGGCTTTCACGATAGAAAATATTAAAGCTATTAGACCAGGTAATGGCTTATTACCAAAACACCTATCCAAAATTATCGGAAAGAAAGCGAATAAGGACATTGAAAAAGGAACGCCTGTTTCGTGGGATCTTATTTGATAGGGTACAATTAGATACTACTAGGAATTCGTTGAATAAATTAAAATGCCTTTAATGAACAATTAGATAAAACTAGGAATTCGTTGAATAAATTAAAATGCCTTTTCAATTTAATGAAAAGGCATTTTAATTTATTCAGAATGATTATAGAAAAAAGATATTTTTAATTTAATAACCTAATAAAGTTGTGATTGTAAAATAGTCGTAATAAAATGGATTCTCTCATGAAAAGTATGCTGTGTAATAACTTTTGTATGAATTTTTTCGACCATTAATCTTTTCGAAATCGTATCATTCAAATGAAAAGATACTTTATTTAAACAGTCCTCAAAGCTATTATAGGATATAATTTCATCTTTATTGAAGAAAGATGAAAGGTCAGATTTTTCTTCAATAATTTGAAAGCCTTGGCAAGCTGCAATATCAAACGTACGATTATTAATGGTATTATTTTTTACTTTATTTTTATTTTTATTCTGTGAAAATAGATGACTACGATGAGGGTTTAATATAAGACTAGCGTTATTATAATAGAGTGCAACTTCTTGAGGTGGAATCCATTCTTCTATAATTTTAATTCTCCGGTGATTTTTCCATTTTTTAATTAACTTATTTCTCCAGTGTTGACCAATAACGGTATAGTGATAAGGGGTTTTTTCCAAAAGAAACTGCATCAATTTTACTCGGGTTGGATAAGGATATCCAATGAACAATATTTCACTTTTATATTTCGAATTTCTTAGACCAGGCTTAAATACATCTATATTAGTTGCTAATGGTAAGTGGTATACATTGGTATATCCTAAACCTGAATAATATTTAAGTGCTTCACTATCAATAGTAAATATAAAATCAAAGTTCTTTAATAGAAGAAGAGAGGTATCTATATAAAATGGGTCCTCTGTTAACCAGACAGCTAATTTAATGTTCCTTTTTTTAAAATATTGAATTGCTTTTTGTGGTAGATGATTACCTAATAAGGTGAAAACAATATCAGGATGAAACGTTGTTGTAATGAAATCCAATTGCTCTATTAATTCACTCGGCTGTACTGCTAACCATTCGAAATTTTGATCGATAAGTGTTCTCTGTATGCTTTGATCTAGATATTGATAGATTTTTGAGTAACCAGAAGTAATGTATAAGAGTTTCATATTTCAATCCCTGCTTTAGGTTTAAAATATATTATGAGATAAATGTAACACTTTCTATTTCTTTACAACTGATCTTAGTAATACTTGTAGTAGGAGGAGTAACTGAATTTTCCTCTTCTAATGTGACGATACAAGTATTAGGGTTAAAATTTGTAAAAATAGCAGGTCCAATAATATTTCCAGATTTACCAGTCACAGTAACGACTTCGCCTGGTTGTAAATTTTTAAAAATACTACATACTCCACCTGAACAACGAAATAAATTACATAAGAACAAATTTATCCCTCCTTTAAACAATATACTATATCATATGAAAGTATGTAGAGGGATGTGTAGACAAGTAACCTTTAGAAGGGAAAAAATTCAGTTTAAAGCAACTTATTGAAATGATAGATACAATGGAATAATACATTTTGGAGCATTTTGATTAGATTATCCATAGTTAAGACATTCATTAGAATGTCTTAACTATGGATTGAACTTTAACCACCTGAAGCATCTTAAGGGGTGGTTAAAGTAACACTTTCTATATCTTCACAACTTATGAATATGGTATTGGTAGAAGAGGGGGTTATCACATCTTCTTCAACTAATACAACCGCACAAATAGTCGGAAAGAACAATGAAAAAGTAGCAGGTCCAATAATTTGTCCTGATTTAGTGGTAATTGTAACAACCGTTCCTGTTGGCCACGAAGAGAATAAAAAACAAGCTAAACCTTTGCATTCTGCCATATTAAGCCCTCCTAACTTTAAGTGTTGATTAATATAATACAATCCAAACATTTTATATTGTATGTGGTAACAATATGAAATGTTTGGACTAATAAAAAAACTAGAATTATATAAAAATGTAAAAGTAGTATATTAACTTACATCTATCTTTTTTAGTTAGCCTGGATGTTATTTGTTTTTAAAAATATAATATTTTAATATAAAAGAAGTTAGTGAGAAATATCCTTGGGTTAAATGGTTTCAAAAAGATGGAAACTGGTATTATCGTGATAAAGAGGGCCCTCTGGTTAAAGGCCTACAATCTATTAATGGATACAAATACTACTTTAATGAAGATGGTGTTATGCAAACAGGCTTACAAACTATTAAGAGACAAGTATATTATTTTAACGAAAATGGTACTATGGTTACAGATTGGAAAGACGTAGATAATAAATGGTATTATTTTAATGAAAATGGCATTAAAGTTCCTAATGTATTTTTAGATGTTCCAGAAAGTCATTGGGGGTATGACCAAATATCATATATGGCAGGAAATAAAATTATAAATGGATATGGGAATGGTTACTTTGGAGCAAATGATAATCTTACACGTGAACAATTAGCAGCCGTCTTATATAAATCTTTATCACTGCCGGATACAAGTGATAATCCTTTTACAGATATAAATGATAGCCCATTTAAAAAAGAAATTTTGTCCTTAACGAAGAGCGGTATTTTTTCAGTAAATGGGGAAAAGACATTTAATCCAAAAAACACTGCGACAAGGGCTGAAATTGCAGTAGTGTTAACAAAAGCATTTAACTTGAAAATCAAAGCTAATTATGAATTCAATGATATGAAAGATCATTGGGTGAATGAATATGTAAAAGCTTTATATAGCAATGGGATTGCAAGTGGTACAGGAAATAAAAATTTTAATTCAGGAGCGAATGTTTCAAGAGCAGAAATGGCTGTATTTTTATATAGAGCAATCAACTTAAATCTAAATTTTGTACCAAAGCCTATTTAATCTTATAATAAGATGGTTTTAATACGAATCCTATATAGGCTTCGTACCAGTTTGTTTTGAAATTGACTCATCATTTTGAGTGTAAAAAAGTTTATTACAAGTAGGGATTTAGCAAACACTCATGTTGGGATTCTAACGTCAAATGGAACATCTAATGTATTATTTGATGATGTCCAAGTTATAGGTGCAAAAAAAGCTAAACTAATATGGGTTCTGATGTAAAAACTTTGAAACATATAAAAATGGTTTATCAAACTTGGATATACTGATAGGAGCACCATACATGCCCATCAACAATACCCCTAAGTACCAAGAAAACGTTATTCTTTCTAAACTGATATGCTCTCCTTTAGGTAGACAGATAAAAAATAAAAATCTGTTTGCTTGAAGGAGAGTTTTGTTAATGTCTAAAAAAGTTTACTCTGCGGAGGATAAATTTAACATATTGAAAGAATGGGAGGATGGTAATTATTCACTAAATGAACTTGAGTCCGTTTTTAAAGTAAGTCGCATCAATCGAAGCACTCATCAAGTCCTGAGGGACTGAATCAACGGTTTAATAAGGCGGCCGTCCTACTTTTACACCCCCTACTAGCCGAACTACTAAGCAAAAAATTGGCCGCATCTATGCCGATTTCTTCTCCATACACTTCTGTTTTCAAGCAAACTCGTATTTTAGATTCAACTGCATTTCAACTCCCAGATGTATTTTCATCGGTTTATCCAGGTGGACAGTTCCTACATATTCATACAGGTCCAGGTAAACAACATGATCGCACTTACGGCTCTCTGTGTGTCCCAAACTGTAACAGCAAATGATTTATGTATCCGAGATTTAGGTTGTTTTCATTTAAAAGACCTTCAATACATACAATATAAAAAGGCAAGCCAGTATGGAAAATAAAATAAACCCAGAATTATTGGAATCATGAAATGAGGCTTTTAAAAGGAATGCTTATTTCTTCAATCACTATCAATTTTGTTTTTGAAATATCCCTATTTAATCAAAGGGTTATTAAAAATCATATAACGGGAGGATTTATATGAAAAAAAATACAATTTTGATATTATTGATATTTATTCTGTCTATTTCCCTTACAAACCATCCCCTTGCAGCCGAAACTTTAAACAACCTTGAGTTTATAAAAGAACAACAGACTAAAAATGAAAGGCTTATTCATATTGATATAAGAGGAAATAATGTGGAAGAATATCAAGAGGCACAACATATGGTTGATAGAATAAAAAAAATAAAAAGCGGCATACTTGATAAATTAGTGGCAGACGGAACATATGTAAAACTTGTTAATTATCCTATCACTGAGTCTGACGAATACAGGGACCTAAAAGGATTAATTCCACGAGGATGGGAAGGGCAAACCAATGCCGAAGGAAAACAATTGACCTGGGATGATGTACCAGGTGTGGGATCTGATATTGGTGGAAAACCTGTAATGGCTAGAATAGGTTTTAGTGAAAGAGGAAAGGGGCATGGTTCCATTAATTTAGAACTTCATGAAATAGCGCATGCAATTGATCGAGTGGTTTTTTTTAATATAAGTCATACTGATTTGTTTGATGTTCCTTTCAGTCAAGAGAGACAGAAAATTTTCCCGGATAAATATTACGAAAATAAGGAAGAATATTTTGCGGAATGTTTTACATATTATTATTTTAGCGAATCATCTAAGCAAGAGCTAAAAGATAAGGCTCCATTGACTTATAGATGCATAGATTTATTAATTAAAACTGTTCAAGGGTATTCCAATTCAACAGAACCTATTAATGAACTATTAGACGGAAATCAATTTGCTTGGTCTTTAAAAGGATATAGTGATCGAGAATTCGCAAAAGTAGATTATAACAAGAAGGCAGAGTTAACTATGGCTTTAAAATAAAGTCGCGATGTTTATAAAAAAGATACGATGCTCTATCCCTTTAGGTGGTTATCTAAAGGGGTATTTTTATACTAAAAAGGAAAAGAACATCTGAATTGAAGGATAGACTAGGGAACTGTTGTGTGGCAATAAGTTATTCCTGTGAACTACTCGCCACTTAGCAAGGCTTGAAGTGGGAGTTTCTCAGTTCCACGATGAAAGCAACCTTTCGTCTCCCTGAGCGTTACTTCGGGGTGTTCCATCCCTAGATGTCCAACGCTTGGACGCTCTTTTGGTACGGTTGATATTTTACGCAGGAACCGAATGGCTTGTTTTTCGCACTCTATTTTCTTCCTGCAACCTCATATATCAAGTTATCAAAGAACTTCATATAGCTAGTTTATCAAAAGTTTTTGGCTATGCCAAACCGAAATTCATCTCCCACCTACCGTTGGGCTACGCCCTTCACACGCTTGAGGAAGGAGAATTATTTCGGGGAATTCGTTAAAGGATGCTATTATTAGACATTCTCGAAAAAAATGTACTAGAAAAGTATTTCCTATCAGAAGAAAAATTGGACAAAATCGTATTTAAATAATAGGAAATATTAATTCTAGTGGTTAGAGAAGGGGTGGAGAGATGTGAAATCCTATGGGGATATCCCCTACGATTACATGCAAAGATGATCCCAGGGTTTTACTTCCTAATAAAAAGGCAGCTTAATTAGAAATGAATTAAATGGAGAGTGTAAATGATGAAAAGCTATAAAATCCATATTAAAGAAGCTACAAAAAAAAGGATATGTAGTAGCTGAAGTGGGGGATAGTGTTAATTATTCTGTTCCAGGGAGTAAAACTAGAAGGGGAAGAGGAGGGAAAGGTGTTGCTCAGACATTAGATACTGCTTGTAATCAGGCTGATTAACAAGGGATCCTACCACACCGCTATCAAGCTAAGAAAAACAAATGCCCATCGACCTAGGATTTCAAAGTAACTCCATAAAGAAAATTTTATGGAGCAATAAATTAATTAACTTGATGGTGATGGGGTCCCGCCACATGCCCATCAAGATAACAAGAATACACTACCCAAAAACGATAAAAATGAACTTCGTTGCTATAAAAGACAATTTTTTTTGTTCCGAGGGAATTATAGAATTTTACATCTTTACAATTATTTATGGGGATTTAATTCGTTTTTTTTTCAAGAATAAGTAATTTCTTAACTAAAAGGTCACGTACCTCTTCCTTATGATAATTAATTTTTGATGATTGATAAGAAATTTAATGAATGATTATTCGAATATGCTTTCGTAAATGTTAAAAGAAAATAATTTAACCTAGTTGATATTATCTAAATATTTACAAATCTGAATTTCGAAATATAATAAGTATAGAGTGAAAAAACACAGTTCGGTTGGTAGTCCGAACGCAATAATTTAATAATTATTGTCAGTAACCTTCCCCCCTGGGATGTCCATTACTCATGTAGTAAAAAAGGGGGATTTTCAATGAAACTTACAATTTATTTTGATGGACAATAATAAATTGAAGGTATGTAAATATACTTTTAGATCAGAACCAAAAGATAGTGAAGTATTAGATTTTATTTTTCATGATTTGATTCCGTTATTAAATAGTACATCAGGTGTTAAAAACTCTATTGATAACAAAAAAAAGAAGACTATCAATCCTAAAAGGTTGATAAAATTAGCAGCTAAAGAGATGAAAAATCAAGGAGTTTCTAACAAATCGTATGAAGCATTGAGAATAGAACTAGAACAAAAAAAGAAAACAAAGAAATGTATTACACGTCAAAAAAAAGAAGAATTAAAAGAAAAAAAGAGACAACTGAAAATTCGAAAACGAAAAGCAAAACATCGAGGAAGATAAAAGGTCGTCCGCTAAATTTAGCGGATGACCTTTTATCTTGAGGATTTATTCACACCCTGTCATCATCAAACGAAAAAGAAATTGTATTCATATAGCGAAAAAAACGCTATTCTTTTTGTAGAAATATACAGAAAGGATGGCGTTTTTGTATGAATCTATCGATTTCTGATGAACTACAATTATTTTCTAAAGAATTAGAGCGACATATGTCACCACATGCTTTGGATAAGTTAGCTAGAAAAATAGGATTTGTTCAACGAAGTAGTAAATATCGTGCACAAGACTTAGTGGCTTTATGTGTTTGGTTAAGCCCAAATATAGCTCATACTTCATTGACACAATTATGTAGTCGATTAGAAGCTAACACAGGCATTTCGATGAGTCCGGAAGGACTCAATCAACGCTTTAATTCTCGGGCTGTACAGTTTTTACAACAAATATTAGCGTATTTACTTAACCAACAATTTCATTCCTCCAACTCAAACAAGATTCCAACTTTGTATACAAACTATTTTCGTAGTATTCGTGTATTGGATTCTACACATTTTCAGGTTCCAGATAAATTTGCTTCTACATATCAAGGTTCAGGAGGTAGTGGTCATAGTGCTGGTGTGAAAATTCAATTAGAGTACGATTTGCTTAGTGGTCAATTTTTACATGTTCATGTAGGTTCGGGAAAGCAAAATGATAAAATTTATGGTTCTACTTGCTTAACGTCTCTTCAACCGCACGATGTATGTATACGTGATCTAGAATATTTCGATTTAAGAGATCTACATACGATAGACGAGTGTGGTGCTTATTTTATTTCACGATTAAAGCTCAATACTCGTATATATCAGAAGAATAGAGAACCTGAATACTTTCAAAATGGAACAATAAAAAAGCAATCTGAATACATCCAACTAGATATGGAGCAATTCATTGACCAATTACAGTCAGGTGAAACATATGAAATTCCTGAGATTTATATTGGAATGTATCAAAAACTTCCTGCAAGACTAATTCTGTACAAATTAACTGAAACGCAAATGAAACGTAGACAAAAGGATTTAGCATCTAAAGAACATAAGAAGCAAATTACCTATAAAGAACGCAGTAAGCGACTTAGTGCAATTAACTTTTACATTACAAATATTCCTTTGGAATATCTACCAAAGGAACAAGTATACGATTTTTACTCCTTACGATGGCAAGTTGAACTTATCTTTAAAACATGGAAATCATTCTTTCGTATTCATCATTGTAATTCTGTAAAATTAGAACGACTAGAATGTCACTTATACGGACAATTAATTAGCATCTTTCTTTGTTCCTCCACAATGTTTCAAATGCGCCAATTACTCCTCATCAAGAAGAAACGAGAATTAAGCGAATATAAAGCGATTT
This sequence comes from Bacillus sp. AR13-1, assembly GCF_008042285.1. NCBI lineage: Bacteria > Bacillati > Bacillota > Bacilli > Caryophanales > Bacillaceae > Bacillus > Bacillus sp. AR13-1. Next base: position 43,839 of record NZ_QNUA01000004.1, read on the forward strand.
ATATGATAAAAGATTATTTTCCACTTATTTATCAATCTCTACAAAAAGACACCCAAGAATTAACAAAGATATTGTCTCGGCTGTTTAATCTCTTACAGAAAAACGGACGAAAATCACATAGGTATGAGAAGAAAACAGTCTTTGATATCTTAGGCGTCGTATATAACTTTTCTATGTCTCACAATCATGTAGCGTAATCAAAAAAACTGAAACCCGATAGGGTTTATTTGGTATGCAAATCTTTAAAGAACTTACACTAGATCTTTAGAAAACAGAAAAAATCTCACATGAAATTAAACTTATATAAGCTTAGCTTGATGGGCATGGGGTCCCGCCAACATTTCACGAATTTCGTACGCTAAGGAAATTTTTATTTAAAAAACTTGGTTTTACCGTACGTTAAGGAAGTTCTATAAACGATATTTCATGTTTGTTATGGTACTTTGTTTTTGGTAATGAGTTTTGGAACTGATTTTTAATCGTATTTCATTCTAATTTAGTAGAAATAAATAGAGCTCCATAAACGACAATTTTCTGATCACATAGTACAGTAATATATGTTAATTAAAAGTCAGAAAAGTAAATTGGATAAAAAATATTAATGAATATATTAAGTTCTTATCTATTCAAATACCCTTACTAACATCAATTCATTTTATTAATAAAGCTTATCTATATTCTGAAAAATCCCAACCCATTTACTGTTAAAATTTTTATTAATAAAAAACAACAGATATAAGCTTTATTTGATATTAATTGCATTTTAGGGCGTATGTAAGATATTATTTCTTTTAAATAAATTAACTTAAAAACTAAACATAAAAGCCAAACAAACTTTAAAAATCACACTTAAATTAGAGGAGAGTACGATATGAATACAATCATGATTGTAGAAGATGATATAAAAATCGCTGAATTACTGGGAACTCATATTAAAAAATACGGATATCAAAGTGTTATTATAGAGGATTTTGAAAATATCTTAGCTACATTTCAAAAGATTAAACCAGATTTAGTGCTATTAGATGTAAATCTGCCTAATTTTGACGGTTATTATTGGTGCCGCCAAATACGAGCTATTTCTACTTGTCCAATTATATTTCTATCTGCAAGGAGTGGAGAGATGGATCAGGTTATGGCTTTAGAAAATGGTGGTGATGACTACATTACGAAACCTTTTTATTATGAAGTTGTAATGTCTAAAATCCGTAGTCAACTCAGAAGAGCATACGGTGAGTATGCTCCAAAAGTAAAAGAACGAATAGTTGAGGAAACAGGATTACTCCTGTTTCCAGAAAGGATGGAGCTTCAACTAGATGATAAGACAGTTTTGCTTACCAAAAAAGAAACAATTTTATTAGAAATATTGATAACAAAATCTCCACTTCTTGTAAAACGCGAAGTAATTTTAGAACAATTGTGGGATAGTTCGTATATAGATGAGAATACATTGAGTGTAAATATAGGTAGAATTAGAAAGAAGTTACAAGAATTGGGTATCGAAAATGCCCTCGAAACAGTTCGTGGTGCAGGATATCGACTGCATGTTATTTGGGAGAAGGAAGGAAAGGATAAATGAAATTATTCTTACGAGAACATATCCCACTTATTTGTTATACATTCGGCCAATTACTTATTATCCTTTTTATATATTGGTTTGATGGGTATCCACATATTTTGACTGCATTATATTCAGTATTTTTGGGCATTTTTTTATTAATAGGTTATTTAATATATCGTTATTATAGTCATCGTTCATTCTACAAGCGTCTATCAACACCGATGGAAACGCTAAATGAGTCAATCCAGGATAGCGATTTGACTCCATTATCAATGGCCCTAGATAAATTATTACAAACCCAATATCAATATTATCAGAACCAATTAAAAAAATGGGAACGAAAACAACAAGAACAAATGATTTTTATGAATCAATGGGTTCATCAAATGAAAACACCTCTTTCTGTCATCGAATTAATTACACAAGATGCCGAAGATCCTCGATTTGACAGTATTAACGAAGAAACAGAACGAATCAAAAAAGGATTAGAGATGGTGTTATATGCTGCCCGATTGGAAACATTTGAACAGGATTTTCATGTAGATAGAGTACCATTATTAGAAATGATTGATTCTGTTATTCATGAAAATAAGCGTCTGTTTATACGTAGTTATGTGTATCCAGAAGTAAAAGTGGGTTCGCTCCTTACTGTAGAAACAGATAAGAAATGGTTTCGATTTATACTCAATCAAGTGCTGTCAAACGCAATAAAATATTCATCAAGTAAGAAAGAGAAAGTAATAATATCAGCGTATTCAAAGGGACGCGCAGTTATTTTAGAAGTAAGGGATTATGGAGTTGGTATTCCTACTGCTGATTTACCACGTGTTTTCCATCCATTTTATACTGGAGAAAATGGTAGGAAATTTAAAGAGTCTACGGGAATGGGATTATATCTTGTTAAAGAAGTATGTGAAAAATTAAATCATAAGATTGAGCTAGAATCTGAGGTAGGTAAGGGAACGAAAGTTAGAATCGTATTCCCGTATGCCTCTCGTTAACCGATGAAAGAAAGATTATTCATCGGTTTTTTCTTTTGAATCTTACAAACTTGTTAGATAAATGTTAGGGAAATCGATAGGAAAAATCCTATGCAATATGTACATTGTATGTAGAATCAAAACTGAAAGGAGAAAGGAATTATGATACAAAAGCAACGTATTGAAATAGTTGATTATTTACGGGGATTTGCGCTTATAGGCATTACTTTTACAAATATATTTCAAAATACGAGTATGGTGAGCACTGATGCCCATCCTTATTTTAGCTCATTCATTTACACTTTCATGGTATCCAAATTTATTTATATATTTATGTTCCTTCTAGGCTTATCTTCTGCATTATTAATGTCAAATTTAAAGAAGAGGGGTGAAAGGGCAAATTTAATATATATCCGGCGTTTTAGTATCCTGTTATTAATTGGTGTTACATGTACATTTGTAGGGGTCCCTGCCGGTGGATTATTTATTATGTATGCAATTTATGGGCTAATAGGATTTGTATTTCAGTATATACCACCGATGATTAACATTGTCGTTTTTATCGCTATTGCAATATTGATTTGGTTCACACGTGACATGGTTTTAATTGAAGGTGAATCAACTAATAATCAAATTGTATCTTTAGTAAGCATGTTTAGCGGGCTTTCAATGGTTATTTTAGGGATATTTTTAGGACAGTTATCTTTTTTCAATCACCTACAAAGATGTAAGGTATTACTTGTAACAGGTTTAGTCCTCCTATTCTTTTTAACATACTACTCTTTTGGCTGGATGAATAATTTTAGTTCTTTCGTACTGCCCCTATTTTATATTGTTTGCTTTACCATTTTAAGTATGATTCCCATGGTAAGAAGTATGTTCTCATGTTTAATCGCATTTGGCCGAATGTCTATGTCAAACTTTATTGTGCACACATCGATTGTTTTTGACTATTTAGAAAATGAAAAGTTCTCATTCTTAACCTATTTAGGTATCGGTCTATCCATTATTGTTATACAAATTATTTATAGTAACATATGGTTAAAGTACTTCAGAATGGGACCTTTAGAATGGATATGGCGTATAGGGATATATTGGAAGAAAGTTAGAATTGTAGATCAATTCGAGAAAGATTCTAACTTTAAAGAAAACAAAACCTGTTAAAGAAGTATGTGAAAAATTAAATCATAAGATTGAGCTAGAATCTGAGGTAGGTAAGGGAACAAAAGTTAAAATCGTATTCCCATATGCATCTCGTTAACCGATGAAAGGTAAACTTTTCATCGGTTTTTTCTTTTGAATCTTACAAACTTGTTAGATAAATGTTAGGGAAATCGATATGAGACATACTATATATAGGCTACACTTCATGTATAGAAAAGAGAAATGGAGGGTGAAATACTTGTGGAGATACTACATGTTTCAGATTTAGGGAAAGTTTATCCTGGGAAAATTTCTTATACAGCATTATCCCATATTGATTTAAAAATAAACAAAGGTGAATTTGTAGGAATTATGGGACCATCTGGGAGTGGTAAAACAACGCTATTAAATATGGTTTCTACTATAGATGCTCCAACATCAGGAGAAGTATTAATTCATGGAGAAAATCCATATCTGTTATCTCCAGATCAGTTGTCTTTATTTCGAAGACGTGAATTAGGGTTTGTTTTTCAATCATTTAATCTCCTTAATACATTGACAGTGAAAGAAAATATTGTTCTTCCACTTACGCTTGATGGTGTAAGCCCTAGAGAAATGGAAGGGAAAGTGGAAGCTATTGCTGAAAAACTGGGGATAACTGAAATATTAGATAAACGTACGTATGAAATTTCTGGTGGGCAGGCACAAAGAACAGCAATCGCACGAGCTACTATTCATAATCCGAAATTATTACTTGCGGATGAGCCTACAGGAAATCTGGATTCAAAATCTGCTAGTGATGTGATGGAATTATTGACAACGCTTAATAAAGAAAATAGCACAACGATGATGTTAGTGACACATGATGCAATGGCTGCAAGTTATTGTGATCGAATTGTGTTTATCAAAGATGGACAGTTATACAATGAGATTTATTGTGGAGATAATCGCAAAGTATTCTATCAAAAAATTCTAGAGGTTTTAGCATTATTAGGAGGAAATGCACATGACTTTTCGACAATTCGCATTTAATAACGTCATTCGAAGTAAACGGACATATTTGGCTCATTTTTTAAGTAGTACGTTTGCCATTATGATTTTTTTTACGTATGCATTACTTGCATTTCATCCTAATTTACAAGGCGATCTTGCTGCCAGTGTAACAATCAATACATTTGCAAAATCAGGATTACAGATATCGCAGGGGTTAATATTTTTCTTCTCATTCTTCTTTATCCTATATTCTGTAAGTGCATTTTTAAAAACAAGAAAAAAAGATTTTGGAATTCTAATGCTACATGGGATGTCACGTTCACAGTTGAATAAATTAGTATTTATTGAAAATATAATAATTGGAATCGCTTCTATTTTAACAGGAATTACAATTGGAATGGCGTTCTCTAAGTTTATCTTAATTATGAGCAACAATCTGCTAATGATTGATAAAGGACTCCCATTTTACATGCCATTTAAAGCAATTGGGATAACATTTGGAGCATTCTTATTACTGTTTTTATTTATTTCACTTTTCACTTCTCGACTAGTAAATGTAGAGCAATTAGTAGAATTGATAAAAGCAGAAGAAAAGCCAAAGCCTGAACCAAAAGCATCCTTTTGGCTATCTTTATTTGCGCTTATTTGTATTGGATTAGGATATACAGCTGTTTTCCATAGTGTTAACGCAATTCATTACAAGGATATGAAATATGTATTATTCATGATGGCGACAGGGGTGAGCTTTGTTGTTCTTGGAACGTACTTCTTATTTACACAGCTCAGTGTGTATGTGTTACGTGTATTAAAGAAAAGGGAAAATATTTTCTTTAAGAAAACAAACATACTCACCATTTCAGATTTAGTGTATCAATTAAAAGATAATGCAAAAATGTTTTTTATGGTCACTATTATATCTGCCGTTGCCTTCACTGCAGTGGGAACTTGTATGGGATTAGGTAACTCATCCATGGCTGAATCAAATAGTCCCTTCGCATTTTCTTATAAGTCTTATAATAATAATCCTTTAGAAAAAGAGCATCTAAAAAAAATAGAAAGCGAACTCAATAATGGTGGGTTTAAATTCAAACCAGTAGCTTATTCAATAAAACAAATTCCAGATACCCTTTATAACAGTAATGTATTATTAAGCGTTATAAAAATAAGTGATTACAATAGGTTAGCAGAGTCATTTGATTTTGAAAAAGAAAGCTTAAAAGATCAAAATAGTAGTTTTGTCATTCCTTCAAAAAAAGTCGCTAATACAAAATCTAATCAAAATGACTTTCAATTGTTGCATGAAAATATAAAAAAAGATATGCATGTAGATAAAATACTAACTCCGAAAGAACTACAAGATACAACCGTCACGATAATTATTGTACCAGACGTTTTATATAATCAAATGATTGTAAACCCAGAGAATCAATATGGGCAATTTACTATCAATGGTTTTATTGTGAAAAATTGGGATCAAACAAAAAAGGTTGCTGAAAAAATCGTGACTACTTTACAGAAAGATAATCAGGGTATTAGTGAACTTGAAGTATACAACGAACAATATACATTTTCGTCTTTAATTTTTACATGGATAGTGATGAAACAAGGTTTTGGACTTGCATCTATCATGAGTGTATTAATAGGTATTGTTTTCTTTACTTTTGCTGCAAGCTTTTTATATTTCCGATTATATACAGACTTAGAACGAAATCAGCAGCAATATAAAATGATAGCAAAAGTTGGTTTAAGTAAACCTGAATTAAAGAAAATTGTGTCACGTCAACTTGCATTGTTATTCTTTTTACCAATTGCAATAGCGATTACACATAGTACAGTTGCTTTTATGGCCTTACAAAAGTTAGCCAATTTTTCAGTCTTGGTTAGTTCCGTTGTGGTATTGATTTGTTTCTTAGTTATGCAAATTATATACTTTTACTTTGTTCGTGCTCAATATTTGAAAAAAATGTATAAAACAATCTTTTAATTTAAAAAGAAGGAGAATATAGGATAAAAAAAAGAATTGGATTATTAATAGTAGCTAGTATTTCGATTACCATGTTAGGAGCATGTTCATTATTTGGTACAAAAGACTCTCCAGCAAATGGAATTTCAATAGAAGTAGGAACGATAAACGAACAAACAAGAAACTCTATAATTGACTCATACAAAGATATAACAACCTCACAAGACCTATATCAATTAAAAGAAGGGACTATAGATAATAATAAGCTTGACATAAAGCTACCGACTAAATTTCGGGATTCTATGGATACTGCTACTAGTAATTTACTATTTATTAGTAGAACAACTGCTGAAAAAATGAATAAAAAGGGACTTATTCGTGAAAGGGATAATAACGAGGGGCTCCTATCTTCAGTCCCTCTTGATTCGTTACCAAAAATAGAAAAAGATGAAACTATCATATTTGCAAATAAAGAATATAAAGACTTGAAAGAACTAACATTTGATGAGAAAAAAATGAATGTTCAATATAAAGGGGATGTATGGCTATCTCCATATCGTGGTGGATCCAAAGAAATCCTATTAATTGTAGATGATACATTATTTAAAGAAATAAATGGGAAAGAAAAAACTAGACAGATTCTATCTTTTAATAAATCTTTTGGGAATCTTAATTTAGTCAATAAAGGGAAAGCACCAGAATTAACAAAGGAAATAGATAAAGTAAATACGGTTTTGGGAAATAAGGAAATGAGAGCCGTCAATTTTGTAAATATTACAGAAAAGTAAAAAATTACGTCTATATGGGTAAAAACTGGTCACCATCAAGTTAAGAAAAATAAATACACCAAAACGAAAAATCTCACTTTTTATCTGAAAAAAGATGAAAAGTGAGGTTTTTTTGCTTAGCATGATAATGTTCTAAAACGCTGATGGTACTACATGTCTATCAAGCTAAGATTGGATTTTCTATAAAATTCCATTTCTCGTTGTTGTACCCCTATTAACGTTTCGGTTCCGTTACTATACAAACTCAAATTTTTTCCTCATATCAAAGTGGAACAAATTTATTACTTAAATTGTCTATTAAATGTAATCCTAAAAACTTAGTTCCCAAACTTGATACATTGAGTCAGGTTTGACATCTATTTTAAGTACTGCATAACACGAAAGGACTGATTATCTTGAAAAGTACAAGGATGTTAAAAATAGGGATGTGTGTTGGAGTATTAAGTTTAAGTCTTGCAAGTGTAAAACTTTTTAAAGGTGAACCATTTTAGATGGAAGCAAAAGAAAAAGTAGAGAAAAATAAATATGCAAATCATGCACCTCATTGAGCATTCACGCAACTTGAGAAAAGTTTGACGCTTGACTGAGTGTCTATCCAATCGACGCTGGTACAAACTGGGCAGTTACCTATCGATCACCTAACGAACGGTTTGTTTGCGCATCTACCTTTAAGGCTCTGATTGCAGGGGCATTGTTACTACAATATCCAATTGACAAATTAGGCGATATTTTCACTTATACAAAATATGATTTAGTCAAGTGTTCACCAATTACAGAGAATCAAGTGGATACCGGTATGACTCTTGGGGGAAATTGCGGAGACGAATATTCATTATAGTGATAAAACTGCGGGGAACATTTTATTCGAAAAATTAGAAGTCGATTCTTTTTTACATCAAAAGAATCGTTTTTTACATTCTTTTCATTATGATTATGCTAACAAGAACCATTAAATTAGACGAGTAATTCAAGAACTCACTATTACAAACATTAGATATAGTACAAAGAGGTGAGGAACAGCTCACAATTCCCTTACTTTAAGACTTAACGCTTTCTCTACGAGTTGACGAATTGCTTCATTTCAATTACTTATCTTGTTATCGTGCCAAAAATCCTCTATTTATTTTACTTGTTCTTTTGTAAATGCAAATAAATTTTCATGTATGGGAAAAGCTTGTTACAATAGTAAAGAATAACTTGGGTACAATTGATAATGAAATGGGGAAAGATATTAGATGAAAGCAACCGGAGTAACTAGAAAAATAGATGAATTAGGGCGTGTGGTAATTCCAAAGGAACTTAGAAATACGCTAGGTATGAAAGAAAAATCACCATTAGAGATCTTTGTAGAAGGTGAAGACATTGTTTTACAGAGGTATCAGCCTGGTGGTGTTTGTGTGTTAACAGAAGAAGTGTCAAATCGTAACATATCATTAGCAAATGGTAAGATAGCATTAAGTCCAGAAGGTGCAGAATTATTAATAAAAGAAATAGAACAATACCTTGTAAAATAAGAAGCTCCTTTCAAGGGGCTTTTTTAGGTTTAACATTATAATTTCACGTACCGTAATAATTAATAAAAGATAAAACACCACACAAATAGTCTACATTTACTTTTATGTTGAATTAATCCGCTAAATGGATCATGTATTGTTTATTTTGCATAGATTTCTTGCGAAATATGTCCCTAAAGCAGTATTTCAATTTAAATGTGATACGATAGTTATATATTCGTTTTGCTAGTAAAAGGAGATGAGTTTCGATGAAAAACCACAAAAAAGTAAATGGAAAAATCCTTCAAACAAATAAAAAATGGTCACATCTCAAGCGAAAACAAAAAGAACATATTTCTAATTGGTTACGTAGAGAATATACACAGTTTTTAAAAACACATCATAGAAAACCTAGAAAGTATGAACATGATGAGATTCTTCATGAAGTGATGATTCAAATGCAGGAACGTGAAATTTGGATTCTTTATGGTGAAGTAAAAAGATATTATCTAAGCAAAATAGGAAAATGGTTTAGAAAAATAGAAAGTGAATGGGAATCACATATATCCAATAGTGAAAAGCAGCAGGTATGAGAAGAAAAGTAAATACAAACAAACCAGGGGGCGCATTTCATGTTTAATTTACAAGAAGATATGTACGAACAATTGAAAGAGAAAAAAGGGGAAGTTACTGTATTTTTAAAGAATGGCGTTCCAGTACGTGGGCAGATCCTTGCAACAGATAAATTTACTGTCTTAATGATGGTTCATGGTAAACAACAACTGGTATACAAACAAGCCATCTCTACAATCATTAAGTAATACCATAAAGTATTTAGCTCTACCTAGGCAAATTTTACGATCTATGCAATACCAATCTGTTAATATGTACAAATGTAAACAGGATATTAGGGGCACCATATAGTGAAAACGAGTTTTACAAAAGTATGAAAGTAGCAAACTAATATAAACAAGTTGTAATATTGCCATCAACTCAAAAAGAACATGTAGTAATTTCTACATGTTCTTTTTTTAATAAAAATGAAAGTAAACTTTTAGCCGTTTAGTTTACTTTCAAATCATTTATTTAATTAGGTTTATCACAACTTATTCATTTCCCTCAAAAATTCTTATAGAAGTATACCTTTAAAGACATTACTTATATAGTCAAGGATTATCATGTTTAAAGATGTGTTATAAAATATTTTTAAACGTTTATTAAACATCTACAACCTTTATAAATTTCTTAGCGTACAAATTTATCGAAATGATATGGTGACCCCAATTAGGATTACGTTCTTTTAAAAGTACTGGTATATCCGGGTTTAGGTGATTAGTTACAACTGCTTGGAAGTTTTTGTACCAAAACATAATGTATTAATATTTTGACATTTTTAAAGATTTTAATACGTTTTTAATAATAAACGTATTAAAATCCTTCTTTTTCTCATAGATTCATTTGATTATTCTTCTTATCAAGTGAATTGAAATATGTTCATTATCTTATATAAATGAGTATATTTATGTTAAATTGTGTAAATATGTGTCAATAGATAATATGAATATATAAGTATTTGGAAATATAGCGGAGGGATATTATGAAAAGGGGACAGAAACAAAAAACAAAAAATTTAGTGATGATAACTGCCACATTATCTATGTTTGCTACTGGAATAACGCCTTCATTAGAAGTCTTTGCGGAAGAACAAGCACAGCAAAAGAAAGTATCTACAACGTTACAGAATGAAAATTCTGTTAATGTGGAAAATCGAGTATTTGCAGTTCCAGGAAAAGGAGATGTCTCCCAACTTCAAAATATTGAAAGAAGGGAAAGAAATTTTAGTGCATACGAGCCAACAGGGTTATATGCTAAGCCAAATGAACAAATAACAATTCAGGTACAAGGAAATCAAAGTATACAAGCATATATTGGAACTTTCTCGTTCGATGCTTCTTGGAGGGAAGATTCCAAAATTAAATCATTTACTTTAAATCCAGGTACAAACACAATTCAATCTCCAAATGGAGGAATGATTTATTTTTATAATAAACAACAAGGTGGTACCATTCAAACAACAGTAATAACAGGCGGAACGGCTACTCCTCTCTTTGAACTTGGAAAGCATACGAAACAAGATTTAATAAATATGCTCAATCAATATCCAAATGCACATGCGGTGGAATTAAAAGGGGAGCGCGTATTGATTACTGCTAGCCCAGTTCGTGTTAAAAAATATTTGATAGACTCTAACACAGATCCTGTACAACTCTTAAAAAAAATGGATGAGGCTACTAGAATTCAAGATAAAATATCTGGATTATCTGAAGAACAAGTAGATAAACATTATCTGCATTATGTGGAGGATAACCATTCTCTGGATTATTATATGTATGCATATCCTCACAGAACTGCATATGTAGGAGATGCAATCCAACATGTATTAGACATTAATAAATTTACAAATGATGGATGGGGACCTTGGCATGAGGCAGGACATATGAGACAACAAACGCCTTGGAACTTTAAAAATATGACAGAGGTACAAGTCAATCTTTACAGCCTTGCTGTAGAAAAAGCATTTACATCTAATCAACCTTTTAGATTGCAACAAGAGGGCGCTTATACTAAGGCATTTCAATACTTAGAACAACCTAATAAAAATTATGATGACATTAGTGACCTTTTTGTTAAAGTTGTAATGCTTTGGCAATTACAACTAGCGTACGGAGAAGACTTCTATCCTAAGTTGCATCAGCTGTATAGAGACATGCCTTCAAATGAGATTCCACAAACTGATGAAACGAAAAAACAATTATTTATGATTTCAGCATCAAAGGCAGCAAAACAAAATTTAATTCCGTTTTTTGAGAAATGGGGATTACGCCCAAATAATGATACAATCCAAAAAGTAGCGGCACTAGGGTATCCAAATTTAACGGCTGAAATTTGGAAAAGTACAGATTCTAATCCGGTTAAACCGGATACACCGAATTTTTCGAATATTTTAGAAGGAAACCAGTTTGCATGGTCGATGAAAGGGATTGGTGATTTTGAATTTGTGAAAGTAAATTTAAATAAATCAACAGAAGAAATGCAAATTAATCTAAAAGCAGGTGTACCACATAACTACTTTGATAGTACATATGCAAGTATTAAAGTGCAAAACACATCAGGTAAAGTGGTATATAACAAAGAGATTTATGGAAATAAGCAACAAAATGCTGAGCAAGCAAAAGTTCCGGTAAAAGTAGGCAATTTTATTGAATTCACACATTTAGAAGGTGCGAACAGAGCTACTATTACAAATATGGAAAAAAACATTCAGGAAAGTTTTGGGAATAAAGCGGTCTATGAGATTACAAAAGAGGGATTGAAGAAAGTAGATAACATTGTTAATCCGAAACCAGATACAGAAGCTCCCACACAGCCACAAGGATTATATGCAAGTAACGTTACTTCTAACAGTGTAGAGCTAAAATGGAATTCTTCTACAGATAATGTAGGTGTAAAAGAATATCAGGTATTACGTGATGGACAACTAATTCAAACGATACAAGGAACGACGTTTACTGATCAAAACTTAACAGCTAACAAGGAATATAAATATGCAGTGAAGGCTGTAGATGCAGCTGGAAATACATCAATTCAAAGTAACATTCTTCCGATAAAAACAAAAGATCAAAATGTATCTTATGAAAAATGGAATCCGAAGAAGGCATATACAAAGGGAGACAAAGTAGAACATCAAGGGAAGGTGTATGAGGCTGTTCAAAATCATCAAGGAAATGGTGACCCGAATTGGATATTTGCGTTATCTTTATGGAAACCACTTACAATCAATTAATATGTAAGAATTAGATGTGAATATAGAACATCATAGATTGGGTCAGTATTTTAAAGAATTACTGGATGTTGCTTGAATTTTGATAGATTTCTCTACTAAGTTATTATTTAAAAATAAAAATTAGAAAAGGAAGTAGATTAGTGATTAGTCAGAAAACGAAAAAAAGATTTAATAAAGTTATTATAATTACCGCAGCATGTAGCATGTTTTCTATGTTTGGAACGTCTATTTCGCACACTAAAGCAGTAACACGTTCAGCTGCTCCTTCAGTTTATGTGAGTCCACAAAATACAGCTTCCTCAGATATTATTAGTATAGACTGGTCACCAGTTCAGACTGCACCTTATACGTATTGGGCTGTACACAATTGGAATGCAGGTGGTGAAGCTGGAGGATATGCTGGTTTTCAACAACAAAGTGGGTTTGATGAAAATGGAAAACGTACTTTACATTTTGCCTTATGGGATCCAATTGCCTCTAAAGAAGCAATAAAGGCCGAATACTTATCTCCGAATTCACAAGCTGGACTCTTTGGAGGAGAAGGAACAGGACTGAAGGTTCAAACAACTTATGGTTGGAAAGACCACAATTGGTACAGAATGACAATGCGTTCATGGCAAGAAAATGGTCATACTAAATTTGGACAATGGATGAAAGATGTAACAAAGAATAAATGGCATCTAATTGCAATTATGGACTTTCCGGTTGCTAATGTTGCATTTAATCATGGATTAGGAATGTTTCAAGAAGACTGGGCTGGTAATGGACAGGATGTTCGAGAAGCACGCCTAAAAAATGGTTATAGTCGAAAGTTATTAGATAAACAATGGAATTCTTGGAATAATCAAAGTATTTCTGGACAGCATGATACTTCTTATCAATATGATGGAGGAGCGACTTCAGAATATGTATGGGTCAAAGCAGGAGGTAATACTCAATCTACCATTGGAACAGGAAAAATATTCACACTAAATCAACCTACTCAACCTGAAATAGGAAAACTAGATTTTGATATACAATCTATATATTATGAAAATGAAAAATTAAATGTATCCTGGAAACTAAAAGAAAATAGCACACCACAATTTAAAGGTAAAATTGAAATTTATAATGATGAAAATATGACAGGACAACCAATCGAGATAATTGATAATATTAAATCTTATCAAAGTGAGATTAGTCAATCTATACTATTATCTACAAATGCTTATGCAAAAATTATATTAACAGATTTATTTGATCAAACTGTTGAGAAAAAGGTACAAATCAAAAATGAATTTCCAAACATTTTAGAAGGTAACGAATTTGCATGGTCGCTAAAAGGGATTGGAGATTTTGAATTTGCGAAAGTAAATTTAAATAAATCAACAGAAGAAATGCAAATTGATTTAAAAGCAGGTGTACCACATAACTACTTTGATAGTACATATGCAAGTATTAAAGTGCAAAACACATCAGGTAAAGTAGTATATAACAAAGAGATTTATGGAAATAAGCAACAAAATGCTGAGCAAGCCAAAGTTCCGGTAAAAGTAGGCGATTTTATCGAATTCACACATTTAGAAGGAGCGAACCGAGCTAATATTACAAATATGGAAAAGAACATGCAGGAAAGTTTTGGTAACAAAGCAGTCTATGAGATTACAAAAGAGGGATTGAAGAAAGTAGATAGCATTGTTAATCCGAAACCAGATACAGAAGCTCCCACGCAGCCACAAGGATTATATGCAAGCAACGTTACTTCTAACAGTGTAGAACTAAAATGGAATCCTTCTACAGATAATGTAGGTGTAAAAGAATATCAGGTATTACGTGATGGACAACTAATTCAAACAATACAAGGTACGACGTTTATTGATCAAAATCTAACAGCTAATAAGGAATATAAATACGCAGTAAAGGCTGTAGATGCAGCTGGGAATACATCAAATCAAAGTAACATTCTTCTGATAAAAATAAAAGATCAAAATATATCTTATGAAAAATGGGATCCGAGGAAGGCATATACAAAGGGCGACAAAGTAGAACATCAAGGGAAAGTGTATGAAGCTGTTCAAAATCATCAAGGAAATGGTGATCCGAATTGGATATTTGCCTTATCGTTATGGAAACCACTTACTTTGAATTTTTAAGTTGATAGGCGTGGGAATACCACGTTATAAAATGAAATTCGATAAAGGTAAAATTAGTGAAAGTTATAGGGACTAAGTTGCATTCCACTATGTCAGCCAGTTGCGAAAGGTTAGGAAACTACCAAATTATATTCATGTTGGCTGTTTAATTCCTCATGCCTTTAAGTATGGAAATTATTTTATATAAACGAGAATCATGCAGCAGTCAAAGGTCAAAAACAAAAAAGGGGGAATTATTTTGAAAAGGATTTCATCTTTATTATTAACAATGCCGATTATTTTAGGAAGTATTGCTACGATTCCGCATACAAAGGTTTCAGCTGAAACAATGTCATTCAATCAAGAGACATTCACTTTAGAAACATTGGACCAACAGACGGATCAAGCAATTGCAAATGGTAATTTTGAAGCTCATTTGAATAATCTCACAGCATATCTGAATGGAAATATTGGGGGTATTACTGAAGAGAATTTAAAAAAGAAGCTTGTAGATCCAGTATTTGCAGCAGCTTTGGCTCAGTGGCAATTCATATCACAAACAGGTGCTGCAACAATGGATGCATTTGCTAAAAAAGATGCTGACCATCAAAAATTTCTTAGCTGGGCTATGAAAAATACAGATGTGATGAATACCTATCTTGAAGGTGGTAGTCCAACTGGAAAAAACCCTGTAAATGCACTTGAGATATGGCATACAATTTGGAATGCGGATGCAGATTCTCACAAAGGATTGTATTTAAAATTAGCGATATCCACATCGTTAGCTCATGCTGAACCTATAAAATATTGGACAAACAATAAACCTATTAATCCATTAACAAGATACCAGCATTATAAATCAGCAGATCAAAATAACGAGTTACTTCCTTGCTTTAGAACATATGATGTTTGGCATTTAAGATTAGTAGTGAATACTTGGTCACCAGAAGAAGATTTAACTTGGGCAAGAAATATGATTAATACGGAACATCCAGAACTTAAAAGTCAAGATAAGGTAGGGGAAAGTGCATATTTGATTAAATATACAACCCATAACAAAGATGGAGTTAGCATTCACGCTGGAAATGATGCATTCTACGGTTTAGGTTGGAATCTTTCTTCCATTTACAGATTTGGCGGGGTATGCGGTAATATTTCGAAGTTTGGTACGCAAGTAAGCCAAGCCTTTGGAGTGGCAGCTATGCCTGTTGGACAACCTGGACATTGTGCACTCATATGGAATAACAAACCATCTTCTTGGAATTTAGGAAATGATATATCCGGATGGGGTGAATCGAGCCGTCATGATGCAACTGTTATTCCTTGGTCAGATAATAGCCCGACAAATCAAGTACCGTATATGCTACTATTTGAAAATGCTGAACGTGACCTAGTAAAACTAGATCAATCAGAGCGATTACGCTGGTTAGCGAAAGCGATCACTTCAGCAGATAATAAAATTGCAATTTATAAAATATCCACCAATATTTTACCAATCAATTTTTTAGTATGGAAAGATTACGTTTCTCTTATGTTACAAAATCCAAATGTAACAGATGCTGAGTGGAAAGAATTAAATAACAGTATCATTTCTGTTTTTGCGAATGAACCGCGACCGATGATGGATCTTCTTACTCAAATAAAAAGCCATGTACCAAATACAGATGATATCTTGGAAGGAAAACAGTTTTCATGGTCACTGAAAGGGATTGGAGATTTTGAATTTGCAAAAGTAAATTTAAATAAATCAACAGAAGAAATGCAAATTGACCTAAAAGCAGGTGTACCACACCATTACTTTGATGGCACATATGCAAGTATTAAAGTGCAAAACACATCAGGTAAATTGGTCTATAACAAAGAGGTTTATGGGAATAAACAGCAAAATGCTGAATCAAAAACAGTCCCAGTAAAAGTGGGCGATTTTATTGAACTTACACACCTAGAAGGTGAAGAGAGAGCAACGTTAATAAATTTAGATAATAATAAGCACGAAAGCTTTGATAAAAAGGTAATGTATGAGGTTACAAAGGATGGCCTGAAGAAAGTAAATCAAATTGTTAATCCTAAGCCAGATACAGAGTCTCCAACACAGCCACAAGGATTATATGCAAGCAATGTTACTTCTAACAGTGTAGAGCTAAAATGGAATCCTTCTTCAGATAATGTAGGTGTAAAAGAATATCAGGTATTACGTGATGGACAATTGATTCAAACGGTACAAGGAACGACGTTTACTGATCAAAACCTAAAAGTTAGTAAGGAATATAAATATGCAGTGAAGGCTGTAGATGCAGCTGGAAATACATCAAATCAAAGTAACATTCTTCTGATAAAAACAAAAGATCAAAATGTATCTTATGAAAAATGGGATCCGAGGAAGGCATATACAAAGGGGGACAAAGTAGAGCATCAAGGGAAAGTGTATGAAGCTGTTCAAAATCATCAAGGAAATGGTGACCCAAATTGGATATTCGCTTTGGCATTATGGAAGCCACTAACATAGGGGTCTAATATATATTGAAACTACGCCAAAATGTTGATGGCAATTATGGGGTTTCCCTCATTCCCATTAAGCTAACATTTTGAAGTGCCTACAAAACGGAAATTACAGCCAATAAAATAAAGTGGTTTTCCAATGTTGGGTTCCGTGAATGTTACCTATTGAAAAAATGATTTATAGTAATAACATAGACATTTGACGAAAGGGCAACGAATGCATGGTTGCCCTTATTATTCTAAAAGTTCCTTTATAATTTCTTTTATATGCTTAGTGGGCTTATCAACATGGTTTAAATAATAATTTTCAGTTATGACAAGACCTGGTCCTACTATTGAACGAAGAAAAGGTGATATCTTTCCTGTGTAATTATTAATAGTTATGCATTCAGTATCTTCATTCATTAGAATGTTATATTTACATGTTATTTCTAATACAGGCTTTCCTTCATTATTTATCATTTTTCGAGAACTGATGGATTCAATAAGCGCATTACTTTGTTCGATTTAAAAACTATCTGTATTAGCCAAATCGTAGGAAATAATGAAAGCTATACCTATTGCGTTAATCATAGATTTCCTCCTTTAGTAGTTATGCTTACTAAAATATAATAATATATATTAAAAGTAAACAATATGAGAGCAAGTGATGTATGGTTACTCTTTTTTATACGAAATATGACATACCGTAATGGATTATATAATAACAATTTCAGACATAAAGATAATTGAGAAGCATACACTTATATAGAACGGTTGCAAATATAATTACCGATACTCTTTGCGAGAGAGCACTTAAGGAGAGTGCTCTTTTTCATTTTCACACTTTAAAAGAGACAAGCATATAGTATAAAACAAGTTATATTTCATCTAATCCCTTTTTTACCAAAGTACTCGTGGAAACGGGTGCTGTTATTATGTAACCTTTTGATAAGGACAAGTATAGGTACAACCCTGCGTTGTTCCTTATTCACTCATATCTAACTCCTTATCACATTAAGAGCATCCTTGTGTAGGGTGCTTTTTATCATGTAATAAAACACTTTTTACACCAAAAAAGAAAGAAAACGAAAATTTTATATCCCTACAGTTATTTATGAAAGTTCAATTCATTTTTTCATTTTGGGGAACAACCAACTTCTTAAGTTGATGGGCATGGGGTAGCACCGTACATCCATCAACTTAAGAAGAATAAACGCCACCAAAACAAAAAAAGTCCCAAATTTTTCTTGAAAATAAATTGGGGCTCTTGAACCAGAAAAGTATATTTTTAACTATGAAAACTACGATAAATTTTTCCTTTTTTCCTACTTGCTAAATTCAGCAAGTAAAATATTTTTAAAAGGATTAGGACTGTCAGTTCTACCCAAACTATTCCAATTGACGACCAACGTATGCTTGCCTCCAAGTGTACCTCCAACAAGAGTAGTAAACCCTAGAATGCCACCTGTGTGTCCCCATATCGAGACACCGCTTGGAAGCTTAGTTTCATAGATTCCAAGACCATATCCATCGATTCCTTCTTTTCCTGTAGGAACTGTAGTAAGCATTTGTTTTAGTTGCTGGTCTTTCAGTAATTTGCCACTGAGCAAGTAAGAGAAGAATTTATTTAAGTCGTCAGCAGTAGAAATCATATCTCCAGCTGAGCTAGCTACACTTGGGTTATAATAAGTAACGTCTTTTAGCTCACTTGTTCCGTCTGGTTGGACATATCCACGGGCATGATTGATGCCTGGAATAACGCTTGAATTGCCAGGTAGGAATGTATTCGATAATTCAAGCGGTTCAATAATCCGATTTTCAATCTCTTCCGCATAGCTGTTTCCGGTTACTTTTTCAATAAGAATACCCAGTAATACGTATCCTGTGTTTGAATAAGACCAACCCTTTCCTGGGGCAAAGTCTGGGGGCAGAGAAATCCCCATCTTCACTAACTCTTCAGCCATATACGATTTTTTTGTATCCATAAAATCAGCGTCTTTTGACCTTGAGTATTCAGCGATACCACTTGTATGGTTCAATATCTGCCGGATAGTAATCTGGTTACCATCATATCCGTTTCCTTGAATGACACCAGGCAACCATTTTTCGATGGAGTCGTCTAGATTCAAGCGGTTCTCTCCAGCTAATTGAAGTACAACCGTTGCGGTGAACGTCTTCGTCACGCTGCCAATGCGAAAGCGAAAATCTGTTTTCATTGATTGCTTGGTGCTTAGATTCGCTATCCCAGCGGCATACCCCCACGTTTTTCCACCCTCAGAAGTTTTAGCAAGTATCCCCGGGTATCCAAGTTGCAATGTATCCCGCATTGCTTGCTTGACGGAAGTACGATCTCGTTGAGTATTTGTTTGTAACGAACTAGATACATTCTGAGTGGGCTCTGCTTTTACAATTGAGGTTGGTGTTGTATATAATAGAGAACTTCCAGCTATTAAAAGGGCCAGACTTGCACATGTAATTTGACTACGTGTTTTCATAAGGCATTCCTCTCCTCTATTCATATTGTATAGGTGGTTGCTTGCTGTTTCATACTAACCACACAGCTATCATCTTCACCGATTACAAAAGGTCAACATTGAATTTGTAATCATCTTCATAAGTATTATTTTATCAACGCCATTCTGCCCTAACAAACGGTAAATCTCTCTTTTTTCACATGTTTGTAAACCACAGAAATTACTTCTTTTCCTTGAAACACTTTTGTTACTAGTTTGTTTTTCATATATAAGTCATATCTGTTCCGCCTTTCACGCCTCGTAATATTTTTATCCTATACAATGAAACTCTCTTTTTCCTTACCCATTCCTTACAAATTTCTTACGTTTAAAATAGATTCTATTTATTAATATTATTTAAAATCTGCGATACGATTTAATCTTAATTTAGTTGTTTTATAGAAATATTTCTGGTTTTCAGAAAATAATAATCGGAATATTCATTGTTTTCTATATTATTTTTAGAAAATAATCCCATTAATAGGAGTGTTATGATTTAATTGTTAGTCAATATCTCACTTTTAGAGCGTTAGTGTCTTTGAGAAAGTCAAAGCAAGCTATTGATTTCATTACCATCACAAACGAACTGCAAAAAAAGAATAGGGTTGAAGAGGCGGGAGAAGTCTCTTATTCCACCCAATTAGTTTCTATCGTCCCTATTTAGTAAACTTAAGGAGCTCGTTTTTATGAAAATTACCGAATCAAAAAGTCTATGGGGAAATACAATTTATTTACAAGTTTTCTCTGCGTATTCACTGCTTATGCTCGGAGTATTTATTGACATGTTAGCCATTATGACCATTGTTAGTTTTGAATGGGAAGTAGACCCCACCATGATTGGATTAATTCCTGTTGCGTATGCACTTCCTGGGATTATATTTAGTTCATGGGCAGGCGTGATTGCTGATCGCTTTAGAAAAATTCCAATTATGATGTTTTGTAATCTAATGGTTGGTTTATTAACAATTGTTCTTTTATTTGTCCAAAATATTCATTGGCTTTTGTTAGCATTAATGGTTCGTTCCATTTTCACCGTTTTTTACTATCCTGCACAGCAAACACTAACACGACAGATTGTTTCTCCTTATCTGCTTACCAAAGCAGTAAGTATCAATGGGATAGTTGAGCAAGGAACCAAGATACTGGGCCCACTTATAGGAGGAATGTTACTGAGCTGGTTTCAGCCAGAGTTTTGTCTGATTATAAGGGCAATATGCTGTTTACTAGCTGCTTTGGTTCTGTTGCCCACAATAAGGTTACAGGAATCTCTGTCAAGAGAACATATAGAAAAGAAACAGCAAAGTACTTGGACTGCTTGGTTACAAGGCTGGGGTTATGTATTATCCAATCGGATGATATTATCAACCATGATTTTCTTTACAATAGCTATGGCAGTATTACAATTAGTAGACTCACAGTTCCCTACTTTATTTAAGAGCTTGTTCCCAAATGATAAGAGTAAAATGGGATACATCATTTCTATTATTGGTCTTGGGGGAATAATTGGCGCATTCTTAACTCAGAAATTAAAACATTTTCAATATGGTTGGGTAATATGTGGAGGTATTGCTTTAATGGGAATTGGCTTTGGAGGAATAAGTCTGATAACTCTGATAAGTCCTGATGCATCCCTCATTTTTGCCTATCTGATCAGTTTTATAGCTGGTATTGGAAGTGGACTTATGTTTGTATCCAATCAAGTCATTCTACAAATAGAATCTCATCAAGAACAGGTCGGAAGAGTATTTGGGATTCAAAGCAGTTTAGCAAATGCAGCCCTCATTATTTCTCCTGCTATGAGCGGTCCACTGGTTCACTTTTTCGGAGTAATTGAACTCTATTTTTATGTGGGTATTGGGCTCATCATCATTGCAGTAATTGGGGTTGCACTACAGAAATATTTATGGGTTACACATAAACAAGAACCTGTAAGAGTAAATAATTTTTGAAGGGAAGATTTTTTATGGCCAATGAGGAATGTTATCCGTTAAGTCATCCACAGAGGAGAATATGGTATACAGAAGTTATTCATTCCGGTAAAGGGATATGTAATTTAAGGTTTTTGTTTAAACTTCATAGAAAAATGGATTATTCAAAATTAAATCGAGTTGTGAATCGTGTTATTAGTGAAAATGATGGTCTTTGCATCAGATTAAAAGAAAATGGGCTTCAGGAACCTGAACAATATTTTATTAAACATGAAGAACAAGAATTTGAGTTTTTCGATTTCAGTTCCGTGGAGGATTCAGATTTGCTTGAGAAATGGATTGAGCAGAAAACAAAAGAAACGTTTACATTATTTAATTCAGATTTATACTATTTCGCTTTAATAAAATTAAACGATAATGAATGTGCAGTCTTTGGGAATGTTCATCATATTATCATGGATGGTTTATCAATCCAAATATTTACCAGTCAGATTGCAAAATATTATTATGAGATGCATAACGAGACTGAGGAAGGCGAAATTAGAAATTCATATGTTCAATTTCTGGCCAATGAACAAACATACTTGAATAGTATTCGC
Source organism: Bacillus sp. AR13-1 (assembly GCF_008042285.1). Taxonomy (NCBI): domain Bacteria; kingdom Bacillati; phylum Bacillota; class Bacilli; order Caryophanales; family Bacillaceae; genus Bacillus; species Bacillus sp. AR13-1. The sequence continues at coordinate 66,236 of NZ_QNUA01000004.1, forward strand.
TTTCAAAAAGATCAAAAATTCTGGTTAGAGGAATTTAAAACAATTCCATCTGTGACGGGATTGAAGCCTTATAATACGTCCCAAGTTAGTACCAAAGCATCACGTGAAACGTTTATATTATCGGAGCATTTGAAGAAAAAGATAGAGTTATTTTCTGAAGATTATAAATTAAGTGTATATTCTCTTTTTGTTGCAGCGTTTTCGTTGTCGATTTATCGGTGGACCTCGTCGCTTGATATTGCATTAGGAATGGCTTATGGCAATCGTATGACTAAAATGGAGCGGGAATTAATTGGAATGATGGTGAGTACAGTTCCTCTAAGAATGGATATCGCCCCTGAAGAAGAAGTGCTTTCATTTATTGGTCGAGTGTCCAGAAAACAAAGTAAATCATTACGACATCAGAAATTTCCATTTGATTTGTTATTAAAGCAGATTAATAAAGAGAACAACAGCAATGTTAGACTTTTCGGAACTACGATTGATTATAGAGATCGTGATGAAAGTGGTGACTCACTTTGGATTCCAAATGGTGAAGAAATGCAAGATTTTGCAGTACATATTGAGAATTTGACTGATATAGACTCTTTACAAGTACATATTGACTATCGTAAAGAGCTATTTTCTAAAGAAGAGATAAACCGCTTTTTTAAAACCATGTTAGCAATAATAGAAAATACATTTAAAAACCCAAAGCAAAAAGTTTTTGAGATTGAAATTATTTCAGAAGAAGATAAAAGAAAAAGTTTAGTAGAGTTCAATGAACCAAAGCTTGACTTTCCATATCATGCAACCATTCATGAATTGTTTGAACAGCAAGCGATGATTTATCCAAATGCTATTGCAGTTATGTATGAAAAGGAGAGGATTACCTATAGAGAGCTAAATGAACGTGCAAATCAGTTAGCACATTATCTACAGAAAAAAGGAATAGGACACGATTCTTTGGTGGGCCTTTGTGTTGAACGTTCTCTGGGAATGATTATAGGCATTTTGGGGATTTTGAAGGCTGGTGGAGCTTATGTTCCACTTGATCCAACATATCCAGAGCAGCGACTTCAGTATATTTTAGAAGATGCTAGCATTCAATTAGTTGTAACGCAAGAAAGTTTAAAAGGATTGAAATGGTTACCAGAAAATATAAAATCGATTTGTCTTGATCGTGATCGTGATGAGATTGAGCAAGAAAGTAAGACTTTACCGATTTCTAATGTAAATCCTCAACACCTAGCTTACGTAATCTATACTTCGGGATCAACAGGGAATCCGAAGGGCGTCATGGTAGAGCATCACAATGTTATTCGTTTATTTAAATCAACGGAATGTTGGTATCAGTTTAATGAAAAAGATACTTGGACGCTTTTTCATTCTTATGCATTTGATTTCTCAGTATGGGAAATTTGGGGAGCATTATTGTATGGTGGAAAACTGGTTGTTGTTCCTTACTGGATTAGTCGATCGCCTAAGGATTTCTATCAACTATTGGTAGAGGAAGAAGTCACGGTTCTAAATCAGACGCCTTCCGCATTTCGACAATTAATACAGGTGTGTGAACAAGAAGATGAGAATAAAAACTTGCAGCTGCGTTATGTGATATTTGGTGGAGAAGCGTTAGAACCTATTAGCTTGTTACCATGGTTTCAAAGATATGGTGAGAAAGAACCGCAGTTAATTAACATGTATGGAATTACAGAAACTACAGTTCATGTTACATATTATCCGATTACTCTAGATGATGTGCAGCATGCTTCAAGAAGTAATATCGGAAAACGAATTCCAGATTTAGAAGTGTATATACTAGACGCCTATCAACAACCTGTTCCTATAGGTGTAGATGGTGAGCTTTATATTGGCGGGGCAGGGCTTGCACGTGGGTATTTAAATAGACCTGAATTAACAGCAGAGCGCTTTATATCTCATCCATTTAGTAGTGATTCGAAAGCAAGATTATACCGGACAGGAGACTTAGCGAGGTATTTGCCGGATGGGAATCTGGATTATCGTGGAAGAATTGATCATCAGGTTAAAATACGTGGTTTCCGAATTGAGATTGGGGAGATTGAGTCTACTTTAAATGCATATGCATCTATAAAAGAGGCAGTTGTAATTGTAAGAGAAGATCAACCGGGTGATAAACGATTAGTAGCATATGTTGTAGGAGATGGAAATGTAGGTGCGTGGAGAGAGTACCTTAAAGCGAAACTACCGAGCTATATGGTCCCTTCGGGATTTGTGACGATGGAAGCTATTCCACTTACAGCTAACGGTAAAGTTGATCGTGAGGCCTTACCTGTGCCGGAGGAAAAGCAGATTAAAAGTGAAGCTGTTGCCCCTCGGAATAGTAACGAACAGATACTGGCTACCATCTGGAAGCATGTGTTAGGTGTTAAAAAGGTGGGAATCTATGATAATTTCTTTGAAATTGGTGGTGACTCGATTCTCAGTATTCAAATCATATCTCAAGCAAGTCAAGTGGGGTTAAAACTTACTCCAAAGCAAATGTTTGAATGCCCAACCATTGCCGAGTTGGCACAAGTGGCTATAGAAACGCAGGGAGTGCAAGCGGAGCAGGGAATTGTGACAGGAGAAGTGCCCCTTACTCCAATTCAGTACTGGTTCTTCGAGCAAGAACATTCACGTCCGGAGCATTGGAATCAATCAATGCTTTTAAGAGTAAAAGAGAGATTGGACGTGAAGTTACTAGAAGGAGCGATCTTAAACTTACTAAAACATCATGATGCTTTACGTTTCCGGTACGAACAGTTACCAAATGGAACGTGGAGGCAGAGAAATGAAAGGACTGATGAGCATTCTGTACTTCATGTGGTAAAACGGAACAAAGCTAATGAACAAGCGTGGAATAAAGTAATACAAGAAGAGATGAACATTACTCAAACTAGTTTCAATTTAGTTACAGGTCCGTTAATGAGAGTAGTTTACTTTGAGGACACCTTGTCTGGAAATGATCGAATATTCTGGGTGATTCATCATTTAGTAGTAGATGGAGTATCGTGGAGAATTCTATTGGAAGATTTACAGGTGGTATATAACCAGATGAAACAAGGTCAAGGAGTTCGCCTACCTGCGAAAAGTACATCTTTTAAAGAGTGGTCGGAACGCCTGCAGGCATACAGTGATTCGGGTGTTTCAAAAGAAGTACAAGATTATTGGAATGAACGGGTAGAAAAAGAAACGATGAAAATTCCAATGGACTATCCAATGCAAGAAACAACAGAAGAATCGATTGATCAAGTGACGAGGACTTTAGGAGTAGAAGAAACACATGCATTGTTACAAGAAGTTCCAGTGACTCATAAGACAAGGATAAATGAGGTACTATTGGCGGCATTAGGACAAGCTATCGTCGATTTTACAAATCAGCAAACGGTTTCTATTCATCTAGAAGGACACGGGAGAGAAGAGATGGTTGAAGGTATTGATCTATCACGGACAGTGGGCTGGTTCACGAGTATTTATCCTGTTCATCTGAATTTTCAAGGAACTAAAACACCTATTGAAGGATTAAAGGCTGTAAAAGATCAATTGCGTCAAATTCCGAATCGCGGAGTTGATTATGGTATTTTACGTTACTTGAAAAAAGAATTACTTCCGTTTTATCAGCAAAAGCCTTCAATAAGCTTTAACTATTTGGGCCAATTTGATCAAGTGTTTTCAAAAGAATCTTTGTTTATGCAAGAGACAGGGTTTACATTTTTAGATCATGCTCCAGATTCCAAGCCATCTCATCTAATTGAGGTTATCGGTATGGTAAAAGATGAGAAGTTACATTTTGTTTGGATATATAGTAGAGAACAGTTTTCTAGATTAAAAATTCAAGCGATAGCAGATGGTATGTTGAGGCATCTTCTTCAACTTATTAATAAACCAACAACAGAGTCAGCTTTTACAGTATCAGATTTTGCTGATGCTGAGGATCTTACGGAAGAAAGCTTGAGCAAAGTATTACTTAAATTAACAAAGAAGAGGGTGTAAAGATGGGAGACGTTATAGATATATATGGATTATCACCTTTGCAAAAAGGAATATTGTTTCATACTTTATACGATCAAGATGATGAACATTCTTTTTCCTACATTGTACAAGTAGGCTTCTTGCTCGGGGGGCAATTGGATGTTGCTACTTTTGAAAAGGCTTGGGAATATGTTATTCATCGACATGAAGTTCTACGCTCAGTATTTGTGTGGGAGGAAGTAGAAAAACCTCTGCAAGCAGTTTACCAACGTCTTCCTTTTACTATTCATCAAGAGGATTGGAGTGCCCATTCGCATGAGGAGAGGGAGAAGAAATTACACCAGTTTTTGACTGCAGATCGTAGAAAAGGATTTTTATTGGATGAAGCACCGTTGATGAGAGTCACTGCGATTAAAGAAGCAGAAGAGGAAACGAGAATCATTTGGACACATCATCATATTTTGCTAGATGGGTGGAGTGTGTCATTGGTCTTTAGTGAAGTGATGGAAGTTTATCTCAAGATGATAAAGGGAGAATTGTTGAATCTTCCTAAATCTCTTCCTTATAAAAAATATATCCAGTGGATAAATAAACAAGATCAAAGTCAAGCAGAGGAATTTTGGACAGAAGAATTAAAGGGGTTTTATGCACCTACGCCATTAGCGATGGAAAGAAAGGATCAAGAACAGGAGAAGGGCTATGGAGAGTGTGTTTATCAGATATCTGAGGAACTCACTGAGAATTTACAAGAGTGGGTACGAAATAGTCGATTAACATTGAATACGTTAGTACAAGGCGCATGGGCCTATTTGATGAGTAGGTATAGCGGTGAAAGTGACATCGTATTTGGCATAACTAGCTCTGGACGTCCTACTGATTTGATAGGAGCAGAGAATATGGTAGGTCTATTTATTAACACATTACCTACGAGAATTCAATTAACGGATGATACATCAGTAGTAGATTGGCTTCGTAAAATACAGATGAAAGAAATGGAACGAAGACAATATGAGCATAATTCGTTGGTTGATATTCAAGGGTGGAGTGAGGTTCCGCGGAATAGTTCCTTATTTCATACCTTGTATGTGTTTGAAAATTATCCAATTCAAGGTAAGAGAAATGATGATTTAAGATTACTAGATGTTAAAAGCGCGGAACAAACAAATTATCCTTTAACACTCATTGTAATGCCCGGTAAGAAAATTACTTTAAAGTTGATGTATGATCGAAGCTATTTTAATGAAAAAACAATAAATCGGATTCAGGGTCACTTATTGCAAATATTAATTCAGATGACGAAGAGCTTAGATTCAAAACTCTTTGAAATTACTTATTTAACAGTGGAAGAGCAGACACAGTTACTAGAGGAATGGAATAATACTCAAGTAAAATATTCAGCTGAAGGCATGATTCATACGGTGTTTGAGGAGCAAGTCAAGAAAAATCCAGAAGCAATCGCAGCAATGTACGAAAATGAACAAATTACCTATAGAGAGTTGGATGAGCGTGCGAATCAGCTAGCACATTATTTACAAAAGCGTGGTGTAGGTTCAGAGTCTCTAGTCGGGGTATATATGGAACGTTCATTACAAATGATGATAGCGTTATTAGGTATTCTAAAATCAGGAGGGGCGTATGTTCCACTTGATCCTACTTATCCAGAGAGTCGGCTTCGTTATATATTAGAGGATGCTGGAATCGAAGTACTAGTGACGGAAGAAAATTCAAAAAATTTATATATATCTGAATGTGTTGAAACGATTTGTATGAATAAAGATTATACTGCAATTAAAAAAGAAGAATCAATCCCATGTATAAGTGGTGTAACAGGGAGAAGTTTAGCGTATGTTATGTATACTTCAGGATCTACAGGTAATCCAAAGGGAGTGATGATTGAGCATCATTCAGTAATCAATTACCTAGAATGGATGCAACATAAATATCCACTTTCTGAAAAGGATGTGGTCTTGCAGAAAACCCCATTCTCATTTGATGTATCTGTTTGGGAGTTATTTTGGGGTATTCACGTTGGAGCAAGTATATCTTTCCTACCTCGAGGTGGAGAAAAAGATCCTTCTATTATAGCTGAAGTGATTAAAAAACATCAGGTTACTATAGTTCAATTTGTACCTTCGATGTTATCTGTTTTCTTAGATCACTTCAATCATATTGAATTGAACATGAATTGTTCGTCCGTACGCCATGTATTTTCTGGTGGAGAAGAACTAAGTTCAGGGTTAGTTAGACGATTTCAACAGAAATGGAATTATAGTGGACAAGTGAAATTAACCAACTTTTATGGACCAACTGAAGCCACTATTTATGTAAATGCATTTGATATTCAGCCTAATCAAGAATTTGTTTCTATTGGGCAGCCAATACAGAACACGCAATTATATGTATTAGACCAAAATCAACGCTTGCAATCAATAGGAATTGAGGGTGAGTTATATATTGGTGGTGCTGGTTTAGCACGTGGATACTTAAATCGTCCGAATCTTACTGCTGAAAAATTCGTTTCGCATCCATTTCGATTGGGGGAACGACTATATCGAACAGGAGATTCAGTAAGATATCTAACTGATGGAAATATAGAATTTATAGGTAGAATGGACCATCAAGTAAAAATGCGCGGTTTTAGGATTGAATTAGGAGAAATTGAAGCGACTTTAGAAAAATGTTCGTTTATTAAAGAGGCTGTCGTATTAGTTAGAGAAGACCGTCCAGGTGATCAACGATTGGTTGCATATGTAATAAGCGATGGAAATACCCAAGAGTGGAGAGAGTATTTACAAAACCAATTACCGAATCATATGATTCCAGCTCACTTTGTAGAGTTAGAACACTTCCCGCTTACTCCGAATGGGAAAATTGACCGAAAGGCCTTGCCAGCACCTGATGAGCAAGCTATTGGAGATTTAAATGTTCTACCTCGGACGCCATCGGAAGAGCTTATTGCCTCGGTTTGGGGTCAAGTGTTAGGGACAGAAAATATTGGTATTCAGGATTCCTTCTTTGAAAGTGGTGGGCACTCACTACTTGCTACTCAAATCGTCTCTCGATTGCAAGAATTGTTCCAAATCAAAATCCCATTACGTGAACTTTTCAAGCACGATACAGTGGAAGCATTAGCGAAACGAGTAGATCAGTTGCGCAAAGAAGATAAAAAACGAGAGGTTCCACCCCTTGTACCTATGACACGAGAAGAATCTATTCCACTTTCCTATGCGCAGAAACGTCTATGGTTTATTGAACAATTAATGCCAAATAGTGCGATGTACAATATTCATGCAGCGTGTCGCTTAACAGGTAAATGGTCAATTGAAGCATTGGAATCCGGATGGAATCAGTTGTTTGAGCGTCATGAATCATTACGAACGATAATTCTAAAACAAGAGGGTGAACCTTTTCAACAGGTTCAATCTCATGTATTCAGACATATCTCTCAAACGGATCTAACAGATCTCTCTTTAGAAGATAGGGAAAGAGAAATGAAACGGCTCATTCAAAACGAAGCGGAGGAACCATTTCATTTTGGACAAGGTCCTCTAATTCGAGCACGAATATTGAAAGTGGACAGAGAAGAATGGGTTCTCCTTTGTACGATGCATCATATTATTTCAGATGGATGGTCAATGGGAATCTTACTTGAAGAATGGATGGCTTTTTATGAAGGAGAACTAAGCGGAAAACCGGTCGAATTGAAGGAGTTATCTATCCAATATGCAGACTTTGTCATGTGGCAGAAGGAATGGCAAAAAGAAGAGAATTTGGATCAGCACCTTCAATATTGGAAGGAAGAATTATCTGGGGAGCTACCGGTTTTACAATTACCGATGGATCGTCCGCGACCTGCGGTTCAAACCCACCGTGGTGCAAGTCAGTCCTTAACGGTGGCGAATTCCCTACAGGAAAAGCTCAAAGATTTAAGTCTGCAAGAAGGATGCACTTTATTTATGACATTGATGGCAGCGTATCAAAGCTTCCTTTCTCGTTATACAGGACAAGACGACATCTTGGTTGGAAGCCCAATTGCAAATCGAAATGTTAAAGAGATTGAGGGATTAATAGGTTTCTTTGCAAATACGTTGGTTTATCGAGCAGATTTCAGTGAAAATCCGACGTTCCAAGAACTTTTGTCGCAGGTACGAAAAAAAGCACTAAAAGCCTACGAGTATCAGGACATTCCATTTGAGAAAGTGGTGGAATCTGTAAAACCGGAACGGAATACAAGTCATTCACCGATATTTCAAACCATGTTTACTTTACAGAATACGAAACAAGCGTTTCCTCAGCTATCTGAAAGAAACATGGAACTCATGGAAAGTCATGCTTCTGTTGCGAAATTTGATTTGAGTTTATTTGCTTCTGAGACGGAAGAAGGATTATCGCTAACCTTTGAATACAATACTGATTTGTTTAATGATACAACCATTGAACGCATGGCAAGTCATTTTGAACATTGGTTAAATCAAATTGTCTCTCATCCAAAATATTTATTATCTGAACTGAATATGTTATCGAAAGCAGAATATAAGCAATTACTAGAGGAATGGAATGAATCAGGTGTTGTAGATATACAAGAAAGCACGATTCATACATTGTTTGAAGAACAAGTGAAAAAAACACCAGAAGCAATTGCAGTAGTGTGCGAAGATGAAGAACTAACATATCGAGAGTTGGACGAACGCTCGAATCAGCTGGCACATTATTTACAGAAAAATGGTGTTGCATGCGAATCATTGGTTGGGATTTGCGTTACACGTTCATCCGAGATGATTGTCGGCCTCTTAGGAATTATGAAGGCAGGAGGAGCATATGTCCCAATTGATCCAGCGTATCCGGAAAGTCGACTGCAATACATTTTAGAGGATGCTCAAATAAAGGTACTGGTGACACAGGAAAAGTTACAACAAAAAATGGTTATAACTAAATCCGTTGCCGTGATTTGTATTGATCGTGATCGAGAAGAAATAGAACAAGAAGTAACTACAGTGTGTACCAGTGAAGTGACGGGCGATAATTTAGCCTATATTATCTATACTTCAGGTTCCACTGGAAATCCAAAGGGGGTAATGATTGAGCACAGGAATACAGTAACAATGATTCATTGGGCGCATCACACATATTCCCAAAAGGAATTAGCGGGAGTATTAGCTTCAACTTCGCTATCCTTTGATCTATCCGTTTTTGAAGTGTTTGTTCCCTTAACGATGGGTGGTAAGGTGATTGTCGCTGAAAATGCTCTACATCTAGACAAGTTGTCTACCAAGGGTGTGACTTTGGTCAATACTGTGCCATCGGCAGCGAAGGAACTGGTTCGCGCAAAAACAATTCCTTCTTCGGTAAAGGTGATGAATTTGGCTGGAGAACCATTACCATATTCACTCGTTCAAGATTTATACGAGAGAAGTACGGTTGAGAAGGTGTACAACCTATATGGACCGTCCGAAGATACTACGTATTCCACATATATGGAATTAGAAAAGGGTGTCATGTATAGGGTACCACCAATTGGTAAACCAGTCTTCAATGCAGAAGTATATGTACTGAGTGCTGAACAAAAAATGGTTCCAATTGGTGTAGTTGGTGAGCTTTACATTGGTGGATCAGGATTAGCACGTGGATACTTAAACCGTCCTGACTTAACGCAAGATTGTTTTATACCGCATCCGTTTAAAGAAGGAGAGCGAGTATACCGGACTGGAGACCTAGTAAGGTATCTGCCAGATGGAAATTTGGAGTATCTTGGCCGAATCGATCATCAGGTAAAAATTCGTGGGTTCCGGATTGAACTAGGAGAAATTGAAGCGACATTGCAAAAGCATACATTAGTTAACGAAGTTCTTGTGATGGTGCGGGAAGATTATCTTGGTGATCCACGTTTGATTGCCTATGTTGTGGGAGATGGGGATGCTCATAAGTGGCGTGATTATCTCAAGGACCAGCTACCAAATTACATGATTCCAGCCTATTTTGTCGGATTGAATGCATTTCCACTCACTCCAAATGGAAAGATTGATAGGAAGGCCTTACCAGTACCAGAGAGACAGGAGATAGTGAGGGGGTATATTGCTCCCCGTACACCTACGGAAAAAACAATCGTTTCAATATGGCATCAAGTTTTAGGAGTAGAAAATATTGGAGTGCAGGATTCGTTTTTTGAAATAGGTGGGCATTCATTACTTGCTACACAAGCTGTTTCCAATCTTAAAGAGGCTTTTGGAATCGAGTTACCATTGCATGATCTATTTACGTTTCATACGGTGCAACAATTGGCAAAACAGATTGATCAATTGTTCTATAACAAAAATCAAGAAATACAGAATGATAGTAAGGAGAATGTAAGTCTTCAAGACTATATTCAAAAAGAAGCAGAAGTGAGTAATGATGAAGAATTACTTGAACTACTTAAGCAATTAGAAGAGCTATCAGAGGAAGAAGCACAAGGAATATTCGAGAGTAATTTAGTTGAGGAAGGGGTAAAAAAATGAGAAGTGATTTACATGCAAAGCTGAGTTCACTTTCTCCTGAGAAAAGAGCTTGGCTTCAGAAGAAAATGCAAAAAAAGGAGAATAAAGAAGCACTTCCGTTGTCTTATGCACAACAACGTTTGTGGTTTATGGACAGATTTAACCCAAACAGTTCTTTATATAATATTCCAACTGTATGGCATCTAAAAGGAAATTGGATTCCTGAAGCATTAGAAAAGGGATTCAATCGACTCATTGAACGTCATGAATCATTACGAACCGTTTTTAAAGAAGTAGGAGAACAACCTGTACAACAAATTGTCGAATTCCTTCCTAGAGCATTACCCGTAAGGGATTACTCGCAACTTCCTCTAGAAGTAAAAGAAAAAGAGGTAGATAGTTTAATTGCGAGAGAAGCGCAAGAACCATTTGATTTAATGAATGGCCCTTTAATTCGTAATCAGCTTGTTCAATTAGGAAAGGATGAATGGTTATTACTATGTACGATGCATCATATTATTTCTGATGCTTGGTCCATCGGTATACTTATGAATGAATTACTTACTTTCTATGAAGAAGAAACGGGCGGGAATCCTGCTAAATTAAGTTCACTATCCATTCAATATGCAGACTTTGCGAAGTGGCAAAAGGAGTGGTTGCAAGGTGATGTGTTAAATCGTCAACTTACGTATTGGGAGGAAGAATTGTCTGGGGAGCTTCCTATATTACAACTGCCAGTGGACCGACCTCGACCGGTTACGCAAACTTACGCTGGGGATACGCATCACGTGATTTTTCCTTATAGATTACTCAATCAATTAAAGGATATAAGTCGACAAGAAGGATCTACCTTATTTATGACTTTAATGGCTGCATACCAGAGCTTTCTTGCTCGTTATACGGGGCAAAAAGATATTCTAGTCGGAAGTCCGATTGCAAATCGGAATCATAAGGGAGTAGAAGGATTAATCGGTTTCTTTGTTAATACGTTGGTTTACCGATCAGATTTGAGTGGCACCCCTACTTTTCGGGAGATTTTGAACCAAACAAAGAAAAAGGCGTTAAAAGCTTACGAATATCAAGATATACCATTTGAAAAAGTGGTAGAAGCTGTGCAACCTGAACGAAGTATGAGTCATTCTCCTATCTTTCAGACCATGTTTACACTACAGAATATAAAACAAGAACGACTAGATTTGTCTGGTAGAAGTATCGAAATGGTAGAAAGTAATATGTCTATTGTAAAATTTGATCTGAGTTTAACTGCCTACGAAGTGGAAGAAGGTCTATTTGTCTCATTTGAATACAACACGGATTTATTTGATAGTAGTACCGTTGCACGTATGGCAGGCCATTTTGAGAACTGGTTAAATGAAATCGCGTATCATCCAGATGAATCATATACAAAGCTGTCAATGTTATCGGACACAGAGCAGAAACAACTCCTAGAAGAATGGAATGATACTGACATAGTTTATGGTCATGAGTGTATGATTCATGAGCTATTTGAGCAGCAAGTGGCACGTACACCTGATGCAGTGGCGGTAGTTTATGAGGGTGGAAAGTTAACGTATCAAGAACTCAATGAAAAATCGAACCAATTGGCACATTATCTACAAAAACGAGGTATAGGACCTGAATCATTGGTTGGTATATGTGTTGAACGCTCTCCTGATATGATTATTGGTCTCTTTGGGATTTTGAAAGCAGGAGGGGCTTATGTCCCACTGGACCCAAGTTATCCAGAAAACCGCCTGAGATACATTTTAGAGAATTCACAAATTCAAGTGCTGTTAACAAACGAGGCACTACAGGACTGGTTACCTAAAGATATTCAAGCAATTTGTTTAGACCGGGATCAAGTAATGATTTCTAAAGAGAGTAATTTGGCTCCGGTAAGTGGAGTAACTGCAAATAACTTAGCCTATATCATATACACTTCGGGTTCGACGGGAAATCCGAAGGGAGTAATGATTGAACACCATTCGGTTATCAACCGCCTACAGTGGATGCAGAAAAAATATCCATTATCTGAGGAGGATACAATTCTACAAAAGACACCGTTTTCGTTTGATGTTTCTGTCTGGGAATTATTTTGGTGGTCATTTGTAGGAGCACGTGTTTGTTTGCTTCCACCAGGAGGAGAGAAAGATCCTGCGGTGATTGAGGAGTATATCGAACGATATCGTGTGAACACCATTCACTTTGTTCCGTCGATGTTATCTACTTTCTTGGATTATATGGAACAATATAATTCGAAAAGGGATGTAGCGTCTTTAAATCAGGTTTTTACTAGTGGAGAAGCATTAAATACTGAACAGGTTCGCCGCTTTAAGGGGGTATTTTACGATGTTCAGCAAACAAAGTTAATTAACTTGTATGGTCCTACCGAAGCGACTGTGGATGTGACTTATTATAATTGCGATTTAGAAAAAGAACCTATGCTTATTCCAATTGGTCGTCCAATTGATAATACAGAGTTGTATGTGTTAGATCAACATCAACAGGTGGTACCGATTGGTGTGGCGGGGGAACTTTACCTTGGAGGAGTAGGATTGGCACGTGGCTACTTCAATCGACCAGAGTTAACTACTGAGCGTTTTATTCCGCATCCCTTTAAGGAAGGGGAACGATTATATCGAACGGGTGACCTGGTGAGATATATGAATGATCGTAACTTGGAGTATATTGGAAGAATAGATAACCAAGTCAAAATCAGAGGATTCCGAATTGAACTGGGAGAAATCGAAGCAGCTTTACATGATCACTCATCTGTAAAAGAGGCTGTCGTGTTGGTGAAGGAAGATCGACCAGGAGATAAGCAGTTAGTAGCCTATGTAGTGGGTGAAGGGGATACTGGAGAGTGGCGTGAATATCTTAAGAAGCAATTGCCACATTATATGGTTCCGGCATACTTCTTCCAAGTTGAAGGGATGCCACTCACTCCAAATGGTAAGGTGAATCGGAAAGCTTTATTGGAATTGGAGGCACAGTTCATAAGTGAAGATATTACTACTTCATCACGAACACCAGTAGAGGAGCTCATTGTTTCCGTATGGGGCCAAGTGTTAGGTATAAAAAATATAAGTGTTCAGGATTCTTTTTTTGAGATTGGTGGTCACTCGCTGCTAGCTACTCAAGTAGTTTCACGCTTACAAAAAATCTTTCAAATCGAATTACCGGTACGTGAACTATTTGAGTATGCAACGGTGGAGTCACTGGCAAAGCGATTAGATCAGTTACGTAAAGGAGATAGAAAACGAGAGATTCCGCCACTAATGCCGATGGAAAGAGGGGAAACTATTCCGCTCTCTTATGCCCAACAGCGCTTATGGTTTATCGATCAATTTACACCTAATAGCGCCCTTTACAATATGCCAATGGTATGCCGCCTTACAGGGAGTTGGCTACCTGAGGCATTGGAAAAGGGATGGAATCAGCTCATAGAGCGTCATGAATCATTGCGGACTGTCTTTCATGAAGTGAACGGTCAGCCCGTGCAGCAAATTGAACCGTATGCTTTTCGATCAATTCCGAAAACGGATTTAACTATGCTTTCTCCAGAAGACCGAGAAGAAGAAGTTAAACGTTTGATTCAACAAGAAACAGAAGTGCCATTTGATTTAACAGAGGGCCCACTAATCAGGACAAGTATTTTGCAAGTGGGAGAGGAAGAATGGATTCTCCTTTGTACTTTACATCATATCATTTCAGATGGATGGTCAATGGGAGTCCTACTTGAAGAATGGATGGCATTCTATGAGAAAGCTACGGATGGAAAGATAGCAGAACTTGAACCATTACCGGTTCAATATGCCGACTTCGCTCAGTGGCAAAAAGGATGGCTGAAGGCGGAAGTGCTTGATCAACAACTCCAATATTGGAGGGAAGAATTGTCTGGGGAGCTTCCTGTACTCCAACTTCCTATGGATCGCCCGCGTCCCGCAATACAAACTCATCACGGGTCGACATACACCCTGGTTCTGCCAAGCACGCTACATGACAAATTAAATGAATTTAGTCGTCAAGAAGGGGCTACACTCTTCATGACCCTGTTAGCTGCATATCAAAGTTTTCTATCCCGCTATACGGGACAAGAAGATATTCTGGTCGGAAGTCCAATTGCTAATCGAAATTATAGAGAAATTGAAGGACTTATTGGTTTCTTCGTCAACACCTTGGTATATCGGGCTAATCTAAGTGGTAGACCGACATTTCAGGATGTTCTGTCTCAGGTTCGTCAAAAAGCATTGAAGGCGTACGAGTATCAAGATATCCCTTTTGAAAAAATTGTGGAAGTTGTACAACCAGAGCGGAGTACAAGTCATTCGCCAATCTTCCAGACTATGTTCATCTTGCAAAATATGAAACAAGAGTTCCCGGTGTTATCTGGTAGAAGTATTGAAATGATAGAAAGCCATAGTCCAATCGCAAAGTTTGATTTAAGCGTAATGGTAGCTGAGACGGAAGAGGGATTACTTTTTACTTTTGAATACAATAAGGATTTATTCAATGCCACAACTATTGAACGGATGGCAGGGCACTTTGAGAAATGGCTACACGAAGTTTCCCATTACCCGCAAAATCCGTTGCATAGTCTGAGCATGCTATCGGAACCTGAGCGTACTTTGTTATTAGAAACATGGAATGACACTGTAATGGAAATGCCCCCACAGGGTCTTATTTGCGACAGATTTGAGGAACAAGTAGCAAAGCGTCCTGAAGCGATTGCGGTAGTTGATCAAACAAAAGATTGGACTTACGGTGAACTGGATGCACAAGCAAATCAGTTGGCAAATGTTTTACAGCGAAAAGGAGTTGCTCCAGAGTCAGTCGTGGGAGTTTATCTTCCGAGGTCGGCTGAGCTCATGGTAAGTTTACTAGGTATATTAAAAGCTGGTGGAGCTTATGTCGTTTTAGATCCGTTGTATCCAAAATCAAGGTTAGAATACATGATTGAAGATGCAGGAATTCAATTTGTAGTGACGGCGGAAGGACAAGAAGGCCTTTTCGAACAGGTCGAAATGGTGAGGTTAGAAGAGTTAACAGTGGAAAGCGTAATCGCACCTACACGGCAGATAAATCCAGAGAACTTAGCTTACATTGTCTATACCTCTGGTTCTACAGGAAAGCCAAAGGGTGTCATGATTGAATATCGCTCATTAATGAATATGGTTTCTTGGCATCAAGAAGTTTATCGTATTACAGCAGAGGATCGTGCGACTCAGATTGCAGGGATTGCTTTTGATTCGGCTGTCCAGGAGATTTGGCCGTATCTAACTGCTGGTGCAGCACTCTACTTGTCAACGGAAGAACTGAGAATTAATCCAGAAGCACTAAGAGACTGGCTCATTGATTCGCGAATAACAGCTAGTTTTGCACCTACGCCTATTCTGGAAAGACTCTTGAAATTATCTTGGCCAGGTAAAACGGATCTTCGTTTTATCATTACCGGCGGGGATCAATTAACGCAGTATCCATCTAACGATATTCCTTTTGCGGTAATCAATCAGTATGGTCCATCGGAAAATACCGTTGTTACCACGGATTGTTATGTACCTGTAGGAGTGACAACAGGTACGCCATCGATTGGTCGACCGATTGCGAATACAGAAGTTTATGTGTTAGATTCTCATCTTCAGCTAGTACCAAGTGGTGTGATTGGAGATCTCTATATTGGAGGGAAGAGTCTTGCTCGTGGATATGCTAATCGTCCGGACCTTACAAAGGAAAAATTTATTTCGCATCCATTCAAGTCAGGAGAGCGTCTCTATTACACCGGAGACAAAGCAAGTTATCTTTCTGATGGTGCTCTCCAGTTCCATGGTCGTATAGATGACCAAGTGAAAATTCGTGGTTTCCGGATTGAATTGGGAGAAATAGAAGCAGTTTTGCAGGCACATTCTTCTGTGAAAGAAGCGGTTGTATTGGTACGAGAGGATGATCCAGGCGACAAGAGATTAGTAGCTTATGTAGTTGGTGAAGGAAGTGTCCAAGAATGGCGAGAGCATCTACAAACACATTTACCAAATTATATGGTCCCAACAAACTTTATTGAGATGGAATTTTTACCACTTACACCGAATGGAAAACTTGATTTAAAGGCATTGCCAATACCTAGCAAATTATCTACTGAAAATACCGTTCACGCACGAACTCCGCTAGAAGAACTTATCGCTTCAGTGTGGAGTCAAGTGCTAGGAATAGAAAATATAGGTGTTCAGGATTCTTTCTTTGAACTTGGTGGTCATTCTCTACTTGCTACTCAAGTGGTTTCACGTTTACAAGAAGTCTTTCAAATAAAACTACTGGTGCGTGAACTGTTCGAGTATTCAACGGTGGAGGCACTGGCGAAGCGATTAGATCAGTTACGTAAGGGAGGCAAAAAACGAGAAACTCCACCATTGATGCCGATGGAACGAGGAAATGCCATTCCACTTTCTTATGCTCAACAGCGCTTATGGTTTATCGATCAATTTACACCTAATAGTGCACTTTATAATATGCCGATGGTATGCCGTCTTACAGGAAATTGGTTACTAGAAGCATTGGAGTTGGGATGGAATCAGTTGATAGAGCGTCATGAATCATTGCGGACAGTATTTCATGAAGTGGACGGTCATCCTGTGCAGAAGATTCAACCGTATACTTTCCGTTCCCTTCCACAAATTGATTTAACTAAGATTTCTCCAGAAGAGAGAGAAAGAGAAGTGGAGCAATGGATTCAAACTGAAGTCGAATCCCCATTTGACTTAGAGCAAGGGCCATTGTTCCGTGGACAAATCGTGAAAATTTCAGAAGAAGAATGGGTTCTTCTGTGTAATATGCATCATATTATCTCGGATGGATGGTCGATGGAAATCTTGCTCCAAGAATGGATGGTATTTTATGAGGAGGCGATTGGTGAAAAACCAGCAGAGCTCGCACCATTACCAGTTCAATATGCCGATTTTGCTCAATGGCAAAGGGATTGGTTAAAAGAGGAAGTACTAAATCAACAGCTTGCATATTGGAAGGAAGAACTGTCTGGTGAGTTACCAGTCTTAATGTTGCCGATGGATCGTCCCCGTCCTCCGGTACAAACCCACCATGGATTAACTCATAATGTGTTGTTGTCACGCTCATTACTGGATAAATTAAACGAACTTAGTCGTCAAGAAGGGGCAACGCTTTTCATGACCTTATTGGCATCTTATCAAAGTTTCCTTGCCCGTTATACAGGACAATCAGAGATTCTTGTTGGAAGCCCAATTGCGAATCGAAATTATCGAGAGATTGAAGGATTGATTGGTTTCTTTGTCAATACGTTAGTCTATCGGGCTGATTTAAGTGGCGCACCGGCATTTAAAGAGTTGTTGTCTCAAGTGCGGATAAAAGCATTGAAGGCATATGAGTACCAAGATGTTCCGTTTGAGAAAATTGTGGAGGTTATCCAACCTGAACGAAGTACAAGTCATTCTCCGATTTTCCAAACCATGTTTACTTTGCAAAATACGGGACAAGAGCTACCACAGCTACATGGACGAAGTATAGAAGTAATGGACAGCCACGCTTCAATCGCCAAATTTGATTTAAGTTTAACTGCCGCAGAAGTGGAAGAGGGCTTATTGCTTACTTTTGTTTATAGGACTGATTTATTTGACAGTTTAACTATTGAATCCATAGCTGAAAATTTTGGAAACTGGTTGAATTTAATCGTGGAACATCCTGATAAATCATTAGCTAAGTTGCCGATACTGTCAGGATTACAGCAAAAACAGTTAGAAGAGTGGAATAATAATGCTGTAGCATATCCACAGGAATTTGGGATTCATCAGCTTTATGAAGAGCAAGTAAATCGTACACCTGACGCGGTGGCAGTGGTAGATGAAAACCAGCAGTTAACCTATCGAGAGCTGAATGAAAAAGCAAACCAATTGGCACATTATCTCCAGAAATGTGGGATTGGGAGCGAGTCATTGGTTGGTCTCTGCTTCCAGCGTTCAGTTGAGATGATTGTCGGTCTCATGGGGATCTTGAAAGCTGGGGCAGCCTATGTTCCATTGGATCCATCGTATCCAGAAAGTCGCCTACGATATATTCTGGAGGACACAGGGATTCAAGTATTGGTCACGAACGAAGCATTAGAAGGTTGGATAACTGAAGAAATCAAAACAGTTTGTTTGGATCGGGATAAAGCGATGATTTCGCGAGAAGGCACCCTTTCACCAATATGTGAAGTGACAGGAGAAAACTTGGCGTATGTAATCTATACTTCGGGATCAACAGGGAATCCGAAGGGAGTTATGGTAGAGCATCACAATGTGATTCGTTTATTTAAATCGACGGAATGTTGGTATCAGTTTGATGAAAAAGATACTTGGACGCTTTTCCATTCTTATGCGTTTGACTTCTCGGTATGGGAGATTTGGGGGGCATTACTCCATGGCGGAAGATTGATTGTTGTTCCTTACTGGATTAGTCGATCGCCCAAGGATTTCTATCAACTGTTAGTAAAGGAAAAGGTTACGGTTCTTAATCAGACACCATCCGCATTTCGACAATTGATACAAGTGTGTGAACAAGAAGATGAGAAGAAAGACTTGCATCTGCGCTATGTCATATTTGGTGGGGAAGCACTCGATCCTACCAGCTTGGTACCATGGTTTCAAAGGTATGGAGGGCAGAAACCACAGTTAATTAATATGTATGGAATTACAGAAACTACCGTTCATGTTACGTATTATCCAATTACTCAAGATGATGTGCAGTATGCTTCAAGAAGTAATATAGGAAAACAGATTCCAGATTTAGAAGTGTATGTACTAGACGCTTGTCAACAACCTGTGCCTATTGGCGTAGCTGGCGAACTATATATTGGTGGAGCAGGACTTGCACGTGGATATTTAAACAGACCCGAATTGACTGCAGAGCGTTTCATTCCTCATCCATTCAGTAGTGACCCAGGAGCGCGATTATATCGGACAGGAGACTTAGCGAGATACTTACCTGATGGAAATCTGGATTATCTTGGGCGGATTGATCACCAGGTGAAAATCCGTGGTTTCCGAATTGAGCTCGGAGAAATTGAATCTGCTTTAAACGCACATGTCTCCATAAAAGAGGCTGTTGTAATTGTCCGAGAAGATCAGCCGGGTGATAAACGGTTGGTGGCATATGTCGTGGGTGATGGGAATGTAGGCGAGTGGAGAGATTATCTCAAGGCGGAACTACCAAGCCATATGGTTCCTTCAGGATTTGTGATGATGGAAGCCATTCCACTAACTGCTAACGGAAAAGTTGATCGTAAGGCCTTACCTGTACCAGAGGAGAGGAAAATCGAAAGTGAATGTGTTGCCACGCGGAATGGTAACGAAGAAACACTGGCCACCATTTGGAAGCAAGTATTAGGGATTAAAAAGGTGGGAATCCATGATAACTTCTTTGAAATTGGTGGAGACTCGATTCTCAGCATTCAGATTGTCTCTCGTGCGAAGCAAGCAGGTTTGCAATTGTCGCCAAAGCAAATGTTTGAACACCAAACGATTGCTGAGTTGGCGCAAGTAGTCAATGAAGAACGGGGTGTACAAGCAGAGCAGGGAGTTGTAACTGGAGAACTGATCCTTACACCAATCCAGCAATGGTTTTTTGCACAAGATCATCCAAACCCACACCATTGGAATCAATCCATGTTTTTTAGAACAAAAGAGCGACTGGATATAGTATTACTGGAGAAAGCTGTGCGTACCCTTCTAATCCATCATGATGCCTTGCGTTTAAGATATGAACGGTTACCGAATGGAGCTTGGAAACAGCGGAACGAAGGAATCGAAGAACAATCGACGCTGACCGTTATTTCATTAGAAGAAGTGCCGCAAGCAGAATGGCATCAAGTGATTCAAACGGAGATTGACACTGCACAAGCAAGCTTGCACTTACACGCAGGGCCGCTAATGAGAATGGTGTATTTTGATGAAGGTGAGAAAAGAGCCGGCCGATTATTCTGGGTGATTCATCACTTAGCAGTGGATGGTGTTTCTTGGCGGATTTTACTAGAGGATCTGCAAACGGCGTATAATCAAGCGAGCCAGGATCAGATGATCCAATTACCTACAAAGAGTACATCCTTTAAAGCGTGGTCGGAGAAATTGCATCATTACGCTGAAGCTGGGATTGTGCAAGAAGTGCGTGATTATTGGGAGCAGCAATCCGAACAAGAAGTGGCTATGCTACCAGTGGATACCACCCTCGAAGTTCCAGCAAACACAGGAACCGAGGAGATTACCGTGGTGCTGGATGAGAAAGAGACCCGTACGTTATTGAAAGAAATTTCAAGCACTCATCGTGTTCAAATCAATGAGGTACTATTGACAGCATTGGTACAGGCTACGGCAGCATGGACAGGTCATCCGGCGCTGACCGTGGATTTGGAGGGGCATGGTCGGGAAGAGATTATCGAAGACGTTGACCTATCTAGAACTGTGGGGTGGTTTACAAGTATTTATCCTGTTCACTTAAATATTACCGGTGCCGACACGCCAATTGCAGCATTAAAATTAGTTAAAGAACAAGTGCGTAAAATTCCTAATAAGGGTGTTGACCATGGAATTTTGCGGTATCTGAACACAACAATGTGTGAGAAATGGGGGTCTCAACATACACCGTCTATTAGTTTTAACTATCTTGGACAATTTGACCAAATGTTTTCTGACGATGCAATGCTTATTCCGGAGAACGGATTTAAGCGCTTAGATCATGCTTCTGGTTCCAAGCGCTTGCATTTAATCGATGTAATTGGAATTGTAACGGATGGGAAACTTCAGTTCACTTGGGTATACAATGTAGGACAATTCGCGAAATCAACGATAAAAAGTATTGCAGAGAATATGCTCCATCAACTAAGTAAATTGATTCAATCTGCGGATGGAGAATCTGCACTGACCGTTTCAGATTTTGTGATGGCTAATCTTGACCAAGCCAGTTTGACAAAAGTATTATCCAAGATGAATTGTGGAAATAATTATCAGATTACCGATTTATATCCACTATCGCCTTTGCAAGAAGGTATGATTTTCCATACATTGCATGACCAAGGGGATGAACATGTAGCGCCGTATATAGTGCAATTAAGTTTCATGATTAGAGGAGAATTGGATATTGTAACTTTCGAACAGGCGTGGAAATCGGTAATTCAGCAGCATGAAATTTTCCGCTCATCTTTCCTTTGGGATGAAGTTGAAGAGCCTTTACAAGTGGTGTATGAGAGTGTTCCATTTAAGGTGAATGTAGAAGATTGGCGTACGCTGACTGCTGAAGAAAAAGAGGAGAAAAGAAAAGCCTTTTTGGCATTGGATCGAAAACAAGCCTTTCTTTTTGATGAAGCGCCATTGATGCGGGTGACTGTCATTCAAGAAGGTGAGGAAGAATATCGGATTGTTTGGACACATCACCATATTCTGTTGGATGGATGGAGCCTACCACTGGTCTTTAACGAATTGCTTACAGTGTACCAGAAGAGAATGAATGGAGAAGCCGTGCATTTACCTAAGTCATCGCCATACAAGAAATATATTCAATGGCTAAGAGAGCAGAATCAGGATCAGGCGGAGCAATTCTGGAGAGAGAAACTTAAAGGTTTTACAGCTCCAACTCTGCTGGGTTTAGAAAGTAAAGAGCAAGAAAAAGGTTACACAGAGAAGGTAACTTATTTATCAGAAGAGCAAACCCAAGCGTTACAAAACTGGGCGAAGCGCAATAGGCTCACTTTGAATACGGTAATTCAAGGTGCGTGGGCGTATCTCATGGGCCGGTATAGTGGAGAAGATGACATTGTCTATGGTGTAACTAGCTCAGGACGCCCTACTGAGATTATTGATGTTGAAAACATTGTAGGTCCTTTTATTGCCACATCACCGACGCGAATTCAGTTGATAGATAATATAAAAATAATGGATTGGTTGCAGAAGATACAAGAGGAAGAGATAGAAAGAAGACAATATGAATATGCTTCTTTGACAGAGATTCAAGGATGGAGTGAAGTTCCTAGAGGAACCCCACTGTTCCATAGCTTGTATGTGTTTGAAAACTACCCAGTGAAAGAGGAGTCCTCAGGAAATCTAGAAATTGGTGAGTTGGAAGGAGTAGAGCAAACTCATTATCCATTAGGATTGACAGTTGTCCCAGAAAGCCAGTTGTTGTTAAAGTTGAAGTATGATCGTAGCAAGTTTAATGGTCTCACTATTGAACGGATGCTGGGGCATTTAAGCCAGGTGTTTAAGCAAATGATCGAGAACGTTGATCAAACTCTGTCGGAGCTGGTGTATGTTACGGAAATAGAACAGAAACAACTACTGGAAGAATGGAATGATAATGCAGCAGCGTATCCACGTGAGAGTGTGATCCACAAACTGTTTGAAGATCAAGTGGATCGTACACCTGATGCGGTGGCAGTGGTAGATGAAAATCAGCAGTTGACGTATCGAGAGCTGAATGAGAAAGCAAACCAATTGGCCCATTATCTTCAGAAATGTGGGATTGGGACGGAGTCATTGGTCGGGCTTTGTTTCCAACGTTCAGTTGAGATGATTGTCGGTCTCATGGGAATCTTGAAAGCTGGATCAGCCTATGTTCCGCTGGATCCATCGTATCCAGAAAGTCACCTACGATATATTCTGGAGGACACAGGAATTCAAATATTGGTTACGAACAAAGTATCACAAGGTTGGATACCTGAAGAAGTTGAAACAGTTTGTTTGGACCGAGATCAAGCAATGATTTCGCAAGAAAACACCCTTTCACCAATATGTAAAGTAACAGGAGAAAACTTGGCGTATGTTATCTACACTTCAGGTTCGACCGGGAATCCAAAAGGGGTTATGGTGCAGCATCATTCGGTATTAAATCTATCCTATGGTTTACAGAAAGAGGTTTTTTCACATCGGGCACATGATAACATGCGCGTTGGTCTAAATGCCTCAATCGCCTTTGATTCATCCGTTAAACAATTACAAATGCTTTTGTATGGTTCTAGTTTATATATTATTTCAACAGAAGTTCGCAGTGATCCTCAAAAGTTTGTATCTTATATTCGGGAGAATAAGTTGGAAATGTTTGATATAACACCTTCACTACTCCAATTACTCATAGATGAGGGGTTGTTAGAAAAAAACGATAGTGTTCATGTTCCAAGCAAGGTACTGGTCGGTGGAGAAGCGATTATGCCATCACTGTGGGAACAACTAGTAGAGAATGACCATATCCATTTTTATAATGTATATGGTCCTACGGAATGTACGGTTGATGCGACATGCTATCGTATCAAAAAAGATAGTAAGAGAGTAACCATTGGGCGTCCGTTGCCAAATGTTCAAGCCTATGTATTGGATGAGAAGTTGTTACCTGTTCCAGTTGGTGTAACGGGTGAACTTTATATCGGTGGAGCAGGCCTAGCGAGAGGATACTTGAATCGTCCAGAGTTAACGTTAGAACGTTTTATTCCTCATCCATTTAATGAAAGGGAACGGTTATACCGGACGGGAGATCTAGTCCGCTATTTAGCTGATGGCCATTTGGATTATCTGGGAAGAATCGATAATCAAGTGAAAATTCGAGGATTCCGGATTGAGCTTGGAGAGATTGAAGCGAATTTAGAAAGTCATCCATCGGTGAAAGAGGCTATAGTCTTGATAAGAGAGGACCAACCAGGAGATCGGAGAATGGTTGCCTATGTGGTGGGTGAAGGAAGTATGCATGAATGGCGTGAGCATCTCAAGAGGCAAGTACCGAATTATATGATTCCTGCACACTTTATTGAGGTGGATGCGATTCCGCTTACAACAAATGGGAAGGTTGATCGAAAGGCACTGAACAGCTTAACGATTCAAAGAGAAAGTACCTTTTCTACACCAATCATCCCACGGGATGAAATCGAGTATCAGCTGATTACAATCTGGCAGG
Source organism: Bacillus sp. AR13-1 (assembly GCF_008042285.1). Lineage (NCBI taxonomy): Bacteria > Bacillati > Bacillota > Bacilli > Caryophanales > Bacillaceae > Bacillus > Bacillus sp. AR13-1. The sequence goes on from NZ_QNUA01000004.1 coordinate 90,616, forward strand.
ATTTGCTACAGTTAGAAGATATCCATGTAAACGATGATTTCTTCAATATAGGAGGTCACTCTCTCCTTGTAATCAAATTGATTTCAAAGGTCAGAGAGAAATTTGGAAAAGAGATTAAGGTGCCCGCACTAATTAAGAATCCGACAGTGGAAGGAATCGCTTGTCTCATCCGTGAGAATCATCGTATGGAAGAATCATTATCGGTTCTGGTTCCATTACAAGAATCAGAGAAAAGACCTTTCTTCTGTGTTCACCCATTTATGGGTAATGTACTCTGTTACATTCAGCTAGCAAGGTTACTCAAGGATCACTGCTCATTTTATGGTCTACAGAATCCTCTCGTAGAGAAAGAAGGAATGAACGGGTTGATTTTATCGGAAGTAGTGCAACTCTACATCGAGGAAATGAAGCGGGCTCAGCCAGAGGGGCCGTATCGTCTGGGAGGATGGTCTCTGGGCGGTGCAATCGCCTATGAAATCGCAACTATGCTACGGAACCAGGGAGAAGAAGTTGAGGTGTTGGTACTATTGGATACCAAGGTGCCTTCAGAACGGGATTACAAGACAGAGGATGAAATGCTATCTTATATATTGGAGCATTTCATCCATATAGAGCTAGTGGACCAGGAAGAAGAGCTTGTTCATCAACAGGACATGCTTGTTGAACAATTAATTGTGGAAGGAGTGCTCCCGCCTGATGCAAATCTTACGAATTTGAAGCAAATTATCAATGCTCACAGGAAATGTCTGAACTTAATGGCAGAGCATGATTTAACACCATATTTTGGGGAAGTTATTTACTTTAGTGCTGAGGAAGGTAAAGAATTGTTTACGGATTGGAAGCCTTTATTAAAAGGAAGAGTGAATATGTATTCGGTCCCTGGATCACACGAAGAAATAGTAGCTTCCCCCGCAGTTGAAAAGTTAGCTAAGTATCTACTAAATGAATTAGAAGGAATAAAAGAGACATCCCTTTCGCTAACGGAAAAGTAGAGAGCACAAAAGAGGCAACTTTATAAACAAACATTGTTATTATTAAAGTTGTTATTTGTGAGTAGTAGTGTAAATAAAGAGAGCAGTCCAATAACTGCACATCAAGTGTAGGAGATTATGTATATATATATCAAGAGCATTACTTTTTAAGGGGCTTGCTTGATAGGGACATAGAAACATATATGAGTTGTTCATAGTATGCTGTAAATTCTCTGAAGTTTTTGTACCAGAAGCGAATGCTTTGATGATATTGCTGAGGAAAGGTGTATATTTTCATTGATATGTAAATATGCACCTTTTCTATTATATTTGCACTTGAATAAATGCAAGTTAGAAAATGAAATTGAATTTCTATAACGTATACATAGGAAGAAATCCTTTTAAAAAGGAAGTGATTTATCATACAAATTCATGCTGTGAAAATACCAAAAAATATTGAAAATCATTTGTTTAATCAATTTAGTAACTTGATTTCAAATGAGAAGAGAGAACGAATGAAGCGTTTATTAAATTTATGTGATATTAATAGGACTTTGATAGGAGATTTATTAATCCGTTCCCTAGTTTGCCAAAAATATAAAATGAATAATGAAGAAATTAAATTTATATATAATGAGTACGGAAAACCTTTTGTTCAAAATTTTTCTGACTTTCACTTTAATATTTCGCATTCAGGAGAATGGGTGGTCTGTGCCACTGCTAATTCTAATGTAGGTATTGATATTGAAAGAGTTTCAGACATAGAGGCTCTTAAATTAGCAAATGAATTTTTTTCAGAGGAAGAATTTTATGATTTATCTAATATGAATTCTGATGAACAAATCAATTATTTTTTTGATTTATGGACATTAAAAGAAAGCCATATAAAAATGATTGGTAAAGGACTTTATATCCCGTTAAATTCATTCTCTGTAAAAAAAGAGTCACGAACTTTAATTTCATACACGAATATACCTCAAAACTTTTACTTTAGACAATATAATATTGATCCAAATTATAAGATATCTGCTTGTGCAACACGTGATGAATTACCGAATGAGATAATAATTAAAGACTTTTATACAATTGGCCAAAATATAAACAAATTTTAAAGTAAGGAGAAAATCTATGAATAAGACTAAACTTTTTTGCTTTCCACATGCTGGTGGCTCTGCGTTTAGTTACTCAAAATGGAAAAATTACTTTAATCCACATATTGAAGTAGTTCCAATAGAGTTAGCCGGTAGAGGATATAGAATTGAAGAAAGCCTGTACCAGAGTATGGAAGAGGCTGTAAATGATGTCTACAATAGTATAGTCAAGCAACTAGATAATTCGCCCTATATTTTATATGGGCATAGCATGGGAAGCTTGATTGCCTATGAATTAGCTAGAAAAATACAGGATTCTAATAATGTATTGCCTGAATTTCTTGTTTTATCCGGTAGAAATCATCCTAATAGTAAGATAAAAAATATTCGACATAACCTACCCGATGAACAATTCAAAAATGAAGTTATTGCAATGGGGGGAACATCAACCGAGGTACTACAATCAGAAGAATTAATGGGAATTTTTCTCCCCATTCTAAGAGCAGATTTTAAAATTGTAGAGACATATATCCATAACAACAATATACGAGCATGTGACATTGATTTTCTTGTATTGAACGGAAAAAAAGATGAATTAACTACATATGATGAGGTGAAAAAATGGAAACAATACACAAGTAAATCGTGTACCTTCAATTCATTTGAAGGTAATCATTTCTTTCTAAATGAAAATATTGAAGAAATAGCAAGTGGTATTATAAGAAAGTTAGAATCTAAAAGATTTTCAACTAGTTTTTAGAATATTTCTAGGTATACTTATGGTTGAAAAATAAAAATATTAAAGGTGAAAAATACAGGTTCTGTTGAAACATCATTGAATAAAGAGATAGAAAAAATGCAGATACAATTAGAAGCTGGTATACCACATTCCTACTTTAATAGTACGTATGCAAGTATAAAAGTACAGAACTCATCGGGTAGCGTTGTGTACAATAAAGAAATTGTGAGAAATAGACAACGAACTGCTGAAACCCAAACCGTTCCTGTAAAAGTTGGGGATTACATTGAACTTACCCATATAGAAGGGGAAGCAGAAAAGGAAAAGATACGAGCTACTTTAACTAACCTTGAGAATGGCAAACAGGAATATATGGGTAAGAAGAGAATATATCAGGTTACATCTACAGGACTAATAAGACAATAGATGAATCAAAAAGTTGGGGGAATCCTCAACTTTTTTGGTTAAAAAGGAGGTTCTGGTGCCAATATATGAAGAGGAACGATAGTAGATTTTTAACGGAATCGTATTTTATACTATAAGTCCGAAAATTCTGTGAATGAAATCTTTCTGATTTAGGAAAGACTGATTTTGTAAATCAAATAAAACAGGAAGCAAGATTTTTGGATATTCTCAACACTCTACATGTACGCATACAGAGCTAATAAATACATGAGCTGTGATAAAAATTCAGCTCTTTTTCAATTTTTTAAAGAGTGTATTAAAAGAAGGAAGTTTAATTTAAAAACGACTTTTCAGGTTTGTTTATTTTGCGTTTCGATGGACAAGTTAAAATAGGTCTTGTTCATTTTAAAAACATATGTAAAGACAGATAAGGACTTTAAATGTGTTTTTGGGGTTTTTAGGGGGAATAAAAAGGCTAGTCATTATTTAAGACTTAACCCTTTTCTACTAGCTGACGAATTGCTTCATTTCAATTACTTATCTTGTTATCGTGCCAAAAATCCTCTATTTATTTTACTTGTTCTTTTGTAAATGAAACTAAATTTTCATGTATGGGGAAAGATATTAGATGAAAGCAACCGGATTAACTAGAAAAGTAGATGAGTTAGGGCGTGTGGTAATTCCAAAGGAACTTAGAAATACGCTAGGTATTAAAGAAAAATCACCATTAGAGATCTTTGTAGAAGGTGAAGACATTGTTTTACAGAAGTATCAGCCTGGTGGTGTTTGTGCATTAACAGAAGAGGTGTCAAATCGTAACATAGTATTAGCAAATGGTAAGATAACATTAAATCCAGAAAGTGCGGAACTATTAATAAAAGAAGTAAAACAGTACCTTGTAAAATAAGTGGCCCTTACAAGGGGCTTTTTTTAAAATCAATAAAATAATTTCATGTACCGTATTTATTATAAAAAATAATAACACAACGAACCTAACACCGCTAAAGGTATTGATAACAAGACCAACATTTGATGATCCTGAACCATTATAAGATTTTGTATTCTCTTTTGGAGAAATATTATAAAAATCGCCTAAGTTGAAAGAACCAGTACTATTTTGTACGACAAGGTTTGCTACAACTGAGGGCATAGTACGCACCTAATTTCCTAGAAAGTATTTAAATTAGCATATGTTGTAATCATCTAGAGGTTCATTTTGATCTAAGAATTCGAAGTTATTGCTCGTGAAGATTTTAATAAAATAGTTATTTTATGATGAATAAATAAAAGAACCCGTTTGTTATAAACGGATTCTGTGTACAAGGAATGCAAGGAATACAAGGTAACTGGTCCAGAGAAACCTATATATTTCTTGGTTTGATAATAATGTATTCGAAGTAATAGAAATGGTTAATAAAAAGAGCACATTTTTATATGCACTCTTAGTAAGGTAGGTGAATGTCTCATGAAATAGAAAGAATCATAAAAATTGTAATCAGATTTTTATGATTAAATTTTTAATATTGTATTCCTTACTTGGATCTATTGGCCTGTCACTGAAGAAAATGGTCAAGTGGAATCTAGAAGTAATTAAACAAAATTCTTATTTAACAACAAATAAAAAGAGCACATTTTTATATGCACTCTTAGTAAGATAGGTGAATGTCTCATGAGATATAAAAAATTCAAAAAATCGTAATCAGATTTTCATGAGTGAATTTTTTATATTGTATTTGTTACTTGGAGTTATTGAGCCTGTCACTATAAAAATAAAGAGCGCTTTTTAAGGCGCCCTATGACCAAGACTCATATCGAAAAGCCTACCATGATTAATGTATGTGCAGTTTTTTAATAAAATCCTTATTTGAAAGGGGAAAAATATCGTGAAATATGATAAACAAGAATGTCCGCAATGTAGCAAGCCAGTTAAAACTTTGTATAGACCATCAATGAAACATAAAGGGCCTAATCTTTGCTACTGGTGTAATCGAAAACGTATTAAAGAAGAAAAAGAAATGAACTTACAAAAATAAAAATCCCAGCTTTAAATGCTGGGACTTAGGGAAGTAAAGTTGTTGCAATTGTCGATTCCATATTAATGACTGTTAGGAACTTTAACAGTATAACCAATTGTTGATTATAAGTATATATAAATTCTACAAAATCGTTATTTTATCTTAAATAAAAAAGAGCACACATATAAGTGTGCTCTCAAATGAGAAAGGTAGAATGCTATGAATGGAAAGCTTCCATACAATAACATATGCTTGTCCGGTTTAAATGTGAGAAGTTTTTATTAAAAACGCTATTTTAATAGAAAACATTTAAAAGGACCCACAGTGAGGGGGTGGGTCCTTTTAAAAACTAAGCATTCAAGGATTAACTATATATTACCAAAAATGGAGTGTGTTTTCTATGTGTTAATTGTTGATAAAAATTTTAATAAAAACTTCATTTTAGTAGAAAAGGAGAATAGATAATGAAAACTTTTACTGTAACGTTTACGGAAACTAAGGTGTACGAGGGAATTGTAGAAGCGGAAACATTAGAACAAGCAGCTGATCGTGTTCGTGATGGATATGTAGAAGAAGAGGTACTAGTTGAAAAGGACATAACTATTGATGAGCTAAAACTAGATCAAACGGAAGAAGTGGATAATAGTCGAAGTTTGTTTGTTAATTACGGAGAATTTAATTTTACAGATTTTAACCGTGCTGTTAATGCTCTTTCAGAGGAATATGGTTATGGAGGTGAAGCATGGGAAATGGTTGTGGCAAGCGGTGATTTAGATATACTATGTGACTTCTTAATTGATGATGGTCTAGATGCAGAAATCGAATGAAAATTTCATTTTGTAGAAATAAGGAAATTAAAAAAGAGCACCATGCATCAGTGCTTTTTCAGATAAGAGGTAACTCTTATGAGCGTAACGACTAGTTTAGCAGTATATGATTTGAAAAAGAAATAAGAACAAAATTTTATTATTTGCTCAATACAAAAGAGCAGTTAACAAGCGCTAACTGCTCATCCCTCAGAGAAAGGGAAAGAACATTACAGAGGTCACTGTGAATTCAAGCTGTATCAGCTCATTTATAGTATGGGACATAATTTGAAACTTTATTCGGGTAAACTAAAAAAAGGCAGCTAGCAAGAGCTAACTGCCCTGGTGAATAAGAAGAACGAAATGGTCATTCGTATTCAACCTTGGTGTACTTATATTGTTAACACTTTTTAGAAATTTATTCAATAAAAGAGCAGTTAGCCCAGCCAAACTGCTCCATACAGAGGTAATAATCTAGATGCATAGATATTATATGCCAAATTATTTATTTTATTCGAGACGGATTAAAGAATTTGTCCTTATTAGGGAAATATAGTTAAAGAATTTCTTTAAGAAACAGAAGCAGTAACCAAATAAAAGAGCAGCTAGCAAAAGCTAACTGCTCTCCTAAAGAAAATTTAAGAAGGAAGTTCAAAAATTAAGTGTATTTATAGTATGGACAATATTTAGGAATTTATTCAAGGAGGAATTACTTACAGAATAAGAGCAGCTAGCAAAAGCTAACTGCTCGGCTCTCGACCAAGAAAGCTAGAGTGGGAAAAATCGACTTTTTAAAGCCTTAACTACATTGTTAGACAATGTTTAGAATTTTATTCGTGTAAAACATAAAAAGGGCAGCTAGTAAAAGCTAGCTGCTAAGCCTTCGGGTATGAAGGGAAATCTGAAACTGTATATACATTATTAACGGAATATTGGGTTTTATTCAGGAGTAGCCTAATTTGACACAATTTGGTCTTGATCGGCAACATCAGCATCGAATGTGTTTGTTGCACTAACACCATTAAAATTATTAACGATAAAAGCGACATTGGAACCGCCCGAGCCATTATAAGCTTTTGTATTTTCTTTTGGAGAAACGTTATAAAAATCACCTAAGTTGAAAGAACCATTACTATTTTGTACGACAAGGCTCCCGAGAATAGATGGCATATTTTTCACCTGCTTTCTTATGAAATATTTAAATTAGTATATGGTGTATGTGTCTAGAGGTTCATTTGAGTTTGAAAATTCAAGGGTATAGTTGATGAAAACTCAATAAAATAATCCTTTTACGAAAAAAGGTCCTGTTGTCTCCAACAGAACCTTTCTTAAAATGGCAAAGAGTAACTCTTACCTTACTCTTTGTTCATATACTACAGGATTGTTAATGAAAATCCTAGGCTCTTTATATTGAGAAATAAAGAAAAATATTCTAATAAAAATTTCATTTTGTATAAATAAAAACCCTAGTTTCCTAGGGTAATGGTATAACAGCTCAATATATTTTATTTTTTTATATTTTAACGTAATATTACGTTAAAAACAGCGGGTAAATGTAACCAATTGCAGAAAATAAGAGCAGCTAGCAAAAGCTAACTACTCACCTAATGGAGGTCTTGTTCCAACTAGGTTATCTACAGTATTGACGGAATATCGAGTTTTATTCGTGAAGAAATACGTTTAACTTAATGCATAGCCCACAATTAAAGTTAGTGTTAAAAACACTGATAATAAAAGTGTTAGTAGAACTGTTACTATGCTTCTAAGCATTGAAATCCAATTATCTACTTTAGAGAATCCTTTCATACCAGCAAAAAAAGTTCCTATTGAAAAAATGAGTACAAAAAATAAAGGGTGAAAATAAACGACGTTTATAAAAGATGCATTCATTTCAGGTGTGCATACTTCAAGATATAAAAGAAAAAAAGCAATGCAAACGAATGAAAAAATAAAGGACCATAGATTTATATTATGCTTCATAGGTTGCTCCTTTGTTATCGAAATATTTCTATTGAATTTTACTAGAGGATACCAATTTTTAGAGCAGCAATAGAGCTGTTCTAAGAAATGGTGTCCTTTTTATTTTGAAAAGGGAGATGGAGAAATGAATGTGCTAAGGGATCAATTGCGTGAGTGGAATAAGCAATCAAAACAAGCGAAGAAGAAAAACAAGAAAAAACAAAAAGAGAAATTAAGCACTCGTGACATTGAAGATTTAATGGGGATTCGTGGACCACGTTATGAACGTAGACGTGGAGCTTTAAGACAAAAGTAATTAAAAAATAAAAAGGGGTGGTCTTACATGACTAAACAATTATCTTTCTTACCAAAAATCGATAGAACGGCAACACAAGAGGAATTAGAAGGCGTGTTGGAAAGTGTACGTATACATAGACAATTTGGGATGATGCGTAAAGAAATGAAAGTCACTCCTTCTTATGAAATGCGCGAGCACGGCCCTACACATGTAGTTGGTAAGCCATTAGAAGATGTTGCCATAGCGAATATTCAACAAAGTAAACGTGAAGAATGGCTCGAAAGAATGTCATTACGTATTGATCAATTTCTAAATCGATTAGGAAACGGACGTGCAGGAAGTATCCAAAGGGATATTATTTGTAAACGTTATTTAGAAGAAGAGGATGTATGTGATTACATGGTTTATAACGAAATCGGAATGTCAGAGCGTACTTACCGCCGTTGGAAGTCTAAAGCATTTTATAAACTAGCTTTTGCACTTGGATTAGAAGTTTACGAGACAGAAGAGACTGGAGGTAATGAATAATGAATTTTGTTCAACCAATACGTAATCCAGAGCAAATACAACAGATAAAAGAATATTTGAAAGAAAAGAGTGACTGTAATTATATCTTATTCGTGATGGGAATTAATACAGGGTTACGTATAAGTGATATTTTAAAACTAAAGGTTGGGGATGTTAAAGGCAGTCATATATCTATGCGTGAAAAGAAAACAGGGAAACAGAAACGAATACAAATTACTGCAGCACTGAAAAGAGAGCTTAAATGGTTTATTATAGAAAGAGAAGACAATGAGTATTTATTGCAAAGTAGACAAGGTAAGAATCGTCCAATTGGTCGTAGCATGGCATATAAGATATTAAGCGGAGCTGCAGCAGAGTTTGGATTAGATGAGATAGGGACGCATACGTTAAGAAAAACATACGGGTATCACATGTACATGCAAACGAAAAACATAGCATTACTCATGGAGATATTCAATCACTCATCAGAGAAGGTCACGTTACGTTATATAGGTGTAAACCAAGATGCAATGGATAAAGCAATGACTAGGTTTAAAATCTAATCACTGCTTATTTCTTTTTAAATCTAGGGGTATCGCAGCATTTTGGAAAAAAAAACGCTAAGAGTATGCAAGATTTTATACAGTTCCAGTAACAAACAAGAACCCTAAAACCGCGCTAAGATAGGAATGTATAAAAAAATGCATAGATTCATAGAACAAAAAAAAGAAGGTTCCTTGGTGAGAGTACGGTTTCCTCCCTTTTCCTTGCTACCGATAATGATGCGTTATGTTAACCTCACATGTATAAGATATAAAAAGGAGAATCTAAGTAAAGTATCGAAGAAAATCACGAAAAGAGGGATACTAATGGAAAAATATTTTGAGGAAGCACATCGTTTTTGTTCTCATAATAGAAACCTCTTAGAAAAGGATATTATATGTGGTTGTTTCCACTGCTTAAAAGTATTTAGTCCTAAAGAAATAACAGATTGGTGGGAAAAGGAAGAAGATACAGCAGAATGTCCTCATTGTGGAATTGATTCGATTATCGGGGAAAGTTCTGGGTTTCCCATCACAAAAAAATTTCTAGTAGAGATGAATAAGAGATATTTTTAAAGATTTATTGACTACCGACTTCGATAATTATGTAAATAAGCTGTCCACATGGGCAGCTTATTTTATTTTTCCGCATAGCGTAGGTTGTTTTGCAAAATGCTGGTGGTATCCCTATACAGTTACTCATAATTTTCGTACTGTGTAACTCAAAAGAGAAAGTTAAATGAAATCAATGATACCAAGGGATTCAGCGAAGGGGGCAGTTACACACAATATAAGATATGGGTAAGTCAATTATTTATATGTTAAGATTATGCTATAAAAAAAGAAAGTAGTGATTGTGATGAGTGAAAGATGTCCGGTTTGTCAAAACTCTATTGAGGAACAACAATTAGTGGGAGTGGGAGGAGGACGTGTAGAGCAATATAAATGTGAGAATTGTGGTACATTTTCCATGGCTGAAGAAGCGAGATTTGAATTAAATGTAGAGCAGAAGAGAAAACTTTCTGCAATTTTAAGAAAGAGAACCATTAGAGGGATGGGAAAAATAATGATTTTTCTTAATCGATCAGATAAAAATCTTTCAGAATTTCCATATCCTATTTATCTTTTAGGGGATCTATTAAGTGAATATCCAGATAGTGCTTCTGATAGGTTGGATGAGTCATTAATAAACTTAGCTAAATTGTCCAAATTTCCAGGTGACCCAGTATATATTCGTGAATCAGATAAATCTCTATTTTTTGTACAGAGTGCTCAATTGTTGGAAATGAAATATATAGCGAACCAACTATTTCAGGACGAACTGATTGAGATATCTAAGCTATCGGCAGCAGATTTCCCTGCACATATTACAGTTACAGCGAAAGGATGGAATCGTATTGCAGAATTAGAAAAAGGAAGAGAAGCGGATACTAAGCAGGTATTTGTCGCGATGTCGTTTAGTCCAAAAATGGATAGTCCATATAAGAATGCAATCACAAAAGCTATAAAAGAGGCAGGATACCAGCCTATTAGAATTGATGAAGCGGAACATAATAATGACATAACTGATGAAATTATAGTCAAAATAAGACAAAGTAAATTTGTAATTGCAGATTTTACCGGACACAGAGCTGGAGTTTATTTCGAAGCTGGTTATGCGGTGGGACTAGGTAAGACTGTTATATGGACATGTAAAGATGACGATTTTAAAGATATTCATTTTGATACTAGACAATTTAGTCATATTAAGTGGTCAACAGAAAACGAATTATACCAAAAATTATTAAACAGAATTAAAGCAACAATTAATTAAAAACATGGCAGAGTCGTGACCGCTTTTTGGCAGTAAATGTGCCGGTTGTTTTGGAGTTAACGTGATATATTTGTATTGTGAGAAGTGGCTTAAAACACAACTCATAAAGATTCCTTTATAATCTATATGTTGTCTAAACGGTTTCATAATGACGGCACATAAAATCCGAAACCAGCAGATGGTAGTGATTGAATGATACCGTTATTAAGGAGAGCTTTTACTCTTCTTCCAGTTACTTAATATTGTTGGAATAGTGTAGCGACATTTGGTGATTGGAAGAAGAATAAAACTTCATTTACCGTAATTAAAACACAAATCAATAATTGCTATAAAAGCATCCATTCGGGTGCTTTTTATTTTGGAGGAGGATGAATAATGGATTTAACATTAGATGGATTAGAGCGGTGTTTTAATGAGGCTGTAAATGAAGGTGCAGAGTATTTAGCTGTTCAAATCGAAATGGACGGATTCCCTAGTGATGAAGTAATTATTAATCATAAGCAAAATATTGATACTAAGTTAGAGTATTATAGGAAAACGTACAACGAGGATTTAGAATATAGATACGCTCCAGGTATTCGTATTGTTGGATTTGCATATGGCTATTCGTTCTCAGGGATTCAACATGAATTAGGATTATTAGCGGAATAATGATTAAACCAATAGCAATTATCGTAGGCGCTGCCGTGATCTGGGTGGCGTCTTGTTTGTTGTTAAGGGGTGATAAGGGCTGAAATAGACTTGCAATTTGAAGATTAGATAATAATATTATTACTTTAAAATGCAGAAAGTAGACTAATAAACAAGCTGTTTTTAACTTTTAATCATAGAATATGAGGAATTCTATTGTTAAGAGGAGGTAATCATATTTATGGGATGTAATTGTAATTTCAGACATTGCAGAGATTGTAATAGATTTTGGGATGATTTAATGTTTTGCAGACGCAGACATAGAGATTTTGATGACTGTCGTTGTAGACGTGACCGTGACTGCGATTGTGATGATTGTCGTCGTAGACGTAATCATGACTGTGATCGTGATGATCGTCGAGATTGTTAAATCTCTTTGAACGAGTGCTTTGAAGAAAAGTGCTCTTTTTTTATTTTCATAAAAATATGGATTTAGTGGCCTATTTATTTTAATAATTGTATTGTTTATTCTTTTAATTAACATTGGAGATATTTGTTTTTTTACGTTATTTGTACAAATAACATGATAGCATGAAAAGGAATAATTGCTGTACGTATGAATGTACTAACATTCTTTTTCTATTATTATTTTAAATTAACTAAAATGTACATCAATAAAAGATATAGTTCTAGTTCCTGTTGGTTTGTTATGGATAAGTGATGTTATGTAAGAAGGTTGGTACAAGTTAATAGATGGCAATAGGTAAGATGACTCTAACCGATGATGCAAGGGTTAATCTTATCTATTGTCATCTATATTCAATTATAAAGTATTAGAAATCAAGGCTATAGATAACTGGTATATCCATTCTAGGGAAACCGCCCATACCTG